>DKPS01000122.1:0-2325 GCA_002471345.1 Saprospiraceae bacterium UBA7328
AGGGCCTTGAGGTCTGGAGCTCAAATTGTCGTTGGCACGCCTGGAAGAACTGTTGACCTTATCAATAGAAGAAAATTGGACTTGAGTAATATCAATTATCTGGTTTTGGATGAGGCAGATGAAATGCTTTCTATGGGCTTTCAAGATAGTCTAAATGCAATTCTTGAGGTTACTTCTGAGAATAGACAAACTGTACTGTTTTCTGCCACAATGCCTAGGGAGATAAAAAGGATATCTAAAAAGTATATGAATGAACCACTGGAGATATCCGTGGTGACCGACAATAAAAGCACAACCAATGTTTCGCATGAGTACTATGTGACTTATGAAAAGAATAGGTATGAAGTACTCAAAAGACTAGCTGATTTTAACCCTAATATATACAGTATAGTATTTTGTAGAACTAGATTAGAAACTCAAAAAATAGCAGATAAACTCATTCAAGATGGGTATAGTGCAGAAAGCATTCATGGGGACCTTTCTCAAGCACAGAGGGACTTAGTCATGAAAAAATTCCGGAAGAAGAAAGTTCAAATGTTAGTTGCTACTGATGTTGCAGCCAGGGGAATAGATGTTGAAGATTTGACTCATGTCGTAAATTACAATCTTCCGGACAGTCTTGAAGCGTATGTACATAGAAGTGGAAGAACAGGAAGGGCTGATAAAAATGGAATTTGTATCACAATTATTAATGCTAGAGAGAACGGAAGGATAAGGCAAGTTGAGAAAAAAATAGGCAGAAAATTTGATCTTAAAACAGTACCGTCAGGAGAAGAGGTGTGTGCAATAAGAATGATGAAATTGATTGACAGTGTCAGAAATGTAAATGTCAATGAAGAGGAGATTGCTCCTTTTATCAGTCAAATCCATGAGAGTCTTGAAGATTTAGATCGAGAAGAACTTATAAAAAAGTTTGTCTCTATGGAATTCAATAGATTTTTAGATTACTACAAAAATGCTGGTGATCTCAATGCCACACCAGGAAGAACAAGGGATAGAGATAGAGATGGTGATAGAAGAGGGAGAAGAGAAAAAGGTGGAAACAGGGGTGGAGATTATTCTAGATTTTTTATCAACATTGGTAAGATTCAAAACCTCAGCCCTAAAGACTTAATTATGCTAATAAACAAGACGATGAAAGGTCGAACTTTTGGCATAGGTGAAATTGACCTTCAAAAGAACTTCAGTTTCTTTGAAATAGATAAAGGCATGGATGATGAGGTGATCAGAAGATTCAGGGGTAGCCAATACAAAGGCATGAAAATTAATGTAGAGGTAGCCAATCCAAAAGGCAGTAGACCTAATAAAAAGAGAAAACCTCACCGAAAAGGATTTGGAAAAAAGAGAAGATAAAAAAAGCCACATCAGAATATCTGATGTGGCTTTTTTCTTTTTTTAATATTGTATTAATGGACAATGAATTTGTCATAATAAGATTGTTCACTTGAGAACACTTTTATAAAATATACACCTTGTTCTAAATGAGAGAGGTTTATTTGGTTTTCTACTCCATCCTCTACAGCTACAATACTTTCCATGCGTAGAGCACCAGATTGATCATATATATACATTAACCCTCGAGTTGCATCTTCTTTGTTTGAAAAAGTCAAAGTTGCGAACTCAGATACAGGATTCGGAGAAATAGAGAAGGAGAACTTAGAATGATCTTGTTCTTGTATGATTCCTAAAATATTTTCCTCACAATCACTAGAATTTCCCTCTATCCAATCAGTAGAATCATCACCTTCTCCGTCATATAAAAGACTCATACCATTTGAAAATGCTTCGATAAAAGTTCCCATTGTCCAAATCTCTGCATTTACGGCTACAACTGACCTTCCATGTCCTGTACTTCCCCATTCGAGGTAATCTAATATGCTAGAAGCTTGTGAAAATACGTCATCCTTGTATAACCCAATTTCTCCATCATCAGGGCCATAATTTAGTAAAGAGGCGTCAATGGTTACATATTCACCTGGGGCGATTTGCTTAGAGCCACAAATGATTGATGCTGAATCAATCAACATATAATTTGGGAAGTTACATAAGAAGAATGGTGAAACGTCAATTGTATCATTACCGACATTTTTTAATTCAACATTTCCATTGGAATTAACCTCATTAATTATCGGAACTCCCAATAAATTCTGAGACGGACAGCTTTCACCTGAATCATCTCTTGTTACGGTGATTGAATTGGACAAAGCATGACAACCTGTGATATCACTTGTATTGCCACCTATGGTATCACCTTGTAAGTTTCCTTCCGAGCTCAAATGCCAGATCAAACATATACCTACACCTGCCGCATCAAAATCGACATTT
>DKPS01000122.1:2668-2944 GCA_002471345.1 Saprospiraceae bacterium UBA7328
TTTGCCTAATATGTTTCCACTAGTGTCAGTTACTAACCATTGAGACTCAATTCCTACATTGCCTAATAGTTCAATCTCATCTCTAGCTATGGTATCCATTAAGCCATCGACACAGAAACTAAATGGTCCCCCAGTTATCATCCCACCATTTGGTATCGACCTTGTTACGGTGATTGAATTAGAAAAAGCATGACATCCTATGATATCATTTATGTTGCCACCTACAGTGTCGCCTTCCAAACTCCCTTCTGAACTCAAATGCCAGATCAAACATAT
>DKPS01000122.1:3285-4917 GCA_002471345.1 Saprospiraceae bacterium UBA7328
CCTGCCGCATCAAAATCGATATTTGAAAAATGAGGAGGTTTGCCTAATATGTTACCACTTTTATCTGTTACCAACCATTGAGAATTAGTTTCTACATTGCCAAATATTGTGATCTCATCTGTACCTATTGTATCTCTTATACCATCTACACAAAAGCTAAATGGTCCTCCTGCTAAAGTTCCGCCATTTGGTATTGATCTGGAGACAGTTATTGAATTAGATAAAGCATGACAGCCTCTGAAATTGCTTAGATTGCCACCTACAGTATCTCCTTGTAAACTTCCATCAGCACTCAAGTGCCAAATCAAACATATTCCAACTCCAGCCATGTCAAAATCAACATCTGAAAAGTGAGGAGGATTGCCTAATATGTTTCCACTAGTATCAGTAATTAACCATTGAGATTCGCCCTCTATATTTCCTGATAGCGAAATCTCGTCTGTACCTATTGTATCTCTTATACCATCTACACAAAAGCTAAAAGGTCCTCCCGTCAATGTTCCTCCACTTGGAATTGATCTTGTTACGGTAACTGGATTGGACAAAGCATGACAGCCTAAGATATCATTTGCATTGCCACCGACGGTATCACCTTGTAGAATTCCTTCAGAACTCAAATGCCAAATCAGACAAATCCCTACACCCGCCGCATCAAAATCGACATTTGAAAAGTGAGCAGGTTTACCTAATATGTTTCCACTAGTATCGGTTACTAACCATTGAGATTCACTTCCTATATTGCCAGATAGCATGATCTCATCTGTATCAATAGTATCTCTTATACCATCAACACAGAAATGAAATGGACCTCCAGATAACATGCCGCCGCTTGGTGCTGACCTTGTTACCGTGATTGGATTGGATAAAGCATGACAGCCAATAATATTATTGGCATTACCACCTATAGTATCGCCTAGTATGCTATTTTCTGAACTTAAATGCCATATCAAACAAATTCCTACACCGGCCGCATCAAAATCGACATTTGAAAAGTGAGGAGGTTTGCCTAAAATAGTCCCACTGGTATCAGTCACTAACCATTGAGATTCACTTCCTAGATTACCAGATAATGTGACTTCTTCTGTGCCTATAGTATCTCTTTGGCCATCGATACAGAAACTAAATGGTCCTCCTGTCAACAGACCACCACTTGGCGTTGATCTTATAACGGTGATTGGATTCGATAAAGCATGACAGCCTAAGATGTTATTTGTATTACCACCTACGGTATCGCCTTCTAAATTTCCTTCTGAACTCAAGTGCCAGATCAAACATGTTCCTACTCCTGCAGCATCAAAATCGACATTTGAAAAGTGAGGAGGTTTGCCTAATATATTTCCACTTGTATCAGTAACTAGCCATTGAGATACACTTCCTGTATTACTGGATAATGTGATGTCAATTGTACCTATTGTATCTCTTTGTCCATCCATACAGAAACTGAATGGTCCACCAGTTAGCATTCCACCATTTGGTGATGATCTTGTTACT
This sequence comes from Saprospiraceae bacterium UBA7328, assembly GCA_002471345.1. Taxonomy (GTDB): domain Bacteria; phylum Bacteroidota; class Bacteroidia; order Chitinophagales; family Saprospiraceae; genus UBA7328. The sequence continues at coordinate 4,777 of DKPS01000122.1, forward strand.
GTAATCGGATTGGATAAAGCATGACAGCCAATAATATTAGTTGTGCTTCCACCTATTGTATCTCCTTGTATACTGCCGGCTGAGCTTAAATGCCAAATCAAACATATCCCTACATCGGCCGCATCAAAATCGACATTTGAA
>DKPS01000122.1:5249-10200 GCA_002471345.1 Saprospiraceae bacterium UBA7328
TTGCCTAATATGTTTCCACTAGTATCAGTCACTAACCATTGAGATTCACTTCCTATGTAGTCTGTTAATGTGATCTCATCAATGCCTATAGTATCTCTTAAATCATCAACACAGAAACTAAATGGTCCTCCAGTCAATATACCACTAGTTGGAATTGATCTTTTTATTGTGATTGGATTGGATAGAGAATGACAGCCAATGATATCATTTGCATTACCACCTATAGTATCGCCTAGTATGCTATTTTCTGAGCTCAAATGCCATATCAAACAAATCCCTACACCTGCCGCATCAAAATCGACATTTGAAAAATGAGGGGGTTTGCCTAATATGTTTCCACTAGTATCAGTAACTAACCATTGAGATTCACTTCCTCTATTTTCGGATAATATGATCTCATCCATGCCAATAGTATCTCTTAGATCATCAACACAGAAACTAAATGGACCTCCTGTTAACAGACCGCCACTTGGTGTTGATCTTGTCACAGTGATTGAATTGGACAAAGCATGGCAACCAAACATGTTATTAATGTTACCACCTACTGAATCCCCTTGTAAACTGCCAGCTGAACTTAAATGCCAGATCATACAAACTCCAACTCCTGCCACGTCAAAGTCGACATTTGAAAAGTGAGAGGGTTTGCCTAATATATTTCCAAGGGTATCAGTAATTAACCATTGAGATACACTTCCTGTATTTTCGGATAATATGATCTCATCTATACCAATAGTATCTCTTAGATCATCAACACAGAAACTAAATGGACCTCCAGTCAATATGCCACCACTTGATGTAGATCTTATAACTGTGATTGGATTGGACAGAGCATGACAGCCTATAAAATCATTTACATTTCCACCTAATGTATCTGCTGGAATACTTCCTTCTGAACTCAAATGCCAGATTAAACATATACCTACACCTGCAGCATCAAAATCGACATTTGAAAAATGAAGAGGTTTACCTAAAATGTTACCTGTTGTATCAGTTACCAGCCATTGAGATTCGCTTCCTATATTACCGGATAATGTGATATCATCTGTAGCAATAGTATCTCTAATACCATCCACACAAAAACTAAAAGGACCTCCTATTAACAGGCCACCACCTGGTGTTGTTCTTGTTACGGCAACGGAATTAGAGAATTCGTGACAGCCTATGATATCATTTGTATTCCCACCTACTGTATCACCTTGTAAATTTCCAGCTGAACTCAAATGCCAGATCAAACATGATCCTACTCCAGCTGCATCAAAGTCTACTGAAGAATAATGAGGTGGTAGGCCTAAGATATTGCCACTTGTATCTGTGATAACCCATTGAGATTGGCTTCCAACGTTTCCTGACAAAGTGATCTCGTTTATATCAATTGTATCTGTTAGCCCATCTACACAAAAATTAAATGGACCTCCTGTTAGCATACCACCACTCGAAATTGATCTAGTTACCAAGATTGAATTCGATAAAGCATGACAACCTACGATATCATTGGTATTCCCTCCAATGGTATCTCCTTGTATCATGCCTTCTGAACTTAAATGCGATATCCAACATAATCCTACTCCGGCTGCATCAAAGTCTACCTCGGAATAGTGAGATGGCAAGGCTAGGATTTTGCCACTAGTATCTGTAACTAGCCATTTGGATTGACTTCCTATGTTACCAGATAAAGTAATCTCATTTGTACTTATGGTGTCTTTTATACCATCAGCACAAAAACTAAATGGCCCCCCTGTTAAGATTCCTTTCTGAACTCCAGTTCTTTCTACTTTTACCGAATTTGATAAATCATAACAGCCATTTAGATCATTATTTATATTATTCCCATTTATAAGTCCTGAAATATTTTCTTCAAAACTAAGATGCCATATAAGACAATTTCCTCCTTCTGTTTCGTCAAAGTTCACATCTTCCAGATTCCCAGGCAATCCTAGTATAAGACCTGTTTCATCAGTAATAACCCATTGAAAATTGCCACCAGAGTTGCTAGTGATAGAAACATCGGCCTCAGCAATGACATCCGGTTCTCCATCGCCAACACAAAAGGTAAAAGGTCCTCCACTTAAAAGGCCACCTACAACTTCACCTCTATTAATTGTTACAGGGTTTGATAAATCGTAACATCCGGAAAGGTCAGTAAGTACATTGTTCTCAAGAGAGATGCCAGAAACTCCAGACTCATACCCTAAGTTCCAAAGTAAACAAATCCCTATTCCTGCCTCATCAAAATCTACATTTGATAGTGAAGGTGGTAATCCAATAATTTTTCCTTGAGTATCAGTAATTATCCATTGATTAAGGGAACCTTTATTTTGAGATAATGATAAGTCAGAAGATAGGATTATATCTGGTAAGCCATCACCGACACAAAAACTAAAAGGGCCTCCTGTCAATTGACCTCCACTAACTTCGTTCCTTTTAACTTCAATAGAGTTTGTTAAATCAAAAATGCCAATTAAGTTTTCGACATTACTACCTATAAATAATCCTGATATAGATCCTGAATAATTGAGATGGTAAATGTTGCATGACCCTTCTCCTGTCAAATCAAAATTTATTTCTGTAAAACTCTGCGGCAGCAATAAAATTTGGCCATTTGCATCGGTTATAATCCACTGTGAATTAAGGCTTCCTTCACCATTTAGGACAATTGAATCTTCGTCGATTAAATCAGGACTGCCATCTCCTGAACAAAAAGTGAAAGGGCCACCAACTATATTATGTTCACTGCTTGGAGTACTTATTGCTTCTACAACAAGGTCTTCTAAATCCCAAATTGAAATATTAGCTCCATTATTTACTGGGCAATAAGGCAATAACTCAAAATTGAAAATTGCTGACCCATTAACTTCGAAGTTTGGATTGTTATCAAAATCAAAAGATTCTAGAGAAAAGCCCCTGGTCGATGAAATATCCGACCTTTCATAAATCACATTTCCTCCTCTTAAAACTCTAACTCCATATTTGGTTGGATAATTATTTGAACCGGATGAACCGCCTAACCATGCAAAATTTCGTGGAGAGGACTCATAGAAATGCAAGTTGTTCAATAACGCTCCACTCGATTGGGGAGAAGTAATTTTCACATCAAATCTTACACTTCGAGCACTGCCTGCTTCGTATAAGCATGAGCTAGATGCTCCAACACACATAGCAGAAGTAAAATCTAATCCTAAAACACATGAATGAGGATTCTCACTTGGGTTATTTCTATAGAGTCTATTACCAATTAACTCAATCTCTGGACCTGATTCGCTATTTTCCTCTCTTGCTGTAAACTCGTCATAATTCTCATTGGTTCCTGTGACATCAGCTTCACAATCGTTAAAGTCAATAATGATCCTTGATGTTCCATTATTTTCATTATTAGGATAGCAATGTGAGCTTATCGAAAAAGCAAAAATCCAGCAAAACGTTAAAAATATGGAGTAACTTTTAATTTTCATGATGAAGCAGTTAAGCAAGTTGAATTGAAGATTTTAAGTAATTCTAAACCAATTAGTTTCTCGTTTCAGAATTCTCAGATAGGCTAGTGCCACAAAGGTACTCTTTTCAAAAATTCTATTCTATGGGAAATACCCTAATTTAATCCAGATGTAAAGAAGATTACATTTTCAGTATAGGCAGTTTTATAAGATAGGCGACTATTTTGAAAGTTTTCACCATTCTCTTGATTTTAGGAATGATTATGAAATATGGAGAATCCTTGAGTTTTAGAAAATATCAACTCATAATTCTATGTTCAATAATCAACAGGTTTTGTTTGAGAAATATATTCTAAGAGAACATTCTCATGCCTAAATCATTCATATTCAATTTATTACAAAAACAAACAATGAAAAATTTATTCTTACTATTTACCATTTTATTTGCAGGTTTAACTCTTTCAGCTCAAGACGAGAATAGAGCCCCAAGCCCATCATCAACTGTCATGCAAAAAGTAGGCTTAACAGATATTATGGTGGAATACTCTAGACCAGGTGTAAAGGACAGAGAAATCTTTAGTGAAGATGGACTTCAAGCTTATGGAAAAATGTGGCGGACTGGAGCAAATACTGCGACTAAAATTACCTTTAGTGATGATGTGAAAGTAGAAGGAAATGATATTAAAGCTGGATCCTATAGTATAACTTCTGTTCCAGGAGCCAAGTCATGGAAAGTAAATTTATATCCATATGATGGCACCAGATGGTCTTCATATAGAGACACTACACCTGCAGCATCAATGATGATCACTCCAGAACAAATAGGCTCTTCAGTAGAGTCTTTCTTGATCGACATTAACGATCTTAGAGATCATTCTGCAACAATGTATTTAGTTTGGGAAAAGACTGCAGTTCCAATTAAAATTGAAGTGAAATAAGATTTACAATTTTATAAATCAATAGGCCATACAATTTATTTTGTATGGCTTTTTCATTTCAATAAAGTGGACAAATCTCCAGCCACTTCAAGTCCGGCATTTCTGCCTGAATCTTCAAGTAATATCATGTCGTTCTTTTTATCCGAAAGTTTTATATTCAGGATGGATGTCATGCTCTCATTTATTCTGCCATCCATGAATCCTTGAATTGGAGATGCTAAAGAAGCTGTAGATGATCTAATAGCTTCAATTTCTAGTAAATGCTTTCCGTTTTCATATACTAATTCTACTTTCTCTTTATCCACATGACATTTTCTGAGTTTTGTATTGTTATAAGTAGTAAACTCAATTATTCTATCTTGAATAAGCACACCAGCAATATATCCTGTAAATGAGGAACCTATCCATGGAATCCTGGCCACAGAAGATTTTAGCGAAACGTTCTCGGAATTAAAATGGTTAGATTGCATCCAGATATACCCTGAAGGGAAAGAGCGTCCCCAATCCTTTTCCATATATCCTTTTCCCCCGTCAAAAGAAATTTCTTTTCCATCATACACCAAACTCCCATTTAATGAATGGTTC
>DKPS01000243.1 GCA_002471345.1 Saprospiraceae bacterium UBA7328
CTCTATTCCCATTTCAAAAGGTGGTATTGATCCGTATTCTTAATGGCAATCTCCATGGTTAGGGATGGAAAAATTTGAATGTTGGCAAATTGATCCAAAGTAGAATAAGCCTCTTCCTTGATTTTCACTGCAATGATTCTTTAGGTCACAAGTTTTCTATTGTTCCAACCACCATATCGCATCATATTTCAAATGACCAGGCAGTCTAATCTCTAACCGCCACAGCAATTTTAGAATCAGCCGTTCCGTAGTATAAGAACCACTTTTCTTTGAAGAATACCAAACCTTCCACAAAACAAATTTCATTAACTTCCCCTACCCTTTCGTAATCTTTATCGGGATGAATAAAATGCTCTGTCATTCTATCTTTCAGTTGATATGGTCGAGTTTTTTCAAATAAAGCTTGTCCGGCAGCATAGGTCCCAACAGGAAGTGATTCATCATTATATTCTTTAGCATTCATTGAATTATAGATGAGTAATATTCCATCCTCCTGAAGAAGTGCAAAAGGGCCAGGTTCTACAAGTCTACTATCAAAAAAGCCTCGTCTTGGGTGTAACACAGAAATCTTTTTATCCAATTGAGTATCTTCTAAAACATCCCAAACTTTAAGGTCATCAGAAGTGGCTATAAACAACTCTGTATCACCAAAATACATCCAATATTTACCATCTATCTTGGTAGCAATAATTCTATTGCCCTCTAACCTTGACACGATTGCACCTGCTTTGGACCATGTATTTAAATACTTTCCTTCACCCAAAACAGGTCCATGTTTAGTCCAAGTATGTAGATCAATGCTGGATGCAATAAACAATCTAGCAACTTTGCCATCATAGGCAGTATAGGTAAGAATATATTCGCCGCTTTCAGACTCTACAATTCTTGGGTCTTCCACCCCTCCAGGCCATTCATATCCAATCATATCATCATTAGCTGGATAAAAGATTGGTTCTGATTCTTTTTTAAAATTTAGTCCATCCTCACTTATTGCAAGTCCAAGACGTGATGTCATGTCTTCGTCTTGCGCTCTGTAGACTAGATACACTTTGTTATCCTTAACAAAAGCAGTAGGATTCAAGACATTCCTTGCCTCCCATTGAATTACACTATCTCTTTTGGGACATAGAAAAGTTTGCCCTTTATCTGGAAACAATATTGGATTGAGTTCATCTTGTTTATTAAACCCAATCAATGGCCAAGTTGCATTTTGAGGGTCGGATGGCATGTGACAACTTGAAAAGGCTATTGCCAACATAAAATTGTAAATGACTAATTTGCTATATAATTTCATTAGCACCTAAGCTAGTTAAAATTCTTTTGCGCTTTGAAGCATTTCAAAAAAGATCAGAAAAATTTAGGAAATTAAAATCTAAAGTAGTTTCAATATATGACTCGTACGATCTCTAGTATTCGCACATAAATCAGCATCCATAATCAGTGATTCTCCATATGATGGAATCATTTTCTTAATACCTCTGATCCAATCTTTCCCTTCCATTTCATTCGGAAACATCTTGGTCAATAAATTGAGCATGATGGAAACCGAAGTAGATGCACCTGGAGAAGCTCCTAAGAGAGCCGTAAGAGTGCCATCTTCAGAAGAGACCACCTATGTACCAAACTGAAGTCTCCCTCCTTTATCATCGTCCTCTTTGATTATTTGCACTCTTTGCCCAGCCGTAATATTGTCCCAGTCATTAATATCAGCTTCAGGATAATAAGACAACAAAAATTCAAATCTGTCCTCTTTACTCTGCATCACTTGATTGATTAGATATTGAGTAAGAGGAATATTTTGAACTCCTGCAGAGAGCATAGGCCATACATTGTGCATTTCTACCGATAGAAAAAGATCCATGTAAGAACCTTCCTTTAAAAACTTCGTACTAAATCCTGCATATGGACCAAATAGTAGTGACCTTTTACCATCAATCCATCTGGTGTCTAAATGAGGTACTGACATCGGTGGAGATCCTACAGCAGCTTTTCCATACACCTTTGCTTCATGTCTATTAATTACATCTTCATTATTACAAACTAAAAACTGACCACTCACAGGAAACCCTCCAAATCCTTTTCCCTCTGGGATTTCAGATTTATCCAATAATGTCAATGCTCCTCCTCCTGCTCCTATAAATATATAATCTGCTAAAATATCGTCCTCTTTACAATTTTTCATAGCACGAGCATCCACTTTCCATCTACCATCTGGCATTCTAGTTAGATCCTCTACTTCTCTGCCTAAGGCAACTTCTACATTATCACAAGTACTGAGATAGTGAATCATGGAGCGTGTTAAATCTCCAAAATTTACATCAGTTCCTATGTCCATCCTAGTAGCCGCCATAGGATGTTCATGAATCCTTCCATCCATCATTAATGGTACCCAATGAGCCACTTCATCCATATCATGGGAGTATATCATATCACTGAAAATAGGATAGTCGACCATTGCATTGTATCTATTCACTAGAAATGAAACATTGTCTTCCCCCCAAACAAAACTCATATGCGGTAGATCATTGATACAAGGCTTATCCATTGGAAGTTTTCCAGTTTCTATTAGGTATGCCCAGAGTTGTTTTGATTCTTCAAACTGTTGTGCAATTTTTAATGCTTTGGTAAGATCAACTTTACCATTCATCATTGGAGTATAATTTAACTCACAGAATGAGGAATGCCCTGTACCCGCATTATTCCACGCATCAGAACTTTCAGCCGCTACTTTATCTAACCTTTCCAGTATAGTAATATGTGCAAATGGTAATAGTTGCTTGATTAAAATACCTAGAGTAGCACTCATGATCCCAGCACCAATTAAAACGATTTTAGGATTCTCATTTTTCATTTAAGTTCCCTCATTTACTCAATCTATATTAAAAAGGTATTTGCCCATAGTGTGTAGTCCTTCCTATTTTCAATAATAGTTAAAGATGAACTTATTATCGTATACCATTTGATCTTTTAAGATTGGAATTGGTGTAAATAGTGTATTTAAATCAACATTAGATACTGACTATTTTAGAATTTACTACTTTTCACATCACAATGGATGTAAAAAACTAAATGAAAGAAATACGATCCATACTACAACAATACGACAAGATAAAATCTACCAATAAAAAAATGGCTCTGGCCACAGTGGTATACGTGGAAGGATCGTCTTATAGAAGGGAAGGTGCTCGTATGCTTGTGGTGGAAGACGGCACCTGGATAGGTGGTATCAGTGGAGGGTGTCTCGAAGGAGATGCCTTACGTAAGGCAAAAAATGCGATAGTGAAAGATCAGTCGTCAATTGTAAGGTATGATACCCGTGAAGAAGATGCTTTTCAGATTGGTGTAGGTCTTGGATGTAATGGAATTATTGATGTATTGATCACTCCATTGGGAAATGAAACCAATAACACAATCAATATTCTAAAAGACTGTGTGAATTCAAGAATAGCTAATGTTTTAATCACTTTCATTGATCCTGTAGATCGCAATTCTATAGGAGACATGATATTAGGGAAGGAAAACATATTACAACAACACATCGGTAATCAGCATATTATTGATCTTCTTGGAATTGAACTTGATCTTATCAAGGAAGAACAAAAATCCAAAATCTATCGATTTGAAGAATCTGGTAATTTTTCAAAAGTGTTTTTAGAATTTCTCCCTCCCGAGACTCGGCTTATTCTTTTTGGTGGTAACTACGACATCTATCCATTAGTTGATATTGCTAATGATATAGGCTGGGAAGCAACCGTGGTATACAATCCACAAAAAGTAGACAAATCACTTTTTGACAAAGCAAAAGTTGTTTCCAATAAGAGCAAAAACCTAAATTTTGATCGTCACACTGCAGCGATTCTAATGGCTCATGACTATAAGACGGATATGCAGAATTTGCAATTGCTATTAGATTCTGATATAGGATATATAGGAATGTTAGGGCCGAAAGTTAGAAGTCAAAAAATATTCAATGAACTGTCATCAAGTAATATCAATATTTCAAAATCTGACCACCTTAAGATTCATGCTCCTATAGGACTTGACACTGGTGCCACCTCTCCGGAAGAAATTGCAATTGCTATGGTGGCAGAAATTAGGGCTTTCTATTCACAAAGAGATGGTGGATTTCTGAGAGATCGGTCGGAAACGATCCATGAAAGACCGTAATATAATACGCGCTATTACTATCAATCAAAAAGATTAATCACTTCGTCGAATAATATTCTACCTTTTTAAGTCGTCTTTTAACTTCATTCAACCTTAGGCTGTATTCTATTTATCACAAAAATGTCATCATGAAATCACTGAAAGAGTTTTTTATCTTTTGTTCAGGGGCTAATCGCTCTATCCTAAATCGTACACCCACCGAAGTCAACAAATATGTTGGTATCGGTGCTACCATATTCTTCACAGGAGTATTTGCCGCTATTGCTGCTGCATATGCGCTTTATACTGTGTTTGATAGTATGTGGCTTATTGTTCCTATTGCTATTGCATGGGGTCTTATGATTTTCAACTTAGACAGGTTCATAGTGAGTACTATGAAGAAAAAAGGATCATTTGGTAGAGACTTTACCTCTGCAGCACCGAGGTTAGTTTTAGCATTGCTCATTGCAATCGTCATAGCAAAACCATTAGAGCTAAAAATATTCGAATCGGAAATAGAGTCAGAACTAGTGCTGATGCAGCAGGAAAATTATAGAGCGCAAGATGACCTTGTGAAAGCCCGATATGGTGCCGATATAGATAGTTTGAAGTCTGAAGTAGCTATACTTTCAAGTGCGATTACTGCTAAACAAAATGAAAGAAACTTATTGGTCAATGAAGCTGTGAAAGAAGCAGATGGTACAGGAGGATCACAAAGACGAAATTTAGGCCCAATATACCGAACAAAGAAAGCCGCCGCGGATAATGTTCAAGGTGAATTGGATGCACTAACTACAGCAAATACTGCTCTCATCAATCAAAAATCAGAGCAAATTAATCGGCTGGAAACAAGTAAGTCTGATGAATTGGCTGCACTTCAAAGAGTAAGTTTAAGTGGGTTTGCTGCGAGAGTTGAGGCCTTAGATCGTGCTTCTGCCAAATCAAGAGCCATTTTTATTGCAAGTATATTTATCACATTGCTTTTTATCGCGGTTGAGACTGCTCCAGTCATCACTAAATTAATATTAGAAAGAAGTCCATATGATTACAGTCTAGACAAGCATGAGGCCCTATTTGCAATGAGTCATGAAAAGTTTTCATCTCAAAAAGTATATCCAGTTACCAACGAAGCTAAATTTGACAGAGAAACAAGTGACTACAAAACAAAGTTATCTATTAAGGCTGAGAAAGAATTAGCTGATGCCGCTGTGAGAGAAAGAATAGAAGAACTGAAAGGGCAAACCAGATTGTCAAGAGGGTTCTTAAGTCAATCTTCTTTGCTTGGCACTTAGAATATGTAATAAGTGATCAAATAACTCAACCCTTTTGTTTTTTTTGCTTGGTGGAAGAGAATTGTTTACAAGCACAATCAATAAATTGTACCTATAGATTGCATTATGATTCCTATGATAAAACCAAATGTTATTAATTAAAAGCATTGAATTCTTTACCTGATCAACTTTACGTTCAAAATATGTCTTTAAGCCATGATCATAACGAGCTGCAGATAGTGCGCACATATGGAGTAAAGACTTCAGCTTTTTGTTTGCCATAAAATGTACTCTTGGCTTTTTCTTGACACTTTTACCCGAAGTATATTGAAATGGAACCACTCCACAATAAGAAGCTAACTGCTTTGGATTACTACACTTGGTAAAAAGATTTGTTGCTGTCATAAGATAAAGAGCTGTAATTCTACCACTCCCTGTTACTGAGTTCACCATTTCAAAGACTTCAGTTAGCCGACTATCTTTCTTGACTATCAGAGCTAGTTTCTCATCTATTGTATTGACATTCTTTGCGATATTCGAAATTGAACTTTCTATATTATATCTGATCATTTTGTAAGATTCGGGATCAAACTTCTTTAACTCAGTCAGATATTTTTTTAAGCCTTGTCTCGCTTTAACCAACTTCTCTCTCATTGCTAGCAGTGCCTTTACTCTTTCTAAACTTGAAGATTACAACTTATATAATTGAGCTTTATCTCGAAATCTTGAAACATATTGAGCAATTCTAAGGGAATCCACTTTATCAGTCTTTCCTCGTTGTATTCCCATCGAGTGCTTGATTATATACGGCATTTCAAACCAAACATCAGCTTTCTTCTTCAGCAGAGAACTCATAATAAGTGATCCATACAACCCAGTATGTTCTATACAAAAAAGAACATTTTTAAGCCTAACCTTTTTCTTGGATAAGAATATCAGTAGTTCCATTGATCCTTTTATAGAATTTACCACTTGTATGTACTCTATTCGACAACTTTCTCCATCAAATATCACGCTTACATCAAGTGTTAATTTGGACACATCAATTCCTACAAATTGTTTAAAATCTTTAATCATTAAATGTTTTTGACAACCATGTCAAAACGATATTTCTAAACCTTAATAATAGGCCTATGTGCCTTAATTCCTATCTGATACACGTTCTAACATCCGATAAAGACTCTTATCATAACCTAGGACCTAACTCCTTGTCAAATAGTTGATACGCCTTTATTGGTAGGTTATAGTTTATCCACATTAACTTGTGGATTCTAAAGAAAAAAGAAGTAAAAATGCATGAACCCAATGATAATTCCTCATCTAGTTTTAATCTCGAATTCACCTTTTTCGGAGATGTCTTTGAAGAGATTATTGATTGGAATCCTCCAATCAGATATGTTTACACCGCACAAGGAGACGGCTTTCCAATAAAAAATTATTTAGGGCATTTTGAAATATATAAAGAAGGCTCAGACAAAGGCACATTGAAATGGAACATGCATTATAGTCATGTAGAAGGTCAGCATTATAAAAAGATCATTCCTGTGATTCTACCACCCATCATTGAAGAAAGCATTAATCTTCTCAGCCCAATGGTGAGTGGTGTTTGGTCTAAAAGGATAGTACACAATTGATAATTATGAATGAAAAGAACGGATCAGAATTAGATTTCCTATCTCCAGTATGGACGCATTTAACAGACATACGAGCTGTAAGAGGTGAAGGAATTTATATATATGATAATGAAGAGAATCAATATACTGATTTCACCTCAGGAATAGGTGTGGTAAACACAGGCCACTGCCATCCTAGAGTAGTAGAAGCCGTACAAACTCAGGCTAGCAAATTGCTATTTGGACAAATGAATTGTGTGATTCCTCCGACGGCAATAAAGCTGGCTGCTAAACTTAATGAAGTCACACCAGAGCACATTAATCGTTTCTTTTTTGCCAATAGCGGTGCAGAAGCTACAGAAGCCAGTGTCAAACTGGCCAAGGCGGCAACAGGAAGATCTAATATAATCGTGTTTCAAGGAAGTTTTCATGGTAGGACGCATCTGACTATGGCTATGACTACATCTAAAACAGTATACAGGCACAAATTTCAGCCTCTGCCTTCTGGTATTTTTGTTGCACCATTCCCTTATGCTTATTACTATGGCTGGGATGAAGAGACAACTGTTGAATTTTGCAAAAAACAACTGGACCTGCTACTTCATGGACAAACCGCTCCTGATGAAACTGCGGCTATTATCATAGAACCCGTCTTAGGTGAAGGTGGATACATACCTGCACCAAGTGCATTTTTGCACCACCTTAGAGACGTGTGTGACCAGCATGGCATCTTGTTGATTATTGATGAAGTTCAAAGTGGTTTTGGAAGAACAGGGAAACTCTTATGTTTCGAGCATGCTGGTGTCAAACCAGACATCATCGTGATGGCAAAAGGTCTAGGTAGTGGACTTCCCATTTCTGCAATAGCATCCTCGAATGAAATCATGGAGAAATGGAAACCTGGAACACATGGAGGAACATATGGTGGAGGTAGTGCAATAGCAGGGGCTGCAGCTTGTGCTACCATTGATGTAATGAAAGATGAAGAATTGGTTGAGAATTCAGCAATCAGAGGAGAACAGTTAGTACTAGATTTAAGAAAATTACAAAAAAGATTTCCAATAATAGGAGATGTGCGAGGATTGGGTCTAATGATAGCCGTAGAGTTTACCAATAGAGATAGTACGCCCAATGCAGACCTGACTTCTAAAGTTGTCAAATCATGCATCGAAAAAAGACTTCTTCTGCTAAGCTGTGGGAGTTATAAAAATGTCATCCGATGGATACCTCCATTAACCGTGACTCAAAAACAAATCACGGAGGCGTTGATGATATTCGAATCAGCTCTTGGAGAATCAACGAAAATAAGTTGAGATGAATCTAAAGAATCCAAAACTACTTGAAACAAGATCCTTTATAAATGGGAGATTCATAAATGCAAATGACAATAAGACATTTTCAGTTACTAATCCTTATGATGGAAAGACAATAGCTGAAGTGGCAGATTGCGGCCAAAGTGAAACGCTGGGAGCTATAAAGGAAGCTCAAGAAGCTTACCGCTCTTGGAAAAAGCTGACTGGAACAGAAAGAGGTCAAATACTTCGAAGGTGGTATGATCTGCAAATGGAAAATATAGATGACTTGGCAACTATATTGACTTGTGAGCAAGGAAAACCTTTGGTTGAATCAAAAGGCGAAATAGGCTATGGAGCATCTTTTGTAGAGTGGTTTGCTGAAGAAGCAAGAAGAGTTTATGGTGATACTATTCCAGGGCATCAAAGGGACAAACGAATTATAGTAATTAAACAACCTATTGGTGTAGTCGCCGCTATTACTCCGTGGAATTTCCCTAATGCCATGATAACTAGAAAAGTAGCTCCCGCTCTTGCAGCAGGTTGCTGCGTAATTATAAAACCAGCAGAGCTTACTCCATTGTCGGCTAATGCCTTGGCTGTTTTAGCCAAAGAAGCAGGTTTCCCTCCTGGAGTCTTTAATGTCATTAATTCAAGTACCCCTGAAGTAATAGGAAGAGAACTTACATCAAACTCAATCGTTAAAAAACTTTCGTTTACTGGATCAACAGAAGTAGGAAAAATACTACTGAAACAAAGTGCAGATACAGTAAAAAAAGTATCTCTAGAGTTAGGAGGTAACGCACCTTTTATTGTATTCGATGATGCAGATCTTGATAAAGCTGTGGAAGGAGCTGTAGCTGCTAAATACAGAAATGCTGGGCAAACATGTGTTTGTGCAAATAGATTTTTTGTGCAAGATGAAGTTTATGACAAGTTTGTGCAAAAATTTTCCAAAGCAGTTAGGGCTCAAAAAGTAGGGTCAGGCCTGTCAGAAGAAGTGACTATTGGGCCAATGATAGAAGAAAAAGCAATACTATTTGTAGAAGAATTAGTTGCCAATGCTGTTGAAAGAGGTGCAGAAGTTATTACAGGAGGAAGAAGGATTGGTGATGTGCCCTCTTTATTTTATCAGCCTACAGTACTTACTAATGTAAATAAGAATATGATGGTTTTCGACCAAGAAATATTCGGACCTGTTGCACCAATCTTCAAGTTCAAAGATGAAGATGAAGTTATTTCACTCGCTAACGATACACCTTATGGTTTAGCAGCATATTTCTACGGTAAAGATCACTCTCGAATATGGCGTGTCGCCGAAGAACTAGAATATGGAATGATAGGAATTAACACAGGAATGATCTCAACTACTGTTGCTCCATTTGGCGGAATTAAAGAAAGTGGTTTTGGAAGAGAAGGTTCGAAATATGGCATGGATGATTACTTAGAGATTAAATATATGTGCTGGGATATAGGAAATGGGTGAGGTTCATGTTTAAATAATAACTTGAATTAAATCAAACCTTCGTTTTTATTAACTCTGATTCACCCAATTCATCCTTTATTCGATGGAGGGCTCTTTTAATTGCAGAACAAGAATGTTAATAAACAACCAATTATCATTTTATTGAATGATTGATTACTTCTAATAAATTATAGTTTTGTCCTTGTAGTTCATTGATATATTTCAATGCTAAAAAGTATATGCCGACCAACTCTTCGAATGATCGAAATTCCTCTGAAGATGGTTCATTTATGTATTTCCAATCATTATCATGGAACATATCTTCTTCATCCCACGGAAGTATATTTCAATGGAATTCCATTTACTTCAAAAACATCAGTTTTTCAATATCAGCTTCTTATGGTCATTTGTCACAGAGAAAAATTTAGTCTTCCTTGATACATCTCACCGAAAGGCCGTAGTTATTATCCCTTTCCAAAGGTTGAGATATTTGAGCACCACTATGAACCATATCAAATATTTTAAAACTATTCATTGTTGGAGCTGTTGAGCTCCACCATTGACCTCTATCTTTTAAACCCCCAAAAGTCCCACTTTCAAAACGACGTCCAGCTCCCCGAGACGACCAACCACTTTCATTAGTGCTAGTAGAGCTAGTGCTCCAATAATTTACACCGGTCTCTTTCATTTTACCCCCAGCAATGGAATGTCCTCCTAAATTATCAATCAAAGTAGTCCATTGTGCTACAGATGGCAATTCCCATCCTATAGGACATAATCGACCATCAGCTACAGCATATCCATTGTATAAATAACCGTAAGCTTCAACATTGTCATCTGAATTATTGTACCTGCACCTACCTGGGAAAAAGGCATCTTCCCATCCAACATTTGAAGTAATATCTGCAATAAAAATAAGATTGTCATTAGTTCTTCTAACACGTAAGTTTTCTGCCATCCATATTTGTTCCCCAATACGAATAGTTTTATAAATATTTCCTTCTACATCAGCAACAGTTCCTACTTGTGCATTCCCTGTCAACGATACCCAATTTACTCCATTCCAACCTTCAAAGTCATTTCCTGTCCATCGGATTGTTCCAGGTTTAGGAGTTTCTGTTGCACTATTTTCTATGCTTATTGCCCCTTCTATATCTAATTGCTCAGCTTGACTGTATCCTTGCGTAAAAATAAGACAGTTTAAAAATGAATTAAATTTAAACTGTTATGAAGAAATCAAAATTTAGTGAGAG
>DKPS01000015.1:0-34969 GCA_002471345.1 Saprospiraceae bacterium UBA7328
AAGATGCATATTACATGGATTTCCATCCCATCCTGTACTTGCTATACCCACTAGAGGTTTACTCATATCCTCCTCTGTCATGCCAATGCCATATAGCATGGCTTGTGATCCTGGTTGAGAATCATCTTGGGTAACTCTTTTACTGTATTTGTTTAGCTCTGACAAATTCTACTTTTTAAGCTTTCAATATTGCATTTTTTATATAATCTCCTACCTCCGAACATTTCTTAGACACCTCTTTATCTAAATCTTCAGTTACAAAATTATCCGCCATGCTTTTATCAACAGCTGCTCTCACAGTTGATGCTTCATCAGTTAAATCTAAATGATCTAGCATCATTGCTGCCGAAAGTATTGTAGCTATCGGGTTAGCAATATCCTTTCCTGCGCCTTGTGGATATGACCCATGTACAGGCTCGAATACTGATGTGCTCAAACCAATAGAAGCTGATGGCAATAGCCCAAGCGAACCTGTAATCACACTTGCCTCATCACTGATGATATCTCCAAAAAGATTTGCCGTCACCATCACATCAAACTTCTTAGGCCACTGTACAATCTGCATCGCTGCATTATCTACAAAAAGATAGTCTACTGCAATGTCAGAATAGTTACCTTCCATGTCCTGTGTTGTCTCTCTCCATAATCTTGATGAAGCCAATACATTTGCTTTGTCTATAAGAGTCAATCTTTTATCTCGTCTTCCTGCATACTCGAATGCCAACTTCACTATTCGTTGTATTTCTGGCCTTGTATATGTCATAGTATCAAAAGCCATGTTTAGATCTTCTGATCTACCCCTTGTGCCAAAATAAATCCCTCCTGTAAGCTCTCTAATCACTATGAAATCAGCACCTTCAATCAACTCTGCCCGTAAAGGAGACTTATGAATCAATTGCGGAAAAGCTGTCACTGGTCTTATATTGGCATAGAGACCTAACATTTGTCGCATTCTTAGTAGACCTTGCTCTGGTCTTACTTTAGCTTTAGGGTCGTTGTCATATTTTGGGTCCCCAATCGCTCCAAATAGCACTGCATCAGAATTTTCACAATTCTTAAATGTGTCTTTCGGAAATGGATCCCCTGTCTGGTCAATGGCCACAGCCCCGACTGGACTATGATTGAATTCAAACTGATGTCCACTCAAACTTCCAACTGCTTCTAACACTTTGATAGCCTGTGCTGTAACTTCCGGTCCAATACCGTCTCCTGCTAATGTTGCTATTGTATAATTCATCTACTTTCTCAAACTCTTTTTTATGCGATTTTTACTTTTGGTAATTCTATTTGATTCTTGTTTTCTAGAATGTTGAGCATTTTAATTGTTGCTTTGATAGCGGCTATTGCCTGATCTGAATCTAATCCATTTGTCTTAAAATCATTCCCCTTAAAGTTCCAAGTTATAACTGTGTGGCAAAGTGCATCTGTTTTTCCCCCGGGAGGAATAGTCACATTGTAGTCTATCAGTTCTGGGTAATCTTTTCCCAGGTCATCATATATTTTCCAAAGGGCATTCATAAATGCATCATATTGACCATCACCTGATGCCGTTTGCTTATGCAATTTTCCATCTAACTCAACACAGATTGAAGCTGTAGACTCTAGCCCTTCTGCCACAGAAAGAGAGTAATTCTTAATCTTTATCTTTTGCTCTATTTCTTGACTCTTTAGTACATCTACAATGATGAATGGTAAGTCTTCTTTGGTTACGATCTGCTTCTTATCGCCTAGTTCGTTGATCTTTTTTGTCAGCTTTTTCATTGAGTCAGTATCTAGCTCAATTCCAATTTCTTCTAAATTCTTTTTGATACTTGCTTTACCTGCCAATTTGCCTAGGGCATAAACTCTTTTTCTATTGAAACGCTCTGGCTTTAATTCATTATGGTATAAGTCTTTTTTATTGTCCCCATCTGCATGTATTCCACTAGTCTGTGTAAACACAAATTCTCCTATAAGTGGCTTGTTCCCAGGGATTCTTATACCAGAAAATGATTCTATCATCTTACATACGGGAAAAAGCTTTCTCTCTTCCACATTAATTTCACAATCTAAGTGGTCTCTCAACACTCCAATTACACTGGACAGGGCTACATTTCCAGCCCGTTCTCCAAGTCCATTCAATGTAGTATGAATGCCATTGATTCCAGCTTTCACCGCCGAAAAGACATTGGCAGTAGCCAAATCATAGTCGTTGTGTGCATGAAAATCAAAATTTACTTCTGGATATCTAGATTTAAGATCAGAACAATATTCAAAAGTCTGATCTGGATTCAATACTCCTAAAGTGTCAGGAAGCATAAATCGATTTACACCTTCATCTTTCAGCTCATCTATCATGGTATATACATACTCTTTCGAATCTTTCATACCATTGGACCAATCCTCAAAATAGATATTGACAATGATGCCCATTTTATTTGCATTTGCCAATACCTGTTTTATATCTGAAAGATGTTCTTCTTGTGTTTTACGGAGTTGATATTTGCAATGCTTGAGTGAACCTTTAGTAAGCAAGTTATTCACTTTTGCACCAGCATTTTTGATCCATTCTAATGATCGAGTGCCATCTACAAATCCTAATATCTCTACAGCATTTTCATAACCATTCTTCTTTGCCCATGCAATGATATTCTTTACTGCTCTAAACTCTCCTTCAGACACATGAGCAGAAGCAATTTCCAAACGATCTACTTTAAGCTCTTCAAGAAGAAGTCGAGCCATTTGAAGTTTTTCACTATCTGTAAAGGATACACCCGATGTCTGTTCGCCATCTCGAAGAGTAGTATCCATTATGTTTATTTTCATCATACAGATATTGATTGATAGAGCATGGGTTTACTTCTGGCAAAAATGATGCTATTCTGCTCTTGCCGTTTCGAAAGTTTCGATTTTGTCAGATATGCTTAGTAAATAGTCAATATCGTCGTAGCCATTCAGGAGGCATTTTTTCTTATATGGATTGATATCAAAGTCTGTTTCGACTGCTGTGGAAGTGATTTTAAAAGTCTGAGATTCTAGATTCACTTCAAATTTTACATCTGGATCTTTTTCTATTTCAGAAAAAATTTGAGCCAAAAAATCTTCGCTCACTGTTATCGGAAGTATGCCATTATTCAGGGCATTGTTTTTAAAAATATCAGCAAAAAAGCTTGATACCACCACTTTAAATCCATAATCACCCACAGCCCAAGCTGCATGTTCTCTACTCGATCCGCAACCAAAGTTCTTTCCTCCTACGAGTATTTTACCTCTGTATATGGGATTATTCAATACGAAATCAGGAATAGGTTGATCGCTGTTATCATATCTCCAATCTCTAAATAAGTTCTCTCCAAAGCCATCTCTCGTAGTAGCTTTTAAAAACCTTGCTGGAATAATCTGGTCAGTATCTACATTCTCAATAGGAAGTGGTACTGCTGTAGATATTGTATGTCGAAATTTGTCAATTGCCATCTCTTCTTCTCTTTCTTAATTCTGTAAAATAGTACGTGGGTCAATAATTTTTCCTGTAATTGCTACAGCTGCCGCAGTAAGCGGGCTTGCTAAAAGTGTACGTGATCCAGGCCCCTGTCTGCCTTCAAAATTTCTATTAGAGGTGGACACTGCATATTTGCCTTTTGGCACTTTATCATCATTCATAGCTAAACATGCCGAACAACCAGGCTGTCTCATTTTGAAACCTGCTTCTTCTAAAACATCTACAATTCCTTCTTTTATGGCTTGTTTTTCTACTTGCTTTGATCCAGGAACAATCCATGCAGTTATGTTGTCTGCTTTCTTTTTTCCCTTAACAAAATCCGCTACAGATCTTAAATCCTCAATTCTTCCATTGGTACAACTTCCTACAAAAACATAATCGACTTTCTTTCCAATCATTACATCACCATCCTTAAAACCCATATATTCCAATGATTTTTGGAAACTTGGAACCTCTTTACTTGATATATCTCCTACAGAAGGGATACTGCCTGTTATGCCTACGCCCATTCCAGGATTAGTACCATAAGTAATCATAGGTTCTATATCAGCAGCATCGAATTTTAATTCTTCATCAAATACTGCATCAGCGTCAGTATTAAGCTTTGTCCATTTAGCTATGGCCTTATCCCAATCTGTGCCTTTTGGCGCATATTCTCTTCCTTCCACATAATCAAAAGTTTTTTGATCTGGAGCAATCAGTCCTCCTCTTGCTCCCATCTCAATACTCATATTACATACAGTCATTCGAGCCTCCATGCTCATCGATCTGAATACTTCACCGGCATACTCCACAAAAAAACCTGTTGCACCACTAGCAGATATTTCACTAATGATATATAAAATCACATCCTTAGAAGTCACTCCGTTTTTGAGTGATCCATTTACAGTGATTCTCATTTTCTTTGGTTTTGGCTGCAGAATACACTGAGTGGCCAAAACCATTTCCACTTCAGAGGTTCCAATGCCAAATGCAATAGTTCCAAATGCACCATGAGTCGAAGTGTGACTATCTCCACATACCATTGTCATCCCTGGCTGCGTGATCCCCATCTGTGGGCCTACTACATGAACTATTCCCTGATAAGGGTGATTGAGGCCATAAAGTTCTACTCCATGTTGCTCACAATTCTCAGTCAGCTTATCTACCTGATATTTTGACAATTTGTCCTTAATAGGAAGATGCTGATCTATCGTTGGAACATTATGATCAGGAGTTGCCACTGTTCTTTCAGGTCTTCTGACCTTTAGTCCCCTTTTGTTAATTCCATTAAATGCCTGAGGAGAGGTGACCTCATGGATTAGGTGCTTGTCAATATACAATACACTTGGACCACCTTCAATTTCATCTATGACATGGGCATCCCATATCTTATCGAATAACGTTTTTCCCATCTAAATTTATCCTTAAGCTACTTCAGCTTTTAAGTTTTGCAATATGAAATGTAGGTCTTCATCAATGACCTCCTTTTTTTGGTCCGCTAAAGTAAGAAAATCACTGTATGCGATATCTAATTCTCTCTTGGTAAGGTTGTGACCAATATTCTTAAATCTATAAGCTAGTGCTGCCCTTCCAGAGCGAGCAGTCAAAACAATTTGTGAACTGTTAACTCCAACCTCTTTTGGGTCTATGATTTCGTAAGTTGACCTTTCTTTGATTACTCCATCTTGGTGTATACCGGATGAGTGCGCAAATGCATTGTCACCTACAATTGCCTTATTAGCTTGTACTACTACACCCATTTCTTCACAAACTTCTCTACTCAATGGATACAATAATGGAGTATTTACTCCTGTGACAAACTTGTCGCTCAATCTATGTTTTAGCACCATAACCACTTCCTCTAGACTACAATTTCCTGCTCTTTCTCCGATGCCATTCATAGTACATTCTATCTGAGTAGCACCATTGATTACACCTGCTATTGAATTAGCTGTTGCCATTCCTAGGTCATTGTGGCAGTGCGTAGAGATTGTGCAGTTATCAATTCCTTTTACATGCTCTACTAGGTATTTAATCTTTTCACCATACTCAGATGGAAGGCAATAGCCTGTAGTATCCGGAATATTTAAAACAGTTGCTCCTGCATCTACTACAGCTTGAATAACTTGGGCCAAATAAACATTATCAGTACGGCCGGCATCTTCTGCATAGAACTCTACATCTTCTACAAATGATTTAGCATAAAGTACAGATTTTCGCGCCCTTTCTATTACTCTTTCCTTAGTCGTCCTGAGCTTATCAAATACGTGACTGTCTGAGGTCCCTAAACCCGTATGAATTCTAGGTCGTTTAGCGGTAGAAAGAGCTTCCGCAGCACATTTGATATCTGCTTCAACAGCTCTTGATAATCCGCAAACAACTACATCTTGAGATATCATTGAACCAATTGACATCACTGCCTCAAAATCTCCAGGGCTTGAAATAGGAAAACCCGCTTCTATCACATCAACTCCTAGCTCCTCCAATCTTTTTGCCAGTTTTAGTTTTGGCTCCTTAGCCAATTTACAGCCTGGAACTTGCTCCCCATCACGCAATGTGGTGTCAAAAATTTGTATTTGTTTCTTAGACATAATTTGCCATTATTCTCTGTATAAACTAAGATAGATTCATATCAATCATTTTTCACGACTAAAAAACAAAACAATTACAAAGCAAGAACAAAAAATATTTGTCACAAATGGTTGTTTATCAGCAGATTATATCATGTTTATTTACAACCTCTGGATGAAAAATCATTTCCTATTGTTGAAATAAATGTTAAACAGATTACATTTAATATGTTCATTCTCAACAATGGCTATAAATTTGATGTACATGTAGAGATGACGAACAAATAGAAGAAACCATTAATGCCTAAGCAGTCTACAGATCATCTAATCACATTAATAAAAAGGTTAACACCTGCTGAAAAGCGCCATTTCAAAATATTTGTCAATCGTAACAACCCTAAAGAGGATCCCATTTTTCTTAAATTATTCGACTTCATTGATAAGAAAAAAGAGTATGATGAAGCTGCGGTTTTGAATGAAATAAAAAGCATTAAGAAAAGTCAATTAGCTAATGTAAAAGCTAATCTTTTTAAACAAGTTCTCTCCTCTCTCAAATTGCAAATGCGTAACAATCTCACAGATATCAACATTAGAGAGCAAATTGATTTTGCAAGGATACTTTATGCAAAAGGGCTCTATAAAGGGGCTCTTGGCCAATTAGAAAAATCAAAAAAGGCAGCAGAGGATAAAGAAAAATTTTCACTGCTTCAAAATATATTAGAATTTGAGAAACACATAGAAAGCCTTTATATCACAGGGAGTATGTATCCCAAAGCCAAAGCTCTGACAAAAGAGAGTAATAAAAATCTGAAAAGAATAGCTACAGAAAATGAGCTTTCAGATTTTTCACTTTCGCTTTATGGTTTATATCTCCAATATGGCTATGTGAAAAATAAAAGGGACTTCAATTTCGTCACTGATTATTTTAGATCGAGACTTCCAGATGTTGATGAAAAGGAGTTGGGGTTCATGGGAAAGCTGAGTCTCTATCAGTCTTATGTGTGGTACTATAATATGGTCCAGAATTTCGCATACTACTTTAAATATGCTCAAAAGTGGATGAACCTTTTTGTAGAAAATCCATATTGGATCGACGAAGAAACAAGTCTTTTTATAAAAGGCTATCACAATGTTTTGAATGGTTTATTCATGTGTGCTCGTCCAGAAAAATTCGAAAAAAGACTTAAAGAATTAAAATCTTTGGAAAGAGACTATAATCTCAATTTTCTTGATAATCAGAGATCTTCTTATAAACTTTTTGAAATAACGCATGACATTAATCAGGTTTACTTAAAAGGTAATTATGAAAACTCAATAGACAAGGCCTATGAGATTTCTAAAATTGTAATTGATAACCCATTCGAATGGGATAATTTCAGAATCATGATGTTCGACTATAAAGTTGCTTGCATTTATTTTGGTGCAGCTGACCTTGACAACTGTATTCTTCATCTCAATCGTGTAACGAATGTGATCCGACCGGATTTGAGGGGAGATATTCAATGCTTTGCTCGAATTCTCAATATTATTGCTCATTTTGATCTTGGAAATGAGGACCTTGTATCACATCAAATTAGATCAACATATAGATTTATAAGTAAAATGGACAATATCCAAAAAGTACATAAAGAGATCTTTTCATTCTTGAGAAGAACTCCGAATATGACTGAAGATATGATGCCTAAAGAATTCTTCAAGTTGAAAAGCAAATTGCTCATTTTAAAGAAAGATCCGTTTGAGCGTCGTCCATTTTTTTATCTGGACATCATCTCTTGGCTCGATAGCAAGATTGATGGCATTACTATGGCTGAAGCTGTAAGGCGGAATGCTTTTTTTGGATAAAAGTTATTCTGTTAAATAATTTTATCCATTATAGAATATCCACTTACCTAATTCCTTAAATGACGCTTTTTTTCCGTACATGAGAATCCCTATTCTATAAATTCTTCCTGCTAACCAAGTGAGTGCAATCACTGTAACAATCGAACTTAACACAGATGCAACTATTTGCCACATAGGTGGATCCACAGCTAACCTCACAGGCATTACCACCGGACCAAAAAACGGAAGTATAGAAGACCAAACCGCCATTGTACTATGCGGAGCAGTAACTGCAGCAATTGCGATGTAAAAAGCGATAATCATAGGAAGCGTAGCCACCATAGTAAGTGCTTGTGCGTCCTGAATATCATCACCCATTGCTGAACCAACAGCCGCGAATAACGCAGAATATGTTAGATATCCTACAAGGAAATAGAAAATGTATAAAGGAACTATCATTGCCCAATTGATTGATGACAACTCCTTCATAACTCCCACCACATTCTCATCCAATTTAATTCCTTCTTGGGTCATTGCTTCAGTTATAGCTGCTGTATCGCCTCCGAAATCCATTGCCGATATTCCTAAAATAGAAGTTCCTACAATAGATATTACGATCATAAGGACAGCCCAAATAAGAACCTGCAAAAGCCCGACAGAACCTACTCCTAGTATTTTACCCATCATTAACTGAAATGGTTTAATAGATGAAATAAGCACTTCTACAATTCTATTTATTTTCTCCTCTGAAACACTTCTCATCACCTGACTACCATAAATCATGACCATCATGAAAAGTAAAAATCCAACTATACCACCTAGTACTGAACTTACAGTAGAAGTAAGAGAAGAAATATCTTTAGCAGTTTCTTTTATTGTCTTGGGAGATACATTCAGGTCTGTATCTATCAAATCTAATTGTGATTGATCGATACCCAGAGTTTGAATTTTAAAATTTCTCACTTTTTTACTGTAAAGCCTTTCAATGGTGCTAGTTTCATCTATTGCTAGTTGCTCATCAGAATGAAAAACAATATCGTAGTTAGTTACATCCGTGCTGATAGGAGGTAGTTCAATAATCCCATCTATTTTTTCTGCGAGATAAGCTTCTTTCGCAGTTTCTAAATCTGAATAATCATAGCTGAGAGTCAAATTGTTTCTCTTTGTTTCAGATTGATCTACAATTCCAGCATTATCTATTACTGCCAAATTTTTGACATTGTCAGACCCTCTAGACATTATAAAGAAAAGCGCGGCATAGAAGACTACTATTCCGATAGGAGCTAAAAACGTCGTCAATAAAAAGCTTTTACTTTTTACTCTTGTCCAAAACTCTCTTTGTAGTATCAGTAATATATTATTCATTAGTCTCTCCTACTTTTTTTATGAAAATCTCATTGATTGTGGGCTTGATCTCATTATATGAGTCAATATCAACCCCTTGCCTTATGAGGTCATTTAATAACTCATTGGAGCCCATTTCAGCAGTCATCTGAATAGTGATATCGTCGTTTGATTGTGATATCACACTATACTTGTTACTACTCAATGAAGGTTTACTTCCTTTATAGCCTATTCTAAATATATTCTCTTTGTATGTCTCTTTGATATCATTCACCTTGCCATTGAGTACTACTCTTCCTTGATTGATAAGTACAATGTCCTCACACACCTCTTCTACCTGTTCCATTCTGTGTGTAGAAAAAATGATACTTGTTCCTTCTTGATTTAGTCGATAGATTTCGTCTTTAATCAAATTGGTATTGATAGGATCTAAACCCGAAAACGGTTCATCTAGAATTAACAATTTAGGCTCATGAACAACCGTTGAGATAAACTGTATTTTTTGCTGCATGCCTTTTGAGAGCTCTTGTACTTTCTTAGTCCACCAGTCTGTGATTTCGAAACGTTCGAACCAAAAATCAATTTTCTTCTTTGCATCTCTTTTTTCTAGGCCTTTTAGTTGAGCTAAGAAAAGCAACTGATCGCCTACTTCCATCTTTTTATAAAGCCCTCGTTCCTCAGGGAGATAACCTATTTGAGACGGATGTCGACTATTGAGAGGTTCACCATTTATCATCACTGTACCCTCATCAGCTGCGGTAATAGTTGTGATAATTCTAATTAGACTGGTTTTTCCTGCTCCATTTGGTCCTAATAAACCAAATATGCTTCCTTCTTCTACATCGAAGGTTACCCCGTCTACAGCTCTGTGATTACTATACTGTTTGACGACGTTGTCAAGAGATAATACTGCCATGTATAACTAAGTAATTAAGTTGAAAAGTGATCGAATGTTTGATTCGCACCCAATATAAATAAGAATAGAATCCTTTTCTATTGCTTTTGGATGAAATCGTCGTAAAATTCTATAAAATGATTATTTCCTTCCTCTTTCTTTGTTAATCCAAGGCTCCCAGACATTAAACATACGCATAGTAAATTCTAAGTTGTTTTTATCAAAAACAGCTTGAATATTCTCCCGAGATTGTTGTTCTAAAGTTGACGATTCTTTATCAGACAGGTTAGCAAACCCAAGGGTAAGTGCTCCAACAATTGCAGAATTCATTTTTATCTGTTTCAAGTCTACCTTATCATATGTATCACTTGATGCATGATAATTTGGTCCATAAAATTGAGGCTTATGTACAGCTACCAAATTTGGCACACCTTGCAGCATGAAATCAAAATTATCAGTACCTACAACTGGAGCATCAATATGTGCATAGTTGCCCAAACCTGATACTGGTTTTAGAACTTTATCAAGAATAGGCAATAACTCACTTCGACCATTTGTGAAGAATCCAATAATTGCACCACTTCCTATATCCACAGAAAGTGCCATTTTATGATTTTTCAAAGATTCTATGTTATCCTTTGTATAATCCCATGATCCATAATAACCTTGTTCTTCTCCATTCCAAAGGGCAAACCTGATTGTCCTTTTGGGGCGAATATTCATTTTCTTCATTTGCCTAGCGATGTCTATCATCATGCACACATTGGCTCCATTATCATTTGCACCTGTACCCATAGCCCAGCTGTCCAAATGAGCACCTATTACAATAATTTCATCTGGTTTTTCAGATCCTATTATTTCTCCAATGACATTATTTGATTCAAATGCATCTCCAGTTTCTGCATCAATTTTTATACTAATATTCATGGTCTGGCCAGAATCTAGTATTCGCATACATCTTTGAGCGTCTTCCCGAGCCATGACCAATTGTGGCATGCTATTATCGGCAGCTTTTGCAGTGATAAATCTGTATAATAGTTTTTGAGGTCTAGATGACATAAAAACTATACCCTTAGCACCTCTTTCTATTGCTTCGAATTCTACCGATGCTGCATGTGCATATTCAGCAAAAAGCCCGTCTATATCAAAACAAATGTCCATTTCTACTAATAAGAAATTACCTCTAAGTTTAGCATTGCCTATAGCTTCTAATTCCGATTTTGATCCCATTCCTACATTTATCAGTTGTCCTGAGTGTGTACCTTTTGGTGAATGATATTTAGAAACTACCAACGGGGTAAAATCAGATCCTTCAATAGATAGGGATGTAGATTTAGCTAGCCATAAAGAAGGCATTTCAAATGCATCCTTATAGGATTCAATATTTGCATTTTTGAACTTGTTATAGGCCCATTCTACAGATTTTTCATTTGCCTTGGAACCGGTCACTCTGCCTCCAATTTCATCACATAACTCTTGAAGATCTTCTTCTATTGGTGTTTCTGCCAATAGAGCACTTGTAAGCTTAGATATATCATCTTGAGAAAACAACGAGAATGGAAACATAAAAAGAGCAAGAACTAATGTCTTATACATCTTTATAATTATTTTAATAAAGGCAATGTATCTAATATTGCCCATATTATAAAATTCAAATCTTGGTTATGAAGCCAATTCTCCTTTGTTATTTTACATGAATATGAGAATTGCCCTTATTGATCCCTTTTTTGAAGTGAGTCATTCGCATTGGGCGAATGGGATTGTTGATCATTCTCGATTTGCTGTTGACATTTTTTGCAACAAAGCCAAACATTGGAAATGGCAGATGATTGGTGGCACTTTAGAATTAGCATCAAGAGTCAAATCTCAATTGAGAAATTATGATCTCATTATTGTCACTGACATGATAGATTTACCTTCCTTTTTAGGGTATTTGACCAAAGAAAAAACTCCACCTGTTTTACTCTATTTTCATGAAAATCAAATTACATATCCTTGGTCTGAGACAGACCAGGATATCAAATCAAATAGAGATCATCACTATGGGTTTATGAATTTAAGGTCTGCCTATGTTGCAGATTACATAGCTTTTAACTCAGAGTATCATTTCAATTCTTTTTATGGTGCTATACCAAAATTCATTGGTCAATTTCCTTCAATAAAATGGCCATTTACAATTGATAACCTGAAAGAAAAGTCAACCGTAATTCCAATTGGAATCAATAAAAAAATCACCACCAAAAAGCCATCAAATGCAACCCCGTATTTTGTATGGAATCACAGATGGGAATACGACAAAGGGCCTGACAAATTCTTTAATACTCTATTTTGGTTAGATTATCAAAAAATAGATTTTAAACTTATTGTTCTTGGCAAACCATATGTCAATCAACCAAAAATATTCGATGAAGCAAAAGAAAGGCTAAGTCATAATATTTTACATTGGGGATATGCCGAAAACAAAGATGAATACTATGAAAAATTGAATATGGCCAATATTGCACTAATCACTGGAAATCAGGATTTTTTTGGTATAAGTGTGGTAGAATCTATTCAATATGGCTGTTTACCTCTTCTTCCAAATCGTCTTGCATATCCAGAACATTTGCCAGCTGGATTAAACGATGTGGCTCTATATTCTGAAGATGATATGATGCAAAATCTAATGCAAGTCATACGGAATAAAAGCTTCCTAAACACCTCTTCATATCAAGAGTTTATCACAAAATATCATTGGGGAAATGTTATAGAATTTTATGATCAGGTCTTTGAAGAAATTGTTCATTTTAATTCAGCTATGACCTAAATATGAAAGTAGCTATAAACACGAGGTTTCTTCTTCCTCAGTTGGAAGGAATCGGGACATTTACTCATGAAATTTGTAGAAGGATGGTGCTACAAAACAAGAATATTGAGTTTCACTTTCTTTTTGATAGAAAATTTGACAGAAAATACATCTATGCTGACAATATAGTTCCACACTTAGCTTTTCCTCCAGCAAGGCACCCTATACTTTGGCAGTTGTGGTATGAATGGACAATTCCTAGATATTTAAACAAAATAAATGCTGATGTCTTCCTCTCACCTGACAATTTTTGTTCCTTAAAAACTCGAGTCCCTACTCTAATGGTAACTCACGATTTGGCATTTGAACATTACCCCAATCATATAAGAAGAAGCCACCTTAATTTTTTTAAACGGTATTCTAAAAAATATCATGAGAGGGCCGACAAAATAGCTTGTGTATCAAAGTTTACGCAACAGGATGTAATCAAAAAGTATCAAATTCATGAGAGCAAAACATTAGTGACATATAATGGATGTAATGAATCATTCAACACCCTATCAGATAAGGAAAAAGCATTAGTGAAATTGAATATTGCTGAAGGAAAGGACTATCTCCTGTTTATTGGAGCACTTCATCCTCGCAAAAACATATCAAGGTTGGTACAAGCATTTGAAAAATTTAAACATCAGAATCCATCTGATATTAAATTGGTTTTAGTCGGTAGAATGGCTTGGAACAATGGCGAATTAAAGTCTATTATTAAAAATTCTGTCGTCAAAGAGGATATCCTTCAAATTGGACATGTGAAAAATGTTGAAGGTATTATTTCATCTGCCACTGCTTTGTGTTATCCATCACTATTTGAAGGATTTGGGATTCCCATTCTAGAAGCTTTTCAATCAGGAGTTCCAGTAATGACTAGTAATGTCAGTTCAATGCCAGAGGTGGCCGAAAATGCAGCTTTACTTATAGATCCTATGGACATAGATGCACTCTCCAGAGGTATGAATGATATTATAAATGACCCTCAGCTCAGAAACACTTTAATCCATAAAGGCAGTAAGAGAGTTGAATCATTTTCATGGGACAAAAGTGCAGTTCAAATATTTGATGCACTTAAAGACATCTCCTGAAGCACATATTACTCACTTACCTTTATCACAGGATAGCTATAAATAAAATCACGACCAAAGCATTGTACAGTATACATTCCATCTACATATTGACTCAAGTCTACATTAATTTCATCACCATTGCTTTGAATACTATACATCACTTTACCACTAGATGAAATTACTTTTATCATATTCACTCCTTCCGGCACTTCCACATGGATAATATTGCTAGTAGGGTTGGGGTAAATTTTAACTTCTTGATTTGTACTTATTTTTTCATCACAGCTCTTTATAGTTGTATAATTTTCTATAATTCTTACCATTAAGTCATTTAGTTTTTCTACCTCAAAATCCGACACCAACGGGTCCAAATGTTCACCTCCAATACCACTATCATCTGTGATAAAAACATACGTCCCATTTGTGGCTATGCTCATAAACTTGAGTAGAAATTCAGTCTCTCTATTTATACCACTTGCAGATATTGGAATAATCTTAATTCCCTTCTCTGCTGCTTCTGCTATTTGATCTCTAATAGTTGATTTTATCTGATCTTCACCATGTGGAGGAGCATCAAGCAGTAAAAAAACAATGCGGCTCACTGCCTTAGAACTCCATGGCTGTGCCAATGCTTCTTCTAATGCAGCATCCACTGCTTCTGGGTAATCTCCTCCTCCTGCAGCACTCTGTTCTCCTATAAATTGGTAGACTTTCTCTAAATCACTAGTCAATGGACTAACGGTAGTCAAATAGGAATCATTTGCATCTCTGTAGAAAACAGAACCCACTCTAAGATCAAGATCGCTTTGAGATTGAATGGATCTTTTGATGACATCTTTTACCTCAGACTTGAGATAGTTTATTTCATCTCCCATTGAGCCTGTAGCATCCACTACAAACATGATATCTACAGCAGATGTAGCATTACAACTATTGGAAATTTTGAGATGGGTACTTTTTCCTTTATTAACATTGAGATTAATTGTATTCCCTTTATGATATGCTATTGCTTTTAGTGCTGATTTAGATCGTTCTCCCTTATTTATCAAATTGGACCAAAGTTCTGCCCTTCCACTATGATCGGTTCGAGCTGACCATATGATTTTATTTCCATCTTTGAGATCTATTCTAATGTCCGATAAAGGAATATTCTGGTCATTGGTAACAAAGACTGAATATCTCTCATTAGGATAGATTCCCCAATGATCTTGCATAGAAAAGTACTCATTATCATTCAACAATTCTTCCCAATCTTCCCAATTATTCAAGTCATTCCATTCTCCAGCTGTGAGCTGTCCGGCATTTGGATTCTGGGGCATATCAGGCTTAATTCTTCCTCTGGGAGGTGCTAGAATTGTAGCGCCTCCTTCTGGTGCTGGTCTTGATTCCATCATCATAACTTCGGATACATCTCCTCTTGCCGAACTTCTCTTCATATGTCTTGTGCTAGCTATCATATCAGCTTCATCTGAGCTTCCATATTTAGTCGTTCTTTTGGCGATGATAGTATCCCCTACCATTGTAATGTATGTGGTAAGAGTATCGCCTCTATAGATGCTCATTTTTTCTAAAATTGTAGTATCCAGAGTAGTCATTATTGGGTCATTTAGTCCCGCTATGGTTTGATTGGTTTTACATTGAGTCATAGCTACAAGGCCGAAGAAAAAAATAAGCTTATACATGGTTTCTCTTTTATACGTGAACAGAACCACAACTGCACCAAGGTAGACTGTGTTTCTATAGATAAGATGTAGTTTAAAGGGTTATAAGTGTTGATATTTCTGCAATTAACATAACATTAATCAATATCAACAATCATTATATCGCCTTCATTAATTCTCAAAAGCTTCCAAAAACCTTGGTCTAAATGAATCAGGACTAGCCTTTGTCATCTCTGCTTGCCAATCACCCGGAATAGTATCTTCCTCTAACAGGCAACCTTTTGTAATGTATGGGTAGATTTCGTCGTAACGTTGAGTCTTGTTCATCTCTATTCGTCTGAAAACCTTAGATCTATCTATCTCTTTAAGGTCTGATATTCCAGCTGCAGAGATTAATTCTACAAATGACATCACTGTTTCTTTGTGATAATTAGCTACACGATGCTTTTTATCTGTTACGACTAGGCCTTTCGTATATTTTGGATTTTGTGTAGCCACACCCACAGGGCAAGTATTCTTATTGCATTCAAGAGCTTGTATACATCCCAATGCCAACATCATTCCTCTAGCACTATAGCATATATCAGCTCCCAATGCCATTGCCTTAAACATATGAAAACCTGTCAAAATTTTCCCCGCAGCAATGATCTTTATGTCCTGTTGTAAATCAAATCCAACTAAGGCATTAAATACATATGCCAATGCTTCTTTATAAGGAGTCCCTACTGAATTAGAGAACTCCAATGGTGCTGCTCCTGTTCCCCCTTCAGCTCCATCCACTGCAATAAAATCAGGCTTTATTCCAGTTTTCTTCATTGCTTTACATATTGCCAAAAATTCACTTTTTTCTCCCAGACAAAGCTTGAATCCGATGGGTTTGCCTCCTGAAAGATCTCTGAGTTCTTTTATAAACTCTAATAAACTTGTAGGCGTAGAAAAAGCTTTGTGATATGGAGGGGAAATGACATCCTGACCCATTTCTATATTTCTAATTCTGGCTATTTCTGCTGTTACTTTTTTTGCAGGTAATATTCCTCCATGCCCAGGTTTCGCACCTTGCGATAACTTAAGCTCTATCATTTTTACACTAGGTGAAGAGATGGTATTTTTAAAATTTTCAGCACTAAATCCTCCGTCCATTGCTCTCGCTCCAAAATATCCAGTACCAATCTGATAAATCAAATCTCCTTCATTTTCTAGATGATATGGTGATATTCCTCCTTCTCCAGTATTATGAGCGAATTTTCCAATTTGAGCGCCACCATTGAGCGCCATAATGGCATTTTGACTTAGTGAGCCAAAGCTCATCGCGCTTATATTAAAAATGCTGCAGGAGTAAGGCTGTTTACAATCTGGACCACCTATTATAATTCTTGGGTCAGCTTCTTGATCATGATGATCTAAAGGCGCGATACTGTGGTTCATCCATTCATGACCCTCTTCATATACATTAAGTAATGTGCCAAAAGGAGATGTGTCCAATACATTCTTTGATCTCTGATATACTATAGATCTGAAAATTCTTGATATAGGAGTCCCTTCTGTATCCGTTTCTACAAAATACTGATGGATTTTAGGTCTCATCCATTCTGCAATCCACCTTGACCGAGCTACAAGTGGAAAATTTCTCATTAATGAGTGCTCAGTTTGAAAAGCATCATAAAATATCGCTAAAATAAATGGCAACAATGCAAGTATGAGCCACCACATCCATTGATGAATAATGTATCCCCCAACGAGCAATACCAATATGACAACAATAGACCCAAAAAGTAATGAGTTTCTCATATCACCAGCTGTTCCATATTTGATATAATTAAGATAGTCTCAAATTTAGGCCTTTACATTATAATTCAATCACAGACTTGTATAGGATAATAAATTATGATCTTAAGGGGTAGGTGTTTTATTTAATATTAAAAAAATATTTAATTCATAAATTGATGATAATCAATATATTTGTCCTGAATTGTCAATTATGGATTGGAATAGTGGCATTAAGGGTTTTAAAGCTTTTTTGCAATTAGAGAAATCACTTTCTCCCAACACGGTGGTGGCCTATGAGCGAGATATATTGAGATTGTATCAGTTCGCCGAAGAACAATTATCTGCTAAATCACCTCTTGATATATCTTATGACGATCTTGAAGAATATTTAGCTTGGTTATCAGATTTTTCTTTAGCTGATTATTCTCGAGCTCGTATGTTGTCAGGTATTAAGGCTTTCTTTAAATATCTGCTGATAGAAGACCTAATTTTAGATGACCCCTCAGAACTTTTAGAAGGCCCTAAACTAAGAAGAAAGATTCCTGATGTTCTATCATATGAAGAGGTAGAAAAAATGTTAGCTGCTATAGACCTGAGTCACCCCCAAGGCCACAGAAATAGGAGTATTCTTGAAACTATATATGCCTGTGGACTCAGGGTTTCTGAATTGACGCACCTAAGACTCTCAAATTATTATCCGGACATCGAAATAGTCAAAGTCGTTGGGAAAGGTAATAAAGAGAGAATCATCCCAATTGGAGATTCTGCAATAAAACATATTAACTTCTACCTTGAAGGAAGTAGAAGGCACATGACTAATATAGATAAAGCTCATACCGATTATATATACCTCAATAGGAGGGGTAAAAAACTGAGTCGTGTTATGGTATTTAATATCATTAAGAAAGCTGTCTCAGATTCCGGTATACAAAAAAACGTGAGTCCACATACTTTGCGTCACTCATTTGCTACCCATCTCATAGAGCGAGGTGCTGATCTCAAAGCCGTTCAAGACATGCTAGGCCATGAATCCATAATCACCACAGAGATTTATACACATTTAGATACAGAATTTTTAAGAAAAACAGTTATGAGTTATCATCCTGCGTACATTCGCAAATCAGTCCAAAATTGAATATTGGGATTATATACTAAATATTCTTTATTACTTGTCTCTGCTCTTCTTATTGGAAATAGCTGTGCTAATAAAATAAGTCTTAGTGGGGGCCCAAAAGATGAAGTC
This sequence comes from Saprospiraceae bacterium UBA7328, assembly GCA_002471345.1. Classification (GTDB taxonomy): domain Bacteria; phylum Bacteroidota; class Bacteroidia; order Chitinophagales; family Saprospiraceae; genus UBA7328. The sequence goes on from DKPS01000015.1 coordinate 18,665, forward strand.
CCCCCTCAACTAGACACTTTAAAATCCACTCCTAACTATCAGTTACAATTCACTCCTCAAGAAATCATTCTCACTTTCGATGAATTTATAAATTTTAAGGATCCATCCAAAAACGTTGTGATTTCACCTCCTTTGCAATATGGAATGGAGATAGATCAAAGAGGTAAAGTGATAAAAATCAGTTTTGATGAAAAAGAAGTACTTAAACCGGATGTTACATATATCATCAATTTTGGAGAATCCATTGCTGATTATACAGAAAACAATGTCTTGAAAAACTTTTCATATGTCTGTTCTACTGGGGACTACATTGATTCGTTAAGTATTGGCGGAAAAGTTTTTAATGCATTTACTAAAGCACCTGTAGAGAATATCACTGTGATGCTCTATGAAAATTTAGAAGACTCCGTAGTATTTACGCAACAACCATTCTATTTTACAAAAACAGAAGGTGATGGTTCTTTTAAGCTTAAAAACCTCAGAGGTGATACATTCAAAATCGTAGCTATAAGAGATCTAAATCTCAATTATATGTATGATGAAAGTGCGGAGGAATTTGCCTTTCTAAATGAAAACATAATTGTAGCGGATACAAATCAGCAAAACTTAGAGCTTCTTTCATTCAGGGCTGCCACCTCGCCAAGATATCAAGAAGGTGATGTCATCCATGATGGCTTGTTCTCTCTAAAATTTGATCAAAAATTAGAATTTAATCCAGTTACTGCCATTAACAAAGTTGATTCTTATATTGAGAAAGACAACATGCTTGTAAGGGCATACATAAAAGATATTGAACTATACCCCATTCAATTTGAGATTAAGGTGGATACAATACAAGATACCATTGCTATAAGAAAGCCTCAAAATAAAGACCGAAAAGATCTTCCTACACTAAAATTGATGAAATCAAATATAAAAGGTGACATAGGCTTACACCCTAAGGATACGTTGGAAATAGAATTCAATTTTCCTCTAGATTCCCTGAATAGAGTATTGATGAATATGGATGAATCAGAAATTTTCATTAGCCCTAAAAACCCTAAGAAAGTATGGATAGTTAATGAGTGGGATGAGGGTGAAGATTATTCACTTTCATTAGATTCAAACTCCATTGTGGATTTTTATGGAAGAAGCATTGATTCTACTGGATATGATTTTGAAGTAGCAAGAAGAAATGCCTTTGGAACATATGAAATCTCATTATCTTATGGAGATGAAGATGTAACTTATATTCTTACTATTATTGATTCTGATAGAAATGAAATACATGTAGAATATGTAAATAGGGAGTCAGAGTCATTCATTATGAATAATATGATACCAGGTCCTCATACGATGAGCATTATTATGGATATGAATCAAAATAAAAAATGGGACACTGGCAATTACTCCAATAATTTGCAACCTGAAAGAATTAAAAACATTGCAATGGATATAATAGAAAGCAACAGGACGACTTCTTTTTCAGTTGATTTAGAAACTGTTTTCAGTCAGATTGACAGCACAAAAATAGACTTAATCGAAACAAAAGAATGAAGCTTCATTCCCAAAATTTAGTGAAAAAATATGGTGCCCGCACCGTGGTTAAAGAAGTTTCGATTGATGTAAATCAAGGCGAAATTGTAGGTTTATTAGGCCCTAATGGAGCAGGTAAAACAACCACCTTCTACATGGTTGTCGGTTTTGTAAAGCCTAAATCCGGTAGTGTTTTTCTTGATGAAGAGGAGATTACATCTCTACCTATGTACCAAAGAGCCAGAAAAGGAATCGGTTATTTGCCACAAGAGGCTTCTGTGTTCAGAAGACTTTCTGTAGAAGACAACATCCTTGCAGTTTTACAAATGACTAATCTCAGCAAACAAGATCAGATAGAAAAGCAAGAAGCATTGATTCAAGAATTTGGTCTGGACAGGGTGAGGAAGACTTTGGGCAATGCGCTTTCTGGAGGAGAAAGAAGACGAACGGAGATTGCCAGAGCAATAGCAACAGATCCTAAATTTATCCTTTTGGATGAGCCATTTGCTGGCATTGATCCTATAGCCGTAGAAGATATACAGACTATTGTCTATCGCTTAAAAGACAGAAACATTGGAATTCTAATTACAGATCATAATGTGCAAGAAACCCTTTCCATTACTGATAGAGCATATTTAATGTTTGAAGGCAACATCCTTAAGTCAGGCACTTCTGAAGAACTCGCTGCAGATAAACAAGTACGTAAAGTATATCTGGGAAATAATTTTGAATTAAGGAAAAGGAAGATTGATGCCTAGGCTGTTCCTTTTTGTTTTCATTCTAATCTTTGCAGCATGTGAAAACGGGCCCAAACCTGTTGTTGTAACTTATCAACTTACACATAAAGCCGACACTACCTTCACAAAACAATACAAAGACTCTATTCAAATAAAAATGGACTCTTTTTGTATCAATAATTATGAAGAATTGTACAATAATGCTAGAGACTCTTTACTGCGTGAAGAATTAGCCAAAATTGAAAAGCTGATGTATGATAAGTAATACATTCACCTTTAGCAGAGAAAAAGTTTTTTGGCTTTTTTCTTTTTTGTTACTAGCTACTCTATCCTGTGGAGAAAATAAAGAAGAGGAAAGAAAAGAAGATTGGATATCAAATGAAGTTAATCGTCAAATTGAAGAATTCATAATAGAAAGAAAAGCGGAATGTATGGAGGGAATTCTAAAAACTGCTGAAGCTGAGGTAGACAGTATCATCTCTCAAAAAGATCTTTTCGGTAATATCATGAATAAGGACATCCCCGAAAAGCCTATAAAACCTGAATATATTCCACTAGATTCTAATGCCCTCAAAAATCATAAAGTAGAGAAAGTTTTAGATTGAACTCTTCCCTTATTTCCAATACATTTGTCTTCGGTTAATCTGCAATTGACCTTTTTAATAAACATACATGAAAAATTTACACAATCGTGTAAGTCGAGATCTGCTTTTAGATCGTTTGGCTAAAGATGACACTCCACGCATTACATTTTCTTTTTATAAATATGCTCACATATTAAATCCGCCCTTTTTTAGAGATCACCTCTACACAAAGTTGTCAGAGCATGGTGTTCTTGGACGAATATATGTATCAAAGGAAGGGATAAATGGACAAGCATCAGTTATAGCAAAGAATTTTGATCATTGCAAAAATGTCCTTTATGACATCACCTTTTTAGATGGGTGCAGACTTAATACAGCAATCGAAGATGACGGTAAGTCCTTCTTTAAACTTACTATAAAAGTTCGAAACAAAATAGTTGCCGACGGTCTAGACGATGAAACATTTGATACAACAAATAGAGGAATACACTTAGAAGCTGTAGAGTTCAATAATTTGGCAGATCAAGACAACACTGTCATCGTGGACATGAGGAATCACTATGAAAGTGAAGTTGGTCATTTTGAAGAGGCTATTTGTCCAGATGTAGAAACTTTCAGAGAGTCTCTTCCTATTGTGGAAAAAATTCTTACTCCTCATAAAGAAGAAAATATTCTTCTTTATTGTACTGGAGGAATCAGATGTGAAAAAGCAAGTGCTTACTTCAAACACAAAGGATTTAAAAATGTCCATCAGCTCAATGGTGGCATTATAGAATATGCTAGACAATGCAAAGAAAAAGGGATAAAAAATAAATTTAAAGGCAAAAATTTTGTATTTGATGAAAGGTTAGGTGAAGCAATTTCGAATGATGTCATATCTAAATGTCATCAATGTGGCGCCCCATCCAATGATCATAAAAACTGTAAAAATGATCATTGCCATATTCTATTTATTCAATGCGATAATTGTAAAAAAATTTACAATAGTTGCTGCTCATTAAAATGTAAAGACTTTTATGCTCTTTCTGAATCAAGACAAGAGGCTTACAAAAATGACATCACTTTTAATGGCACCTTATCAGGAAAGGGCAGATATAATAGTCTCAACAAGGATGAAATGTTGATTCTTCCGGATAAAAAGATTTAGAATAGATATAACCTAACAGTTGCTACATGTTAATCTTCTTGTAAAGTCAGCGTTGATAAGATGAGGTATGTGTAAATTCGTTTATGCTTTTTACTTTCCTATTATTTACTTTTTCTTTTCTCAATCTTGATAGTCAAGAAGAATACCCCGTCACCTGGCATATCAAGGCAGAAAACACTGGAAACAGAACGTTTCAAGTCAGGTTTGAAGCCTACATTGACAAGGGATGGGTAATTTATGGTATGGAAACCTCTTCAGACGGACCAGTTTCTACTACATTTTCATTTGATATATTAAATAACATAAGATTAGAGGGCAGTACTAAGGAAATTACTAAAGCAGAAGTCAAATATGAGCCGCTTTTTGACGCAGAAGTCTTAAAGTTCTCTAAAAAAGCAATTTTCTCACAAAAGGTAACCCAACTTGGCAGTTCAAGGGTGGTCAAAGGTAATATCAACTATATGGCTTGTGATGGAACAAAATGCCTTCCTCCCACTGATGTTCCTTTTGTAGCCTTATTAAAATAACAGCGAATAACATGAAATATCTATTCAACCTTCTATTTCTAATGTCTTTTAGTTTAGGTGTAATTTCTTTTGCCTTGGGGCAGGAGGAAATGCCAGTATCATGGACTTTTTCTATAGAAGAGATAGGAGAAAACAATTATAACTTAATTTTCAAAGCCGACATTGAAGATACATGGACAGTATACTCTCAATTCATAGAAGAAGGTGGGCCTGTTCCAACTACCATTTGGTATGAAAATGAAGACGTAATAGAAAGGATCGGAACAGCGGCAGAAAGTGGTCATCTGAAGAAAGGCATGGATCCTGTATTTGAGATGGAAGTCACAAAATTTTTAGATGATGAGCCATATATTATAACTCAGCAAGTAAAAGTGAAAGATCCATCAGAAAAACTAAAGGGTTACCTCACATTTATGACATGTGATGATGAAAGATGTCTCCCTCCTACAGATATAGAGTTCACCTTCGATTTTGCTTCTGGAAAAGCAGGTATAGACAATGGGCTAGAAGCAGCTGATTTAGCATCTATAGATGGAAATGTTTTAGATCAAATCAGGCCTCAAATAACTGAATCATATGAGACACCATTAACCGATTGTGGTGATACTGGAGAAAAAAAAAGTAGTCTTCCTTGGATGTTCTTTTTTGGGTTTGTAGGAGGTCTTTTTGCACTTCTTACCCCGTGTGTATTTCCTATGATTCCTCTCACTGTCAGTTTTTTCACAAAAGACACGAAGAGAAAAGGATGGGTCAATGGTCTTATTTATGGCCTTTCTATAGTTGTAATTTATGTTTCTCTAGGTCTTTTGCTCACTGCTTTTTTCGGTGAGGAAGCCCTTAATAGATTATCCACTAACTGGATAGCTAATACTTTATTCTTCTTGATATTCATAGGTTTTGCCTTTTCATTTTTTGGTTATTATGAAATCACTTTACCAAGTTCATGGAGTACTAAGTCAGATCAAATGGCCGATAAGGGAGGGTTCCTAGGTATTTTCTTTATGGCATTTACTCTTGCTTTGGTTTCATTTTCATGTACAGGCCCAATTATTGGTACCGCCATTGTTCAAGCCGCCACAAGTGCTATAGGTCCCGCTGTGGTAATGTTAGGTTTTTCTTTGGCTCTTGCTTTACCTTTTGGACTATTTGCTGCTTTCCCAGCATGGCTTAACACACTTCCTCAATCTGGTGGGTGGATGAATTCTGTCAAGGTCTTTTTAGGATTTATAGAAGTTGCTCTTGCATTTAAATTTCTCTCAGTAGCAGATATGACAAATCATTGGGGATTTTTAAAATATGAACCTTTTATGGCCATTTGGGTGGTTGTTTCAACAGGAATGGCATTATATTCTTTCAAAATAATCAAATTTCCTCATGACAGTCCAGGGAAAAAATTAACATCTTCTAGTTGGGTTTTAGGATTAGGGTCGTTAGCTCTAGCGGCATATTTAGGCAGCGGATTTTTATATAATGACGATGTCAAGAGTTACAATTCACTTAAGCTTATGAGTGGTATTGCACCGCCCTCTAATTATAATTTTCTGCTTCCTAAACCAGAATTAGATCCACTTATCAAACAAGATTATCCGTCCTATCATAAGTGTGCAAATAATATAGATTGCTTCAAAGATTATTATGAAGGGTTGGCTTTTGCCAAAAAAGAACAAAGACCAGTTCTTCTTGATTTTACTGGATTCGGGTGTGTGAATTGTCGTAAGGTGGAAGAGCATATTTGGGTAGATAATAATGTGCGCTCTAAACTTAATAATGACTTCGTTTTGGTGTCTCTATATGTGGATGATGATAAGAAGCTAGAAGACATTTACATATCAAAAACAAGGAAGAAGAAACTTAGAAATGTTGGAAACAAATGGGCAGATTTCCAGATTGTCAATTTTAAACAAAATTCTCAGCCGTTATACGTTATGATGACTCCAGAAGAGAATGTAATAGCTCCTCCTAGAGGATACAAAGAAGGTATAAATGAGTATTTGGAATATTTGGATTGCGGTTTGAGTACTTTCAAAGCCCAAAGTTCATTATAGACGAGGGTTTGTACCCGTGGTAAAAGTGTTTTTATTCCCCGAAAACACCTTCCAGTATTCCAGCTAACCTCACTCCAGCACTGAGCAATCTCTCTTTTACTAAAGGGGTATAATCATGCGTATACTTGTACGAAAATGAGGGCAGTCCTGAATCTCTATCCGTATAGTCATAGATAGTATTGTATATGTTTTCTCTGAGGCTGATTGATTCATTTGCCCAATCTTTCATCGTACTGTTCTGATAATTTTTAATTTCTGATTCGGTCGCCTTATTAATAAAATGAGCAAACTCTGTATAACTGAGTTTTTCATGTTCTATAATATTCGTGTCCCAGACCCTGTGCAGATTAGACCTTTCTCCGAAGAACATTACACTGATTTTATTGCCGCCATGGTCCTTATTCTTACCGACATGAAGTGGCTGATGTATATCACCTACAATATGCACAAAGAAAGCAAGTGCAGTAGCTTTAGTAGAGTTATTCAGAGGTTTAGCTCTATTCTTTTTCATCAGATTTTCGAAATATTCAATAGCGTTTTTATCATTATTTAGAATTTTGAGCATGAGGTCAATAGCTTCTGTTGCATCATTTATTTTAGTGTCCGATGCATACTGCGATATGACTTGGTTTATGGTTTGATTAGAATGCACTGTGGTATAATGCCATGATTCTGCAAAGTCCCACCCTTTCTCCGATTTGACATAATCAGGCCAGTTGGCTATTTCTGCTAAGTAGTTTTTCCCTAATACCTTTTGAATTTCAGATTTAGCATGGCTTGAGAGATGGAGTTCACATATTTCTGCGACTATTCTATGTCCATTTTGACCCCAAGCTATGAGTAATTGGCTTTGGATGATGATTAGAAAAATGGATATTATGTGTTTCATTTATTTTGAATTCTTGAGTGACCTTAAAAGTTAATAAACATTTTGCAAATTTAATTAGAATATTTTGACGCTCAGCAGTCAAATCTAAATTCTCATACATTCTCAAAATTTACTCAGAACAACTGCATTTTACTTTACCAGATAAATAATGAAATTCACTTTTTTAGGTAAGACATAATATAGTGAAAACAAAAAATTTCATTCCATAAATATATTTACAATACTATTTCATAGAGCATACATTTCTTGCCTTATGAATCGAAAATGAAACTCCAAATAGCGCAAAAGAATATCTTTTATTAAAAGTCAACAATGTTTTGGAAAAAGAAAGAAAAGGTAATTGATTACGTAGCAGTAGATGATAACAATTTCGATGAAATCGTAACAGAAAGTCATTTACCCGTTCTTATTGACTTTTGGGCACCATGGTGTGGTCCTTGCAAAATGCTAGGCCCTATTGTTGATGAATTGGCAACAGAATTTAAAGATAGAGTCCTTGTTGCAAAGGTCAATGTTGATGGCAGTCCAGGTCTTAGCAATTACTTTAAAGTCAAAAGTATTCCTACACTTATGTTTGTCAAAAATGGCAAGCTAGTAGAAAGATTATCAGGGATGGTTCCTAAACCTAATCTGGAAGAAATGCTAGAAGATCTCATAAATTTGGAAGTCTTATCAGAGGAAGAGGAGTAATGATTCTTGCTGAAAAAACAAAATGCGTATTTTAGGTTTTCAAGTAACTTTTAAACCTATGCTTGTCAAAACTTTTGCCAGTGCCGTTCAAGGTATTGATGCCAGATCCATTATAGTAGAAGTAAACACTGGAGGCACAGTTGCTGCCAGTCAAAGCTTTTACAATCTTGTGGGACTCCCTGACAAGGCAGTTCAGGAGGGGTTTCAACGGATTGAAGCTGCATTCAGCAATACTGGATATAAAATGATGCGAGTCAAGACTGTGGTCAATATGGCCCCAGCCGATATTAAAAAAGCAGGTTCATCATATGATCTACCTATAGCCATCGGAATTTTAGCCGCTACGAATCAGATAAAATCTGATCTTTTGGGTGATTACGTGATGATGGGAGAGTTAGCACTTGATGGAAAATTAAGGCCAATCAAAGGGTCTTTACCTATAGCTATTCAAGCAAGAAAGGATGGATATAAAGGCATCTTAGTCCCCAAAGAGAATGCCAACGAAGCCGCAATAGTTGACAAATTGGAAGTTTATGGTATAGAATCCATAGTAGAAGCGGCGGAGTTTATTGGAGGAGAGAGAGAACTCAAAAAGACTACCATCGATACCAGAGAACTTTTTAATGAAGAAGTGAATTACTTCTCTGTTGACTTTAATGAGGTAAAGGGCCAAGAAAATATTAAAAGATCCTTAGAAATTGCCGCTGCAGGTGGACATAATGCCATACTCATAGGACCTCCTGGAGCAGGAAAGACAATGTTAGCCAAAAGACTTCCAGGCATTTTACCTCCTTTGTCACTCCATGAAGCATTAGAAGTTACCAAGATTCATTCTGTTGCAGGGCATCTTGGAGTCCATTCTTCTTTGGTTTCATCAAGGCCTTTTAGAAGCCCTCACCATACCATAAGTGATGTCGCTTTAGTGGGTGGTGGAAGCAATCCTAATCCAGGAGAAATATCATTAGCTCATAATGGAGTTCTATTCTTAGATGAATTGCCAGAATTTAAAAGAACAGTCCTAGAAGTGATGCGTCAACCCATGGAGGAACGTACAGTGACTATATCTAGAGCAAGAATTTCTGTTGACTTCCCTGCATCATTTATGCTGCTCGCCTCTATGAACCCTTGTCCATGTGGGTATTTTAATCATCCAACTAAAGAGTGCGTCTGTGGCCCGGCAGTTGTAAAAAGATATTTGAATAAAATATCGGGCCCTCTCCTAGATCGAATAGATCTTCATGTAGAAGTCACACCTGTAAGTTATGACGAGATTTCAGAAAGAAACGTTGAGGCAGAGTCTAGCAAAGAAATAAGAGAAAGAGTAATAGCGGCTAGAAAAATTCAAGAAACTCGATTTAAAGATGTAGTTGGAGTCTATTGCAATGCCCAGATGCCCTCTAAATTAGTCAAAGAAGTTTGCAATCTTAATAGTGCATGTCTTGCCCTCCTTAAGAAGGCCATGGAGCGTCTTCAACTCTCTGCTAGAGCATATGATCGAATATTAAAAGTAGCCAGAACTGCTGCTGATCTAGCAGGAAGTGAGAATATCAGTGTAGAACATTTGGCAGAGGCGATCCAGTTTAGGAGTTTGGATCGAGACAATTGGGGAGGTTAAGGAAGAATTACCATCCTCTTTTCTTCTTCCATTCATCTCTCTGAGAGACCATCTTAATTACTTTGAGGGCTTCCATTAAATTTTCTTCAGCTTCTTCTTCAGAGGGCCCGTCAGCATAAATGCCATCTATCTCTGGAATGTATGCTCTATAGATTCCTTCAGAAACCTGAGTGATTACTGCCGTTAAATTGTTTTCATCAAAAAGCTTCATGCTCTCTTCACTGATCCTTAAAAATGCTATTCTATTTACTCCTTCCACCTCATATGTCCGAAAAAGGCGCAAATATAGGCTATCTTAACTCAATGTGATACACTTTGATGCTTTCCAGGAATCGTCATAATTTCTTTTTGTCTGCCGTCCAAAAAGTAGAATCGATTGCCATCATATACACCATCTTCTTCGAGCATAATTCTCACTATTTTTCCATTCCATTCTGGGACTTCAGTCGCAGCAAATAGCTCTATTGAATAGGCTGTATTTTCATAAAGAGGATAGTCTCCTGCACCTTTTACACCTTTTTGTTTGTCCCACATTCCTATGGTAGGGCCCGCAGCATGTCCATGAAATCCAATGGGATGAGTATAAATTGATACATTAAGCCCTTCTCCTTTTGCTATATCAAGAGATCTTTTCAAAATTTCATTACCTGATCTACCTTTTGTAAAATTTGAGGTCAAAATATCTTGAAGGCGATTTCCATTCGCAAAAGCTTTTTTGAGACCTAATGGGACATCTGTTTCTCCAGGTTTCAATACATAAAACATTTGCTGTTGGTCTGTATTGAGTCTCAAATACGTAATCCCAAAATCGACATGTACTAAATCCCCAAATTGGATTATATCCTTTTCTGGTCTTTTGGAGAAAGATCTTAAAAATTCATTATTCCCCATATCCGACCTTTGCACAGACACTGAAGGGTGAAACCAAGTTTTCAATCCTAAATCTGCCACCCTTTGGCGTAAAGCCCAAACTACGTCATCAGTAGTTGTGATTCCTGGATGTATAATCTCTTCAGAAAGTGTCTCTCTTAGGATAACATGAGCCATTCTACAAATCATTGGATATATCTGTAGTTCCCGTTCAGATCTGGTTTCTAACCACGCAATTGCTAAGTCCTCAGCACTTACAATCTTAGATTTATAAGATTCAGGAAGTAGTCTCATGAATTCTTCATGCTCTGTGTGAACCAAACCATCTGCCAGTCCGAAAAATTCAGAAGTATTTAGGCCAATCTTTTGTGGATTCTTTTCTTTGATGAGTTCAACAAGTGCTTCCCATTGATCTGGATATACATCAATATTCCATTCTCCTTTGAGAAGCCTTCCTACGCTATATCTAGCCATAGCTATTTTTTGAAGCTCCTCCCCGTCATGATAAAAAACCATAATTGTACGCCTCCTCGCAGAAAGCCAAGTACTTGGGAGCATGGTTTTCATCACAGGGTCTTCATTATATTCTCTCGAAATAATAATCCACATATCTATTCCTGTACGTTTCATCAGACTTGGTAAAAGATGATCCATTCTATCTTCAAGGATATCGTCCGTAATCCGTGATTGTTCTCTTTCTGTTAAAATCTGTGGAAGCAAACTGTTTTGAGAGAACAGTTGGTGTAATGAAAAAAGTAAAAAAATAATAACTAGTTGAATCGTTTTCATGTTTTTCAAAAATGTGTGCTGCCAATATAGACAAATTAGTATATAGAAAAATCCAACTCAAATGAGAAAATAAGTCTTTGACAACTCCAAATTTTGAGCTACACCATTAGTAAAAGAAAAGATGCGAGATATTCAGAAAAATTATACTTTCGCGAGGCTTTTTAATAACCAATCTTAATAAGTCCTTGATAATATGAGAATTGTATAATTCAATATCAATGATTACCTTTAAAAAGGACGCTAATTGTAGAATAACTGAAATAGGACCCACACAATAAAAACAATCAGCAAAATATCTGAAAATTAAACTTTGTAATTAAGGATGCAAGCTTCATCAGCAGAAATTCATTCTGCGCTCAACAACTACTTTGGATTTGATTCTTTTAAGGATAGACAAGAAGAAATAGTACAAAGTGTACTATCTGGAAAGGACACGATGGTTATTATGCCTACAGGAGGAGGAAAATCATTGTGCTATCAACTTCCGGCCATTATGCAAGATGGTACAGCAATAATAATCTCTCCTCTTATTGCTTTAATGAAGAATCAAGTGGATTCGATAAGAGGTTATTCTCAAAACGATGACATAGCCCATTTTCTCAATTCCTCTCTGAATAAATCTCAAATTACTAAAGTGAAGGAGGATATAACTTCAGGAGTTACAAAACTCCTTTTTGTTGCTCCGGAATCATTAGTAAAAGATGAGAACATCGCTTTTTTTAAATCGGTAAATATTTCTTTTGTGGCCATTGATGAAGCGCATTGTATCTCCGAATGGGGTCACGACTTCAGGCCAGAATATCGAAAAATTAGGGCAATGGTAAATGCCATTGGTGAAAACACCCCATTAATTGCACTTACCGCAACCGCTACCCCAAAAGTACGGGCTGATATAGTTAAGACTCTTCACATGGATGACGTGAACATTTTCATATCATCATTTAACAGGGCCAATCTTTATTACGAGGTAAGACCAAAAATCACAAAAGACCAGACAGTCAAAGAAATAGTTCAGATTATAAAGGGTCATAGTTCTCCATCAGGTATTATCTATGTCCAAGCTCGAAAAACGACCGAAGCTATAGCTGAGGTACTTAGCATCAATGGCATCAATGCAGCACCATACCATGCAGGACTCGATGCTAAAACTAGATCCAATGTTCAAGATGATTTTTTATCAGAAAAAGTAGATGTTATAGTTGCTACTATAGCATTTGGTATGGGAATAGATAAACCAGATGTCAGATTTGTAATTCATTATGATATTCCAAAGAGTATTGAAAATTACTATCAAGAGACGGGAAGGGCCGGGAGAGATGGCCTACTTGGAAAATGTTTTGCCTTTTACGCTCACAAGGACATTCTCAAACTTGAAAAATTTTTAAAAGACAAGCCTGTTTCTGAGCGCGAGATGAGTGTACAGCTCATGGAGGAGGTCATAGCCTACTGTGAAATTGCAGAATGTAGGAGACAATTCTTGCTCCATTATTTTGGAGAAGATGAAGGTGCATGTGATAATAAACTCTGTGACAACTGTGCCAATCCAAAAGAAAAGAAAAATGCAAGTGCAGATCTAAAAAAAGTTATTGACACCATACTTGCCTTAAAAGAGAATTATGGTATAAAATTCTTAGTTGATTTTATCAAAGGAGTTAAAACCCAGGAGATCAAGACTTTTAAATATGATAGTCATAAGCTCTTTGCGTTTGGTGCCACCGAGGAACCAATTTATTGGCATTCTGTTATTAGACAAGCTGTACTCAACAATTATTTGAAAAAGGATATTGAGCAATATGGGCTCATTAAAGTGACAGAAAAAGGTCATGCTTTTATAAAATCCCCTTCTGGATTTTTAATGAGTCTCAATCATGATTATTCTGATGCGGCTAATGCAAATGTAATGACTTCGACCGGAGCTCAAGGGGCAGCATTAGACGATGATTTATTTCACATTTTAAAAGATCTCTGTAAGCAAGAGGCTGCTAAGTTTAAAGTTAAATATTATTCCATATTCATGGACCCTGCACTACAGGAAATGGCTACATATTATCCTACTACCGAAGAAGAAATGTTAAGAATACCTGCCATTAATAAAGCAAAAGTAGCAAAGTATGGAGCTCCCTTTTTAGAAACAATAAAGAGATATATTGAAGAAAACGAAATTGATAAACAAGAATTTGTTGTCATCAAACAGGTTGCTGATAAGTCCAAAAACAAAATTGCTGTCATTCAAGGGATCGATCGAAAATTACCCCTTGAAGATATTGCTAAATCAGCTAAACTAAGTGTGACGGATTTATTAGTAGAAATGAATATGATGGTAACTTCAGGTACTAAGTTAAATATCAATTACTATCTGGAAGAAGCTATGGATGAAGACATTCTGGACGAAATTACTGAGTACTTCGAGGATGCTGAGACAGAGTCAATAGAAGAAGCAGTAACTGAACTCACAGAGGAGGACATCACTCGTGAAGAAATCATGATGGTCCGTATTAAATACCTATCAGAAGTTGCTCTCTGATAATGAGGAAAAAAGTATCTATTATAAACGGGCCTAACCTTAATCTTTTAGGCCGAAGAGAACCAGAAATATATGGCTCTCAATCTTTTGAAGATTATTTCACTTTACTGCAAGAAAAATACACGGCAATTGATCTTTATTATTTTCAGACCAACCATGAGGGCGACATCATAGATAAACTTCATGAGGTTGGATTTGATTATGATGGAATAATACTAAATGCTGGAGGGTATACACATACTTCTATTGCTATCGCCGATGCAATCAAAGGAATAGAAACTATTGTAGTGGAGGTTCATATTTCTAATATTTACGAAAGGGAAAAATATAGACATCACTCTTTTATCAAAGAAGTATCCGTAAAATCTATAATAGGGAAAGGGCTTGCAGGTTATGACGAAGCATTAGAACATTTTATTTGATCATTGCCCTTCTACAGAGAATCTCAAATCAATCAGTCTAAATCGATGAGTCTTATTATTAGTATACACCTTATTTCCACTTACTTTTTGAATTAAGAACCCTGTACCTATTGCAGTTGCTCCAATAATTAAGTTTTGGGCACTCAAGTTGTTCTCATCCCCTACATTGGTTAATTCTGCCAATGCACCCAAACTTAACCATGATACACCAAAGGCTTCCAAGGCATAACCAATAGCCTGCCCTCCAAAATTTATAATTTTTATTTTCTCAATCTCATTTAATGGCATGAAGGTGTGATCGAAAATAATCGTATTTCCATCATAAATAATTTCCTTTATTCGCCCTTTCTGCCATTGGTCAGAATATTTGGATGATTTAAAAGTGATGGTGCTTCCTACTGGCAATTTTATTGATTCTGGTGAATTGATTTCTTCAATTTGAAGAAACATATCTGCTTGGGATGCCAAACATAAAGGAATGATCAAAAAAAATAAAGAAGTTATGATTTGAACAGGTTTCAAAAAAATTCAATTGTTCGACTAAACATAAGACTTACACTTTAGAGTTTGCAATAATAGGTCTTATCATTTAAAAGGTATCTAAAGTCAACGTTCAATATTTGAGAGATAGAGCTTGATTTTTTTAATCGCATTAATCATTGCAGAATCCATTTCATTTTGGGTGATCATACTTTTTCCGACATACAAAATCATCATCGCAGCACTAAATTCATTCCTCTCCAAATCACCAAATAATGCATTTTTTTGAATCCTGTAAGATTCTCTTACTAACCTTTTAATTCTATTTCGATCAACTGCTTTTTTGAAGTTCCTTTTAGATGCAGAAACTCCAAACAAAATAGGATATTCTCTTTTGTCTATAACCTTGAATATGATTATAAATGGGTACGACTTTATTGATCTCCTTTCATCGAAAAGAAGTTTAATCAATTTATGTCCTTTAAGCTTTTCCTTTTTGGAAAGAGTTCTCAGTAGATATGATAACTGGTGAGAGTCAAAGTTAACTCAGTCTTCTTTATTTCCCTCTGAATTCATCAGAAACTGTAAGTTTCTGACGACCCTTTGACCTTCTACTGGCTAAAACTGCACGACCACTCTTAGTGCTCATACGACTTCTGAAGCCATGTTTGTTTGCTCTCTTTCTATTTGATGGTTGAAAAGTCCTTTTCATTATATCTTAGTTATGCTAAAACCTTAGTCTAATTTCTTGTTCCGTCAAAACGGGCCGCAAAAGTAGCCTATCTTTACTATTTAGGCAATCTTTTTATTGAAGTTGTTATAAATAAAGTCTAAAATATTAACTATTCATCACAACCAAGAACTCTTCATTGCTCTTAGTACCATTCATTTGAGACCTTAAGAAGTTCATTGCTTCGTCTGGTTTCATATCAGCCAAATGATTTCTAAGTACATGCATTCTGCTCAACATCGCTTCATCCATAAGTAATTCTTCACGCCTTGTACTAGATTTAGTTAAGTCGATAGCCGGATAAATACGCTTATTAGCCAATGATCTATCAAGCTGTAACTCCATATTACCTGTACCTTTGAATTCTTCAAAGATTACTTCATCCATTTTAGACCCGGTATCAGTAAGTGCCGTTGCCAATATGGTTAATGATCCACCATTCTCTATATTTCTGGCCGCACCAAAGAATTTCTTAGGTTTTTGTAAAGCATTGGCCTCAACACCTCCAGAAAGGACTTTACCACTAGATGGCGCCACAGTATTGTACGCTCTGGCTAACCTTGTAATAGAATCCAAAAGAATAATTACATCATGTCCACATTCGACCATTCTTTTAGCTTTCTCAATCACGATGTCTGCTACTCTCACATGATTTGATGCCGGCTCGTCAAAAGTAGAAGCTATCACTTCTGCCCTAACGCTACTCTTCATATCAGTTACCTCTTCAGGTCTTTCATCAAT
>DKPS01000015.1:35273-141111 GCA_002471345.1 Saprospiraceae bacterium UBA7328
ACCTCTTCAGGTCTTTCATCAATTAACAACACGATCATATAGCACTCAGGGTGGTTATCAGCAATTGCATTTGCAACATCCTTTAGCAAAAAGGTCTTACCCGTTTTAGGTTGTGCTACAATTAGCCCCCTTTGTCCTTTTCCTATAGGTGAGAACAGATCAATCATTCTGTTTCCATAATCTTTTCCAAGAGGATGAGCAGAAAGATTAAATTTTTCATCTGGGAACAATGGCGTGAGATAATCAAATGGAACTCTATCCCTAATGGCAGCCGACTCTAATCCATTTATACTTGACACCTTGAGAAGCGCAAAGTATTTTTCTCCTTCTTTAGGAGGTCTGATTGCACCTTTTACCAGGTCTCCAGTTTTTAAACCAAATAGTTTAATCTGTGATGGAGACACATAAATATCATCAGGAGAAGTGAGATAATTATAATCAGCGGATCTCAAAAACCCATATCCATCTGACATCATTTCTAAAATGCCTTCCCCTTCTATGATCCCGTCAATTTCCACTTGAAATTTCTTAGGTTTTACTTCTCTCTGTGGTTCTTGATCTCTATCTCTTCTATCGTTCCTATTTCTAGAATTATCTCTTCCTCTTCTGTTATCTCTTCCTCCATCATCGTCATTGTTTCTTCTGTTGTCCCTTCTTCCATCTTCATCACTATTTCTGTTGTCTCTTCCTCCATCTTCATCATTTTTTCTATTGTCTCTTCCTCCATCATCGTTATTATTTCTTCTCCCTCGACCTCTTTGAGGCTTTTCATCTTTCTCTCCAGTCTCTTTTGTTTTTTCATTCACTTCTTCAACCACCTCCTCCACAGGTTTTTCTTTTTTAGGAGCTCTTCCACGTCTTGCAGGTTTTTTCTCCTCTTTTTTAGCATCAGGTTTAGCTTTCGCTTTTGACTCTGGCTTAGGTTTAGGCTTAGCTTTTGACTTTGTTGGTTTATCAGCAAGAGCTTGTTCATCTAAAATTTTATAGATTAATTCCTGCTTACTTAATCTTTTATACCCCTTAAGGCTTAGGGATTCTGCCACGTCGCGGAGTTCTGGCACCAACATTTCGTTTAAACGAAGAATATCGTACATATTAAATAAAACTAGTGAGTGAAATTTTTGAAATCTTTCAAATAGATAATTTTGAAATTGCTACTCCCTTGAAGGAATCTAAAGTCTAATTTGTTTAGGAATAGAATTTGGGAGAGTAGAATTAGCGCTGCAAAAGTACATTATTATTTGATTAAAGGAAATTCTTTCTTGTTATTTGTTGTTTATTCAGATTCTTGATCAAAAAGACTAAATGCTCACATTACAACAGATAAGAAACGAAAAGGAAAAGGTCATAACAGGATTATTAAAACGAAACATGACCAAAGCTGAAGAAATTATAGAAAATATTATAAGTATTGATGATAAGAGGAAAACAACTCAAACTAAACTCGATCAAAGCTTATCAGAACAAAATCAATACTCGAAGCAAATAGGTCAGCTTTTTCAACAAAAAAAGATAGAAGAAGCCAATATCATGAAAGAAAAAGTTGCAGACTTAAAAAGAGTCAGCAGCACTTTAGAACAAGATCAGAGAAATATTCAGCTTGAATTAGAAACACAGCTCCTCTCTCTAGGGAATGTCCCACACGGGAGTGTTCCGGCTGGCACTTCTGAAGATGATAATGAAGTGATCAAAGAAAACACATCAGATATGCCCAATCTGAGTGATAATGCTTTACCCCACTGGGACCTTGCTAAAAAATACAACCTTATTGATTTTGAATTAGGAACAAAAATTACGGGTTCTGGATTTCCTTTGTATAGAGGACAAGGTGCAAAACTTCAAAGAGCTTTAATAAATTTTTTCTTAGATCAAGCCGAGGAAGCTGGATATGAGGAAATAATACCTCCTCATTTGGTAAATGAAGATAGCGCAAAAGCAACTGGTCAATTACCGGATAAAGAAGGACAGATGTACCATATGTCCGTAGACAATCTATATCTCATTCCTACTGCAGAAGTACCAATAACGAATATATTCAGAGATATCATTCTTAAGGAAGAAGACATGCCAATAAAAGTCACTGGATATACCCCTTGTTTCAGAAGAGAAGCTGGGTCTTATGGCTCTGATGTGAAAGGCCTGAATAGAGTACATCAATTTGATAAAGTTGAAATAATACAAGTTGCTCATCCAAAAAAATCATACACCGTGCTCGATGAAATGGTAGCACATGTCGAAAAATTGCTAGTTAACCTGAACTTACCATACCGCATTTTACGTTTATGTGGTGGTGATTTAGGTTTCACCTCAGCTTTGACATATGATTTCGAAGTGTTTTCTGCAGCTCAGCAAAAATGGTTAGAAGTAAGTAGCGTTTCAAATTTTGAAACTTATCAATCTAACAGATTAAAACTGAGATATAAGTCTGAAAATGGAAAAAAGAAATTAGCTCATACTCTTAATGGAAGTGCATTAGCATTAGCTAGAATAGTGGCAGCATTACTTGAGAACAATCAAACTGAAGAAGGAATAAAGATTCCTGAAATATTGAGACCTTACACTAGATTTGACTTTATAAAATAAAAATTTAAATACCATGATAGGATATTATTTGATTATTGGTCTAGCCACGTTTGGAGGTTGGTTGATCAGTAATAGGCTAAAAGGAAAATTTAAAAAATATAGCAGAGTACCTGTGAGGTCAGGTAAATCAGGTGCTCAAATTGCTAAGGAAATGCTAGATTATTATGGCATAAATGATGTAAAAATCACACAAGGGCAAGGGTTTTTAACAGACCACTATAATCCTCTCAAAAAAACAATAACACTTAGTCCAGGGGTATACCAAGGAGCTAATGTATCAGCCGCAGCTGTTGCTGCTCATGAATGTGGTCATGCAGTTCAACATGCCGAAGCTTATCAAATGCTAAAGGTAAGGTCTGCATTAGTTCCAGCTGTACAAGCATCCTCCAGAATGCAACAATTCCTATTTATGGGATTTATTTTTGGAATGGGAGCTGGAGCAGGATTAATCGGAAATGTATTGATGATGGCCTTGGTGGTCACCTTTGGAATTACGGCACTTTTTTCTTTGATCACGCTTCCTGTCGAGTTTGATGCAAGTCGAAGAGCTTTGTTGTGGCTAGATGACTCTGGAAATACTCATGGAATAGAATATGATGGAGCAAAAGATGCTCTTTGGTGGGCAGCCATGACTTATGTTGCTAGTGCCTTGTCCGCATTAGTTATGTTTCTCTACTTCCTTCTTATGATGGCCGGAGGAAGAGATTAGAAAAAAAGAAATTATGTGAAAGGGTAAGAAATTGTTCTTACCCTTTTTTATTTGCATAAGTACTCAATAAATATTGTTTGTTACTTTTAGTCAATAAAAAATAACATTCATATGGAAATGAACATAATAGCTCTAATCGGAGCTGCAATCATACCTCTCCTCGTAGGGGCAGTCTATTACGGGCCATTATTTGGAAAATCTTGGATGAACGTGAATGGATTTACAGAAGAAGATCTCAAAGGAGGAAATATGGCCTTAATTTTTGGTCTTTCTTTGCTTTTCAGTTTTATGATCGCACTTTCTCTCTCTACCATTGTAATCCACCAAATGGGTTTCATGCAAATACTTCAACCTCTTGCAGATGCAGGAAACAATGAGGCAAAGGAGACTTTTGAATCATTAATAGCTAACTATGGTGATGTGCATAGAACATGGGGCCATGGAGCTTTACATGGAGCCTTCGTAAGCATGCTATTTGCTTTCCCAATAATAGCCATAAACGCATTATTTGAGAGAAGAGGTTGGAAATATATCGGTATTCACACTGGATATTGGTTAATAACTTTGTCAATAATGGGCGCAATAATTTGCCAATTTCTATAATAGTATTGAAATCGTCTAGTTGATCAATATTTAGTAGAGCCTATGAAAATTTCCTTCATTAAAACGGAATTTCCATAGGCTTTTTAGCATGACTTACAAATTAAAACAAGAATTATGAGATTCGCTTTTTATATACTTTTCCTCTTTATTTTATGTCAATGTGCACCACAAGTGGAATCACCTCCCGAAATAAACAAATCTAGTATTGAAAAACATATGGCAGCTTTGTCCTCAGATGAATTCCTAGGAAGGATGCCTTGTACAGAGGGAGAAACTAAAACGGTTGAATACCTTACTCAGGCACTAAAAGATGCTGGTATTGCTCCTGGAAATAAGGGTAGTTATCTTCAAGATGTACCACTCTTGGATATCAATTCAACAATGGAATCCAATTTAGAAATTACAACCCCGACCAAGAAGATTTCTCTTTCACCAGGATCTGATTTTGTGATTAATACGGAAAGAAAAACTGATGCTCTTTCGCTTAATAATTCCGAACTTGTTTTTTGTGGTTATGGTATTGTAGCACCTGAGCGAGATTGGAATGATTATGAAGGGCTTGATATGAAAGGTAAAACCGCCGTAGTTCTTGTCAACGATCCTGGTTACGGAGGAGACGATCCTAACTTTTTCAAGGGAGACATTATGACTTATTATGGTAGATGGACATACAAGTATGACGAGGCAGACCGACAAGGAGCTGATGGATTATTGATCATCCATGAGACATCTTCAGCTGGTTACCCATGGTTTGTAGTACAAAGCTCTTGGACTGGATCACAACAAGGGTTAGCTGGGATGGATAGGTCTGATGATTGTGGAGTGAAAGGATGGATATCTTTGAATGCAGCAAAAGATCTTATGTCTTCTTCTGGCCAGGATTTGAGTGACCTGATAAAACAAGCACGTCAACCTGGATTCAAACCTGTACCTCTCAATGCTCAAGCTTCAGCTTCAATTTCATCTGAAAATGCCGAGTGTCTTTCTAAAAATGTTATTGGTATTGTAGAGGGTTCAAAGTATCCAGATGAATACGTGCTTTACACTGCTCACTGGGATCACATAGGAGTAGGAAAAGTAGTGAATGAAGATTCAATCTATAATGGTGCATTGGATAATGCAAGTGGCACCTCTACTGTATTAGCTATAGCAGAATCCTTTGCCAAAAGCAGCCAAAAGCCAGAAAGGTCTGTAGTCTTTTTATTTGTTACGGCTGAAGAGCAAGGACTTTTAGGTTCTGAATACTATGCAGAGAATCCGATTTATCCTTTAATACAAACAGTAGCTAATCTTAACATGGATGGTGTGAATCCAGCAGGGCTGATGAATGATCTCACAATAGTCGGAATGGGCCATTCAGAAATGGATGATATAGCAGAAGATGCCGCTGTAAAACAAGGCCGCTATGTCATAAATGAACAAGAACCAGAAAAAGGATACTTTTTTAGGTCAGATCAATTCAATTTTGCAAAAAAAGGGGTCCCTGTATTATATGGTGAAGGAGGCTATGACCATAAGGAATATGGAAAAGAATACGCTAAGGAATTCAAAGAGAAGTATACAGCAGAAAGATATCACGCCCCTGCAGATCAGTATGATCCAGAGGAATGGAACTTCGAAGGAATGCTCCAAGATGGAGCCCTGTATCAAAATATAGGTCTGAGGCTGGCTAATTCTCAAGAATGGCCTCAATGGAAAGAAGGAAGTGAATTTAGTAGACCAAAGACCGTGAAAGACTAATCAAATAGTGATGATTATTCTTCATCGATTTCATTGAAGCTCATAGATCGAATATATTCTTTGAGGGCTGGAAACTCAGATGCAAAATTCACTAATTCTTGTTCTGGAACTCTTAGACCATCTATAAAAGGAACTATTTTTAGTGTGGTTACCCCATATTCTGATAGTTCTCGCATGACACTATTCGCTTCCAAAAAGTTGTCGTAGAGGCCAACAGAATAGAGATAATTCCCTGTGTTTTTATCTTTCTCTACTTGCACATCATTGTACAATTTTAGTGCTGTGCCTCTATACATCTGTCTAACTGTAGCAATCTGAATTTTAAATGCTATAGCGTCATCAATCAGGGTTCTAAATATGTCAAATCCAGTATTCAAATAATTCTTATCAACACCTAAGGAGGCCTCTTCATAATCAATAGATTCAGCAAGGTTTAGCTTGAATTGAATTCTATTATTCAAAATTGAAATGCTTCTATCTTTTACATGACTTTTTATCACAGGTAAAAAATCTCCAAAACCTTTGATGTGAATTTTTTCTCCATTAACACCTCGTTCTACAAGTGCTTCCTTTATTTTTTCTGCAGTTTTAATAGAAAGAAACAAATTGTACTCTGCAATGCCTTGTTCATGGGCAAAACTCAAGATTTCTAGATGTTTTACATCAGAATTATTAATCTGAGATGCTAGGGCGTCTAGTTTCTCAAAGTTCTCTTTTGATAGTAATTCCCCATCTGGATTAGGTGTTAAGATTGGAAGTTGAATGGTTTTTACTTTTTCTGAAGAGGGTTCTTCTAAGACTTGCTGGTTAGATTTAACTATATAATTTGGTTTTTCTCTATCTATGTTTACGAAAATTGGTTGATCTATTTTGTCAATATAAAAATCTGGATAGTCCACAAATCCAAGATTTTTAACAGTATAAGATTGATGTTCTTCTCGTTCATTCAGATATGCGAAATAGAGATCATTTTTCCCATAACCATCTTTTCTATCTGAAGTATAAGTAGCAATTAGTCCATCATCACTCAATCTAAAATCAATCTCATTTCCAGGTGAGTTAATGGGTAAACCGATATTTTTTGCTTCTGTCCATTTTTCTTGTTCAAAAAGGTAAAAAGATCGAAAGACATCCATACCACCTACACTAAACGATCTATTTGAGCTAAAAAAAAGTACACTCCCATCATTACCTAAATAAGGTGAAATTTCGTCTGCATGAGTATTAATTCTTGATCCCAAATTCTTTGGTGAAAGCCAAGACCCATTTGCATAAGCCGTAACATATAAATCATATCCTCCAAAACCTTTCAATTGATCACTCGAAAAAACTACCGTAGAGTCATTAAAAAAATGTAAATATTCTACATGGCCAATTATTTTTGAAAGGTCATCAATTCTTTTCTTGACCTTCCCTGTTGCATTTTGTGCTACAATCTTGTATTCCTCTTTATTCTCATTCTCCTTTCCTCTTAGGACATAGACCCCATCACCATTCATTGTAAACCCGACAAGGTTGTCATTTTTATAAGTGTTCACACTTCTATCAGAAAGTTTTTCACTTCTGATCCAAAAATCACCATTTTTCTCAGTGAAGTATATATTCACATCAGTTTTGACATCTAGATCATAAGATTGACTTAGATAGTCGGATACTTTTCGATTTTTACCAGTTCTATCCGAATTGAAATAATACCTATTTTCTTTGCTACTACTCTGGACAAGTCTTTCGTCATTTTGTGTAGAATTGATCTCTCCTCCTGCATTCTCAATAGTTGCAATTGGGTCTACATAAAGAATATCTAGTCCTGAGCCGGCATGTCTTATATGATCTCTTACTTCATTTCTCATTGAGTGATCAAGAGGAATTTTGGTAAGATATTCTTTGTACGACTTAATAGCTAGAGAGAAATTGCCCTTATGATGTAAACTGCGACCCTTGTAGTAGTGTATATCATCGTCCTTGAATCCAATATTTTCAGCAGAATTGATACCTGCAAGAGCTTTGTCTAGCTCATTTAATTCATAATGACAAATAGCTTTTTTGAAGATTAAAGGTCCACTACTATTGGATTGTGGAATATTACTAAGTTCTAAAAGTGTATTTCTATAGTTCTTTTCCTTAAAATATTCATTGGCACGTTTCAGAGCATCACCTTGGCCAAAGAGGCTGATCCCCATAAAACACGAAATGAATACAAGAAATTTTTTCATTTATATCTCTCTGGTATCATCAAAGTTTTCAAGTAGTTTTACTACAGTCTGAAGAAATGTACCTCCTAAATAACCATCAATAACTCTGTGATCATATGACATAGATAGATACATCATCTGTCTTATAGCTATCGCATCGCCACCAGGTGATTCAATTACAACTGGTTTTTTCTTTATAGCTCCTGTCGCTAAGATGGCTACTTGGGGCTGATTGATGATAGGAGTGCCTAACTGGCTTCCGTATGTTCCAATATTAGTCAATGTGAATGTACCATTCTGAATGTCACTTATATCCAAGTTATTACCCCTAGCCTTTTCTACCCTATCATTTACTTTAGATGCAAGGCCATTTAGATTATATTGGTCGGCATTATGGATTACCGGCACAATAAGGTTTCCTGAAGGTAAAGCCGTAGCCATACCAATATTAATATCTCTTTTTACTATGATTTTATCTTCGTTAACTGAGGCATTAAGACGTGGATGAGCCCTAAGTGCTTTAGCAACTATTTCAATCATTATCGGTGTAAAAGTTAGTCTAGCCCCATACTTATCCAGAAATGATGACTTCACTCTATTTCTCCACTCTGACATTCTGGTGACATCAGCTTCAGCAAATGAGGTTACATGTGCAGATGTTCTTTTTGATTGTACCATATGATCCGCAATAAGCTTTCTCATACGGTCCATTACTATTATTTCATCACCAGCAGCTGTTTTTATAGAATCATTAGGCTCTGCTGGTTGTTCTGATTGTGGTGCCTCTTCGGCAACTGGCAAAACAATTTTCGCCTTTTCCGAAATAGGTAATTTTCCTCGATTAGATAAGAAAGCAAATATATCTTGTTTTGTAATCCTTCCATTGGCACCACTCCCAGAGATTGCGTCCAATTCTGAAGAACTGATTTCTTCCTTGGTAATAATGCTTTTAACCAAAGGTGAATAAAACTTTGATGTTAATTCTGAAGATTGCTTGTCCTTCTTTTTAGATAGTTTTGGGGGTTGCGTGATATTATCTTTCTCAGAAGAAACTTCCTTAGATATTTTATCGATTGTCTTGACCTCCGATTTTTTAGGTGTTTTTTCCTCTTTGGCGGAAGAATTTCCATTGGTTTCTATAAGAGCAATTATTTCTCCAACGTTTACAACATCTTCCTCTTTGTAAAAAATTTCTTTTACAATTCCAGAAGCGGGTGATGGAATTTCCGAATCAACCTTATCCGTAGCAACTTCAAGCAAGGTTTCCTCATCAATTATAATTTCTCCTTGAGTTTTATGCCATTTTATGATCGTAGCATCAGTGATACTTTCTCCCATTTTTGGCATTAACACCTCAACTACAGCCATATTATATTATTTAAAAATCTAATATACTTCATAAATAAATTGTCTGAGCAGATTTAAAGCATGAACGGCAGCATATTCCATATTTTTTAGTCTATTTTTTCCTGCCATGACCTTTTTGGTGAAATATTTTTCCTTATTACCACAAGCCATCCAAATTGTACCAACAGGTTTGTCTGGTGTGCCCCCTGTGGGTCCAGCTATACCCGAAATAGAAATACTAACATCAGACCCCGTAAATCGAATTATTCCTTTTTGCATCTCGATAACAGTCTCCTCACTGACTGCTCCATATATTAAAAGAGTCTCTTTCTTTACTCCTAATATGCTTTCTTTTTGTAAATAACTATAAGAGATCACACTACCTTCAAAATAAGCAGAGCTTCCGGGAATTTTAGTAATCTCATGTCCAAGATGGCCTCCAGTACAGCTCTCAGCAAGAGATAATTTCAAGTGCCGAGAAATTAGTAAATCACCAATATGTTTTGCCAGTGGAAGTTCATCTTCCCCATATGCAAAAGGTTCTAACTTTTCCTTCATTTGTAAAAACAATCGATCCAACTCAGCCTTGGAGTCCGTTATCTGATTGCCGCTAACAGAAAACCTTATTCTAACTGATCCCAGATTTGGTAAATACGCAACAGAAGCATCAAGAGGCAATTGATCTACTATACCCTCAATCTGATTTGCCAACGTAGTTTCTCCTGCACCTACTGTCATAAGGGTTCTGTGGTAAACTTCATTATCGCCACTTCTTTCTTTTAAAATTGGAAGTAACCGTTCTACAAGAAGATGCTCCATTTCATAGGGCACACCTGGCATAGAAAAAAATAAAGTGCCGTTTTCCTCGAATAACATCCCAGGAGCTGATCCCATATTGTTTTGATACAATTCTGCCTTTGACGGAAGGTGAAATTGATTTATATGAGCTTCGGTTACCTTAAATCCTCTTTCCTCAAATACTTTTTTGACTTTTTCAAAATACTCCTTCTTAAAAACGAGATCATCATCAAAATACTTTCTAAAGGCATGTTTGGTGATATCATCTTTTGTAGGCCCTAATCCCCCTGTAGTTAAAACGATATCACAATCGTCTTCAAGAGATTCAAGGCCTTCAATTATTCCTTCTATAGTATCAGCTACAGATAAAATTCTTTTAATAGAAACTCCATTAGCATTCAGGTGTTTCGCAATCACAGCTGAATTAGTGTCAATAGTTTGACCAATTAAAATTTCATCCCCGATTGTGAGTATTCCTGCTGTCATAAGGAGCAAAATTAGTCTTTTAATAATCTTGAAGAAAGGGAAAATTACTTGTGGGAGAGGTTATGCTATTTTTAAATTCAAGAAAAGATTTGATAGGCTGCAAAGGCACTAACATATGCCATAGCCCCCATGAATGTGAACTGAAGGGCTGGCCATTTCCAGCTCTTGGTCTCTCTTTTAGTAACAGCTAAAGTGCTCATACATTGTAAAGCAAAAACATAGAACAACAATAAGGACAATGCAGTAGCAAAAGTATAAACTGGTTTTCCTGTGGCAGGGTTAATCTCTGCAGCCATTCTCTCTTTAATCACTCTTTCTTCTTCACTACTTCCCACACTATAGATCGTAGCCATTGTTCCGACAAAAACCTCTCTTGCTGCAAAAGACGTTAAAAGTGCTATTCCTATTTTCCAATCATAGCCTAAAGGCCTTATACAGGGCTCCATTGATTTTCCTATAATTCCTGCATACGACCCTTCCATCTTCTTTGATGCTAATAGGTCTTCTTGTTGAGTGGTTCCAGCAGAATATCCATATTCTTGGGCTAATTCTATTCCTTCTTGTGCAGTACGCTCCATTGATCCCTTAGGGCCATAAGAGACTAAAAACCAAAGCACTACTGAAACAACCAAAATAACTTTACCTGCCTCAACAATGAATGTCCATACTTTTTCTTTTACGTTATGGAAAACATTATTCCACATCGGCTTTTTATACTTTGGCAATTCAATCATGAGCACAGATTGCTCATCAGATTTCAATATCCATTTGAAAATTAAAGCCGAAAACAGAGCTGCCAAAATTCCTATAACATATAAGCCCATAAAAGCCAAACCCTGAACATTAAAAGGACCCCATCTTAATGTATCTGATACTACAAATCCTATCAAAACAGTATAAACCGGAATCCGAGCACTACAACTTATGAGAGGTGTCACCATAATTGTAATCATTCTCTCTTTCCAATTAGATATGGTTCGAGCTGACATGATAGCTGGAATAGCACAAGCCCCTCCTGATATGAGTGCAACAATACTTCTTCCATTCAATCCAAATCGTTGCATCAATCCATCAAACATGAAAACAACTCTGCTCATGTAGCCTATTTCTTCCAGTATCGAAATCAAAAAGAATAATATTGCAATTTGTGGAATGAAGACCATTATTCCTCCTAACCCTGCAATTATTCCTTCTGTGAGCAAATTGGAAAACCAACCTTCTGCCAAAATAGAATTGACGGCACTGCTGAGACCTATGAATGTCTCTTCTATCATATTCATCGGCCATTCCGCCCATGCATATATAGCCTGAAAAACTAAGAGCATGATTGCTGTAAAAAGTATGGGGCCAATGACCCTGTGGGTTGTGATGTTGTCTATTCGTTCAGTATAACCTGGTCTACCTTGGGAAATCCGTTTTGTAGCTTTTTTTACTAAGGTTGTGAATCGATTATATCGATCCATTGTTTCTCTGATCTGGTATTTGACACTGTCGAATTCTGCGACTTTTTTCCTTAAAGTATTTTTCTGTGAATTGTTAAGATGCCCAAGCCAACTATAGTGATGTGCTATCTGAAGGCCTATATATTCGCCAATATCTTTATGTTTATTTACAACAAAATTACTGACTTCTCTTTCTGTTTCTGAAAGATTATATGCATTGGACCAAGATGCTACAACCACATTACTTAGAAGGTTTTCAATCTGAAGCTTTAGCACTTCTAAGTTTTCTCCTGTCCGGGTACTGATACTTATACATGGGCATTCCAAATACTCCTCAATGATTGTAGTATCTATTTTTATTCCTTTTTCAAAAGCCAAATCTGCCATAGAAAAGACAACAAGCATAGGTAGATTCATCTCTCTCAACTGGGTCGCCAAAAGAAAGTGTTTCTCAATATCTAAGCTATCAACAACGTATACTATGGCATTTGGAAAATTTTTACTCTTAGGATTCGTGAGAGTTTCGATAACTATTCTCTCATCTGATGAATTAGGATAAAAACTATAAATACCAGGAAAGTCGATAATCTCTAGTTCTTCACCTTTGGCCACTTTAAGAATTCCTGATTTTTTGTCAACAGTAACCCCTGGATAATTTCCAACTTTCTGTCGTAATCCCGTAAGACTATTGAAAAGTGATGACTTTCCGCTGTTGGGGTTACCGATTAGAGCAATTTTCTTTAGTCCAACTTTGGCCATATCTGCACTAGTGGATTATAATTTTGGACGCTTGAGACTTACGCACAGCTAATAAGTAATCTCCTAATTTCAAACAGACAGCATTGCCCATAGGAGACTTTCTCACCATTTTAATTTTAGTCTCAGGTAGCACGCCTAAAGTAAGCAGATTACAAGCCAAACTTGATTCATTAAACTTCTGGACAGTACCCTCTTCACCGGGCTTAAGGTCTAGTATTGTTCTTAGGATAATCCCGTTTTCCTTCATTAAAATTGCTTGAATAATTTGTATTTCTAAGGGCTATGCAAATTGTAAAAAATATCACATGTAAAAAATGCAAAAAAATTAGTGTCTGTCTAACAATTTTAGGTAGAAAATAGGGACGTATAAATAAACACTTGTGTATGAGTATATAGAAGTCCTACTTTTGCAATCGTATCAATCGATCTAATGGCAACACCACAGACAGTAGCTTTTCATACTTTAGGCTGTAAACTGAATTTTTCAGAATCATCCACTATTCGTAGAAAATTTGAGGAAAAAGGATTTTCTACTCTTTCTTTTGAAGAAGCCGCAGATGTATATGTGATTAATACTTGTTCTGTAACAGATTTTGCTGATCGCAAATGCAGATCTACGGTTAGAAAGGCATTAAGATTGTCACCTGAGGCAAAAGTAATTGTTATAGGATGCTATGCTCAGCTAAAACCGAATGAAATAGCTGACATTCCAGGTGTCGATTTGGTATTGGGAGCTGGAGAAAAATTTAATGTAGTCAACTATGTTGATAACATTTCCAAATCTCCGCACAAAGGAATGGTAAGGGCTGGTGAAATCAAAGAGGTCAACAGTTTTGAAGAAGCATTTTCTTTTGGAGATAGAACACGTACGTTTTTAAAAGTTCAGGATGGATGTAATTACAAATGCACTTTTTGTACAATCCCATTGGCTAGAGGGGCTAGTAGAAGTGATACTGCAGAAAACGTAGTGGAAAATGCCCAAAAGATTGCTGAAAAAGGGTGTAAGGAGATTGTATTAACAGGTGTAAATATAGGAGATTTTGGAAATGGCACAGAAGTAATAGAAGGAGTCAGACCTAAGAAAGAAGCTCTTTTCGTAGATCTTATAAAAGCATTAGAGAAAGAAGTAAACGGAATAGAAAGGTTTAGAATTTCATCTATTGAGCCTAACCTTTGTTCTGA
Organism: Saprospiraceae bacterium UBA7328; assembly: GCA_002471345.1. Classification (GTDB taxonomy): domain Bacteria; phylum Bacteroidota; class Bacteroidia; order Chitinophagales; family Saprospiraceae; genus UBA7328. The sequence goes on from DKPS01000015.1 coordinate 49,115, forward strand.
TGAAGTCATTGAATTTGTAGCCAAGTCTGAACGGTTTGTTCCTCATTTTCACATGCCTTTGCAGTCTGGTAGCGACACTCTTCTTGCAATGATGAAAAGAAGATATAAAAGACAACTTTATCAAGAAAGGGTAACATTAATTAAAAAGCTAATGCCTCATGCTTGCATAGGAGTAGATGTAATTGTCGGATTCCCTGGTGAAACAGATGAGTATTTCAAAGAAACCTTTGATTTTATTAGTGACTTAGATGTGTCTTATCTACATGTATTTACTTATTCAGAAAGACCTAATACTCCAGCAGTAGAATTGGAAGATATCGTTCCTATGCAAATCAGAAGACAGAGAAATGAAGCATTAAGGCGATTATCTGAAAAGAAAAAGCTTCAATTCTATAGACAACATCTAGGAGAAGAAAGAACAGTTCTTTTCGAAGAAAGTAAATCAACCAATATGATGACTGGTTTTACAGATAACTACATAAAAGTTGAAATCCCACGTATCTCCACATTCATCAATACAATAAGAAAAGTCAGACTAAATTCTCTTTCAGATAATGGCCTTATAAAGTCAGAAATAGCTTAATTAATGTTCTATTAAAACATTAAACCTGCAGAAACTGTTAAAAACCTGAACTGTGAATCACTCAAATCTTCAATTACATTATTAAGACCTAATTCGTACTCAATATCTACTGTAATTATTCCTACTGTTACTCCAACTCCTATATCTAAATTCATATACCCACTTTTAATCTTATCAGACTCAAATGACGCTCTTTCGCCCTCAAAAGCAAGAAAATAGTTATAACTGGCCATTCCCTTAAATCTAAGTTTGAGTAAATCGGTGAAAGCAATTGGAGTAATCCCAATACCAACTCTTGGTTTCAAAATTTGGATTGCTGGATCAGTTTCAAAAAAGTTTGTTCCACTTCTGGCTTCCTCATTAAATCGGACATAATGAAGACCTCCAAGCAGATATAATCCTTTTCCCAAAATTTGCTGATCTATACCAATTCTCCATCCACTATGGCTGAAATCTTTAGGAGTTAATGTTTCCAATTTGTTTGAACCTGATAGCAGACCAAAATGCATATGCGTCTGAGTACTCGCAGCACCAATAGTGCAAACACTGAAAATTAGAACAAAAAGAAAATTTCTCATGATGATAAAGTTTGATTGTTTTAATTGACTTAAATTAAAAAGTCGAGTTTCAATACGGTTGGCAGACTACAGAAACGACGGGATGTTCCACCAAATAGTTGCAATTAATAGCAATAATTTGATCAAAAGTCCAAAATGAAAACGCAAGGAGACTACAAATAAGTATCTTCGTCACTTCAAAATATAATAGTCAATGTATCCTGATTTGTCCTATTTTCTGCATGATATCTTTGGCACAGCACGTGACAATGGATTCTCTATTGTAAAGACTTTTGGGTTGTTTTTAGGCATCACTTTCATTGTGATGACCTATATTTTGTATTTGGAATTCAAAAGAAAAGAGAAAGAAGGGGTATTAACTTCTTTTTCCAAAATAATCCAAAAAGGAACAGGGCCGGATTGGTTTGAAGTAATACTGAATGCCGCCATTGGTTTCTTTTTATTCTTCAAAATACCTTATGCAATCCAAAATTTTGACAGTTTTAAAAGTGACGCAGCAGGCATAGTGTTTTCCAAATTGGGAATCTTTCCTTTAGGCATACTCGGTCTTTTGCTCTTTGGGGGTTACACCTTTTGGGTAGGTTGGAAAAACAAGCTCGACAAACCTAAAAATCTAAAAGAAATCACTTTCCCAAGTCAAAAAGTTGGTGATATTATCATACTTGCCGCTGTAACAGGAATTATTGGTTCTAGAATATTTTCAATTTTGGAAAATTTGGATTCTTTCATTGATGATCCTATTGGGCAAATATTCAGTGGAAGTGGCCTAACTGTTTATGGTGGGCTTATATTCGGCACAATAGCAGTGGTTTGGTATCTAAGAAGGTTAGGCGTAAGCATACTCCATGGCGGAGATTCAATTGCTCCAGCACTAATGATGGGCTATGCTATAGGTCGGATGGGATGTCAATTTTCTGGTGACGGGGATTGGGGTATTGTAAATGAAGCCTCTAAGCCATCATGGTTCATATTTCCAGATTGGGCATGGGCATACGAGTATCCTCATAATGTCCTGAATGAGGGTGTACGACTAGTCAACTGCATAGGTAATCATTGCAATCAATTATCTCCTCCTGTCTTTCCTACCCCTTTATACGAGATTGTTTTTTGCCTTTTAGCATTTGCCTTCATGTGGTTCATCAGAAAGAAAATCAAAGTCACTGGGTCTTCCTTTTGTTTATTCCTTGTACTTACTGGAATAGAGCGATTCTTTGTAGAATTTATAAGGATTAATCCTACATATGACTTTTTTGGATTCGACATGTCTCAAGCCCAATTTATTGCAATTGGAATGATCGTTTCTGGTATTGCTGGATACTTTTATTTGAAAAACAAGGTCTTGTCTGATTAGTAAAACTTCTAGCTTCAAGAGAAAATCAAGCAGAATATTGAGACTTTAATAAGAAATGAATCTGTAAAAAACTTCCTTTTATCATCCTGTCAGCGTGTAGAATCCCACACAAAAGTAACTGCTACACTTCAGTCTCTTTAATCAATCTCCAGAGTGTGATAAATACAACGGCTCCAATACTTAAAATCAAACCAAAGCCAAGTCCAATAAGAATACTTTTAAACTTACTTGTAGTTACTTCTTCTAGTGGTAAAATTGGTGCGTCTATTACTTGTAAAATTGGTGTGCTATTCTCAATGCTAAATTCTACTAGAGCAATTTGTTCTTCCAATTTAGACAGCCCCGCACTGAGTTGAAGCATTTCTCCCCGGGCTCTTTCTTTTTTAATGTCCATCTTTTTAGAAAACAATCCTGTTGATTTATCACTGAGGTCAGCATATTTATACTCTAGCCTATTGTATTCTTTAAGGAGAGAATCTTTCTTTGAGACAAGCACATCATAAGTTGATGTTTGTTTTTCAATAGTTTTTTCAACATAAAAATTACTTGTTGCATCAAAAACTGCATGAGTAAGATGATAAGATAATGCCTCATCCTGACTGTGAGTCACGAATGACATTATAGTCGTGTTCTGTCCATAATCTGTTTCTATCAAAGCGTTTTTTCTGTTCGCAGGAGTTCCTGCGATCATGGTGGCTATCGATTTGAGAGCAATATTTTCTTTTATAGAAAAGGCATCAACCTTTGCATTTGTGAATTTAAAATTCGACATCTCCAATTCCTTAGAATTCCACCTGTCATTTAATTCATAGATATCTATAATATGATTTGATAAAAAATTCGGACCATTTGATGTCTCTATTTCATTAAAAATTGCCTCTTGTATGATTTTTCTTGAAAGAGAAAGTTCTAGAACTTTAGAAATATTTACCCTTTGGTTCATCATTGGTAGGCCAAATTGGCCAAGGATCGCACTTACATTAGACATTTGGCTGCTTTCGTCCTCATTCAGCATGAAACTCAGCCTCGCTTTATAGAGAGTAGGTTTTGAAGAATAATAAAAAAAGGATACCGCTGCGCAGACCATACCAATTCCAATGATATACCAAATATTTTTCTTGACTGCCTCTACATAAGCTCCCCCAAAATGTAGTAATTCCGCTACAGAAAGTTCATCTTTTCGATATGGAGGACTAGTTTTATCCATTAATATTTGGTGCTAACCACTTAGTAGCATTCTCAACATCTACACCTTTTCTCTTGGCATATGCCTCTACCTGGTCCATATTTATCTTTCCAAGCCCAAAATATTTGGCCTCAGGGTGTGCATAATACCATCCACTTACTGATGAAGCTGGATACATAGCTAAGCTTTCAGTAAGGAATATTTCTGTATGCTTTTTTGCGTCAAGCAAAGTAAAAATCACTTCTTTCTGAGTATGGTCTGGACATGCCGGATACCCTGGAGCAGGTCTGATACCTTCATATTTTTCTGATATAAGCTCCTCATTATCAAGTGTCTCGTCTTTTGCGTATCCCCAATAATCAATCCTTACTTTGTGATGTAAGTACTCCGTAGAGGCCTCTACAAGTCTATCAGCAATGGCTTTGAGCATAATCTCATTATAGTCATCATGAGCTTTCTTAAATTTTTCAATATGTCCTTCAATTCCAATCCCTGAAGTCACTGCAAATGCTCCTATGTAATCTTTCTTACTTCCTTTTGGTGAAATAAAATCGGTCAATGAAATATTTGGTCGTCCGGGAGCCTTTTTCTTTTGCTCTCTAAGGTTATGGATTCGGCCCAGTTCTTTTTCATCTAATCTGATTATAACATCTTCGCCATCACTATTCGCCTCAAAGAGGCCAATAACTGCCTTTGTTTTAAGCCACTTTTCCATTTTGATCTGACTCAACATTTCTTGAGCATCATCAAATAGTTTTTTTGCCTCTTCTCCAATTATATCATTTTCAAAAATTTTAGGATACTTACCTTTCAATTGCCAACTAGAGAAGAAAGGAGTCCAGTCAATAAATGCAACAACATCCTCAATAGATATCTCTAATGGAATAACTCCTAATTGCTTAGGAACCGTTGGTTGAAAATCATCCCAATCGATTTTGGTTTTATTTGCAATGGCTTTTTCAATAGGAAGTAACTCCTTGAAGCTCTTTGCATTTTTTCTACTCTTCCTTACCCTATCATAATCTGCTTTGATATCTAGAATGAAATCACTCTTCGCGTTTTCATCATCAGAAAGTAATTGACTTACGACAGATACACTTCTGGAAGCATCTAGTACATGAGCACAAACACCACTATATTCTGGCTCTATCTTTACTGCAGTATGGGTTTTTGAAGTAGTAGCTCCACCTATAAGCAAAGGAGTCTTCATTCCTCTTTTTTCCATTTCCTGAGCTACATTCACCATTTCATCCAAAGAGGGAGTGATCAGGCCACTTAATCCAATAATGTCTGCTTTTTCAGCTATCGCAGCATCTAAAATTTTATTTGCCGGGACCATTACTCCCAAATCAATAATGTCATAATTATTACAGCCTAACACCACTCCTACTATATTTTTTCCAATATCATGAACATCACCTTTAACAGTAGCTAAAAGTATTTTTCCTTTTGTGGAGGTGTCTTTATTTCTAAGCTTTTCTTCTTCTATGTATGGTGTAAGGTGGGCTACAGATTTCTTCATTACACGGGCACTCTTCACCACTTGGGGAAGAAACATTTTTCCTTCTCCAAACAAGTCCCCAACGATATTCATGCCATCCATAAGAGGCCCTTCAATCACTCTAATAGGTTCTGGATATTTTAATCGAGCCTCTTCTGTATCCTCGTCAATAAACTCCGTGATTCCTTTTCTCAACGAATACTTAAGTCTTTCTTCGACATCTGCATTTCTCCATTCAAGGTCCTTTTTAACCTCCTTTCCTTTGTTTCTAACATTTTCTGCAAATGTTACCAAACGGTCTGTGGCATCAGGCCTTCTGTTAAAAAGTACATCTTCTATTCGTTCTAAAAGGTCTTTAGGAATATCCTCATAAACCTCCATCATTCCTGCATTGACGATCCCCATATCCATTCCTGCTTTTACAGCATGATATAAGAACGCTGAGTGCATTGCTTCTCTTACAGTATTATTCCCTCTAAATGAAAACGAAATATTACTTACTCCTCCACTTATTTTAGCTCCAGGGCAAAGAGCTTTGATCTGCCTTGTAGCTTCAATGAAATTAATTGCATATTCATTATGCTCTTCTATACCTGTAGCTACTGCGAAAATATTTGGATCAAATATTATGTCTTCCGCAGCAAATCCAATTTCATTCACTAAGAGATTATAAGCTCTTTTACAGATTTCTACTTTACGTTCAGTCGTATCAGCTTGTCCCTCTTCATCAAAAGCCATAACTACCGCTGAGGCTCCATATTTTTTAACAATAGTGGCCTGCCTTTTAAATTCAGCAACTCCTTCTTTCATAGATATAGAATTCACAATGCTCTTACCCTGGAGGCATTTAAGACCTGATTCTATTACGCTAAACTTAGAAGAGTCAATCATAATGGGTAGCTTCGCTATATCAGGCTCCGACATGATCAAATTGAGGAATTTGACCATTTCTTCTTCAGAATCAAGAAGTCCCTCGTCCATATTCACATCTATGACCTGTGCCCCTCCTTCTACTTGTTGTTGTGCAACACTTAGAGCTTCTTCATATTTCTTTTCTTTAATTAATCTAGCAAACTTTCTAGATCCTGTTACATTGGTACGTTCTCCAATATTGATAAAATTCATATGCTCTCTTACCACCAATGGCTCCAACCCCGAATATGAGGAAAGTTGAGAAGGACTTAGTTTTAACCTAGGTATTACACCTTCTACACCTTTAACCATAGCTGCAATATGCTCAGGAGTAGTTCCGCAACAACCACCAAGGATATTGGCATAGCCACTTTCGGCAAATGACTTAATAAATGCTGCCATTTCATCGGGAGTTTGGTCGTATTCTCCGAACTCATTGGGCAATCCAGCATTAGGGTAAGCGCTAACAAAACAATCAGATATCCGTGAAAGACTTTTCAGATAGGGCTCTAGTTCTGCAGCACCAAGTGCACAATTCAACCCTACACTTAATAAAGGCATATGCGATATTGAAATCCAAAATGCCTCTACGGTTTGTCCACTTAAAGTACGTCCACTTGCATCTGTAATCGTGCCAGACACCATTACTGGGAGGTCAGTTTTACGTTCTAATTGCAATTTATCCACAGCAAATAATGCCGCTTTACAATTCAGAGTGTCAAATACAGTCTCGATAAGAAAAATATCAATTCCTCCATCCAACAATCCTTTTGCCTGTTCATAATACGCAGCGACCAATTCATCAAAAGAAATTGATCTAAATCCTGGGTTGTTGACATCTGGGGACAAGGACGCGGCCTTGTTAGTAGGTCCAAATGCCCCAGCGACAAATCGAGGTTTATTCGGATCTTTTAAAGTATACTCATCAGATGCTTGCCGGGCGACTTTAGCCGATTCTAGATTGATCTCATATGCGAGATCTTGCATATTATAGTCCTCTTGAGCTATGAAAGTTGCGCTAAAGGTATTTGTTTCTATTATATCTGACCCTGCTTCTAGATAGGCACAATGTATAGCCTTAATTACATCAGGTCGGGTAATACTCAGAACGTCATTATTCCCCTTTATTTCTCTATCAAAACTCTTAAAGCGATCACCTCTGAAATCCTCTTCTGTCAGTTTATATCGCTGAATCATTGTACCCATAGCACCGTCCATGACCATGATGCGACTCTCTAGAATACTTTCTAATTGATTTTTAATATTCACTTAGTAATCTAATTTTTGTTGACTCATATTAGCCCTAAAAGAAATGCCAAAATACATGCTTTTCACATCAAAGTCCTCAGATTTCGATTGTTCATTCCTATAAAGAAATTGGAGATCTGTATAATAGCTATGAGTTATATGATAACTTAAAACGGAACTGAATTGAAAAATGTTCGAAGAATCACCTTGTCCAGTTTTATTTGAATAGTCATTTTCTCTCGTATCTGTTGACAATAAAATGTCCTGACCAATATTTGTTGTGTTGCTTCTGCCCACTTCTGTTCGTAAAAACTTCCCTTTTATTGACCATTTCTGAGATATTCTATATTTCCACAGAAAAAGAACCTCCCTAAAATTGGCTCCAAGAGGGTGGGCTAATTCTTGATTATAGTGGCTGTATGATGCAATTGAATAATCCAATCCATTGGTAGCTCTATGCGCATAAGTAAATGGCCTGACCGTATTAAATTCAGCTTGAACATCTAAATGATCGATACCAAATAAACCAAAATGCTTTGCTCCAAATTGATAACCCACTTTGTTACCCCACCAGCCACTTCCACTAAAAAATTCACCAACACGCATTTCATCGATGAGAAACTGACAATAGGCTTTGGTCTTATCGCTTACCTTATAATTAATGTCTAATCCCAACATTACATTATCTGGACTATCCAGTTTTTGCTCGACCACTCTATAAAGAATTAAAGGGTTGAGATACTGAAATTCAAAATTATTTTCTCTTCCAAAGACAACGGATTCATAAAGAGAGATTTCTAATTTTTTGGATATGGCAACTGACAAATAGTGAGTGGCCATGTATTTTTTAGGGGCTAAAAGGTCACCCACTTGGTCTATCGTACTTCCTATTGGTGCTAATTCTGCAAAGATGTTTTTGTAATTGAATATTCCTATTGATGTGTTGAGTTCTAAAAAAAAGAAGTTGTCAGAATAATCCGACAATAAAAGGGAATTGTAACCATTTCCTAAAAAGAAGCTTCCATGGCCAATTCTCGCAGTGAAATATTCACTTGGTCTATAAGTTAACACACCTTCTGCATTTAGAAAATCCCACCCATTTATAGCATCAAAAACTCCACTTTCATATCTTTTATAGAAGCCTTGCCCAGGAATTGCATTACGATTTGCTATTCTCCTTTCTATATGTTTAAAGTATCGAGCTTGATTTTCCAAAATTGAAGTCCTGAAAAATACTTTTTTGATTAAATTGCCTGATATGGAGAATCCCCTACTATTTCTAAATATAGTTTCCTTGTTATTTCTATCCCTACCAATTCCGAAATAAATTAATGGGTCAACTCTAACAGAAACATCATTATTCCTGAAAGAAAATATCCTTCCCCTCTTAAAAAAAGAAGACTGTTTGTTTTCTGAAAAAAAGACATCGGTAAAAGAAGGGTATTTTGTTTTTAAGAGACCAATGTCCCATTTGTCCTTTCTTGTCAGATGACTATTCTCTAACAGCTCCATTATTCTAAGGAAAGAAAATCCACTTTGTTGGGTAATTTTTAAGGCGTTTTGAGTGGTATCATACTTAAGTGATATTCTCTCAAAGGCGTCCAGAAATTCTTGCTTTTTTCCAAAACCATATTGAGCTTGAGAGATTAAATATGATGTTGAAAAAAGGAAGACAGAGAGAATCAATATTATAGACCGAGTGATCATTTTACAAAATTGATCAAAAAGTCATTAAAAATAGGTTTGGTATTAGATTAAATGAGAAATGCCTCTCCTGATAAAATCAAAAGAGGCATTATCTTACTATAATTCAATTAACGAATAACGTTTACTTTTCTTTTAATAGTTCTTCCATCTTTTGTCAATGAAACTACATAGTACCCAGGTGTAAGTCCTTTAGTATCTAGCTCTTTAGTCTGGTCACTAATCTGAAAACTTGAGACTACCTTACCATTCAGATCTACAAATAGTCCTTCTCCTCCTATTAAATTTTCTGGTATCTCTAAAGTAACCTTGTTATTTGCACTAGTTGGATTTGGAAATACTTTAAACTCATCTATTACAATAGTTTTGTCATCTAAAAGGTCTGTAAAGTTTTTACCTCCTTTAGACTGTGCTTTGTTTATAATTTCACCCACCATTTCTAATGGAATTTCACCTGTAAGGGAAAATGCAATAAAGTTTCCTTCATCTCCTTCTGTCCCCAAGCCTATCACTTCATAAACAATTCCATCTTCTTCATCAATTTGGATCGAAAAGCGGTTTTCATTGTCTTTTACATTGACTAATTCGTCGAAAGCATTATCTAAATTGTTAAGTCCTTTTGTGTATTCAGAAATAGGGTCATCAATATCAGGCATGGCTAAAAGCTGAAAAGACTTTATGGTTTTCAACGCCTCTCTTATTTCTTCGGCGTTTTCACCTTCAGCCTCGCTTAATATCTCAGCTGCCATTTGAAATGTGACTCCATGCACCTGTACTACTGTGGAGTTCTCAGCATCCAAAAAATTTTGATAATTGTCTGAAACAAAATTTTGACTTAAAGCAGAAAAACTGAATAATGTAAATAGAACGAGTTCAAGTACTTTTTTCATGATGACGTTTTAATTTTTAATTTTTAAATCAATTCTATAAGAATTGAATTCTCGAAAATTTTAACCTAAAAGCGGTTGTGACGTTTTGTGAATGATTGACGAGAAGAAAATAAGTTTTGTTACAGAATCTTAAGTTTTTTTTAAATCAGATGTTAAAATTCTGTTTTCATTTTTCTGATCAGCTGATAAAATTGAGTAAAAAGCTTTTAATTCTTGATTCCAACTCATTATGTTTATTAAACAGAATATGCACTCCTATTCTTTGGATAAAGACTTCAATTTCTGCTTCCTTAAATAAATCAATATGATTGATCAATTTGACTATGTCCTTTTCAGTGGTGATCAAGGCTTTCTTTTGATAAGGTATCCGTGTAAATGAGGATATGATATTTAAAACATCAGACTTTTCATAAGCGTGATGATCCGGAAAGTCGTATGAATAAACTCGGTCAGCTCTTCCTCTAAAGTGGTCTTTCAAATATTCGGGTTCTGCAATGCCACTAATGATTTGCACTGCTGTCTCATTATCAATATGGAGTTGCCTCTTATATTCATAAATAGAATAACATGGCCCATAATCAATGTGAGAAAAAAAGATGTTTTCAGGATTAATCTCTTCTATTCTTTTTTTGAATATGTTAGCTTCTTCTTGAGTAAGATCAGTTGGGCATTTTGAAACTATCAGATAATCAGCTCTTTGAATAGCAGATCGCCATTCTCTCAATTTACCCATAGGCATGAGATAGTCATGGTAATATGGATTATGGTATTCTGTAAGAACAATACTAAGACTTGGATCAATAGAACGATGCTGAAATGCATCATCAAGAAGGACCACTTGAGTTTGTGGGCTATCCATAATCAGAGAAGAAACGCCTATTGTTCGTGACTCACAAACTGCCACAGCTATAGAGGGAAATTTTCTTTTGATCTGTAAGGCCTCATCTCCAACTGTGTAAGTTTTATCAGAAGTAGAAACCAGATGATATCCATTTGTTTTTCTGCTGAAACCTCTGCTTAGTACTCCAACATTCAGAAAAGGTGCTAACATTTGTATCAGCCATTCAACTGTTGGCGTTTTGCCTGTTCCACCCACTTTGATATTGCCAACTGAGATAACTGGAAGATCAAAAGAAGTTGACCTCAACATTCCACTGTCGTATAGCGCATTGCGTAGACTTACTGTTAATCCGTAAATCATAGCGAATGGAGCCATCAATATCTTACCGATCCAATGCATAATTAGCCATTTGGTTTAAGAATATTATGCCCAATTGGACAAGAGAGACATTTTTTCTTCTTACAATGATGCTTTTTTAGTTCTAGCAAAGCTTGGGTGTCATAAGCAGAATTTGACCTAATATTCAGACTTTTCCATCTGGATATTATATTATTCTTCTCAGCAGGTATTTGTTCAAGAAGGTCTAAAGCTTTTTTGGACCAATTGTCATCTCCAGTCTTCTTGCTCATGAAATAGAGCATGGGAACAATGGCATTGATTATAATCACCCTCATTTTCGATTTGCCGAGAGTCTTGATTTTAGTATTTGAAATTTTGTCAAAAGTGTAATGATTATCCCAATAAGGCGAAGCTTTTACTTTCAATAATTTTCCTATTCCTTGAATATCAGCCTCTAGTAACTGAGAAAAGATTCTCGGCTTAGACATCAAATTAATGAACTGTGAAAGTGCAACTTCAGGAAAATTATGAGGCCTGACAGCTTTGTGTTTTAATGGAATATCAATTTTTTGAATATCATACTTCTTTCGATAAAATTGATAATCATTTTTAATCCTTTGAGAATATTCATCTTCTAAATCTGAAGTAAGAAGTCCTGCAGTACCCATATATATCGCCTCTAGTGACTCCAAGTTGTTACTATTCTTTTTCAGAATAGAATATGGAATATTCATTGCGATTTGTAAAAAAGCATCTGCATTGTGAACCAAACCAAAAGACCTACAAATTAGTCTGTAAGCTGTCTCTTCCCAATTATTATTGGTGAGGTTATTTGAAATATTCACACCTTTCCATCTTTTTTCTAATCGATCTGATAATGCACGTTCTTTAGCTAAGGTTTGAGAAAGTTCAGAAGACTGATCTATTAAAGATTCACAAGGAATCCATAAAGCAGAATCAAATTTTTGATATAATTGAATTATTCCTGTATTCATTCTACCTTTTAGAACGAGGCATGGAATTTTTGTGCCGTTCTTTCTTTTGATCTCTTTGTCCTCCTTATATACTACATGAAGAATGGTATTTTGATAATTAGAATCGGAAGAGTGCCCATGGATGTTCCAATCCGAACTTTTTACATGCATCTCAATTGAACCTATCCATTTTGTGCCGCTTAGTTCGATTTGTGCCTCTAAGAAATCTGGACCATCAGAATGGTTGTAGTTTCCAAAGGAGATAATATTTAAAGCTTCACCATCTGTAGTACAAAGATTTTTGAGGTTAAAACTTTTAATTCTCCATATGTAATGTAGCAAATCTTCTTTAATGGGCATGCTCTTTACGGGTGTAGGTCCTGAATGTATAATTATACACATTTTTATCATCCGCTGGATAGGCTTCCTCTTGTTTCAGCACCCAATCATCCATTTCTAATTCTGCAAATGATGTGTCTCCATCAATTTCTACGTCTACATCAGTCATGTACATTTTGTCCCACAGGTTTTTGGTTAACTCATAGATTATCCCTCCTCCCAATATTAAGACCTCATTCTTTTCATGTTTTTTAGCATAAGCTAAAGCTTCTGTAATAGAGTGTTTAACAATACAGTCACTTGAAAAATAGTCTTTGTTTTGGGTTACGGTAATGATGGTACGGCCTTTAAGCGGTCCAGGAAGAGATTCAAATGACTTTCTACCCATTATTACGTGATGGCCTATAGTCTTTGATCTAAACCATTTTAAGTCTGCAGGAAGATGCCAAGGCAGAGAATTGTCTTTACCAATGATGTTGTTTTTTGAGCGTGCTACTATAGTAGATATTATCATAAGACTAAAGGTTAATGTTATTGATACAAAAGCAAATGGATAAAAGTTCAATCATCATCTGATAACCATGACCTTAGTAACATAACTGTCAGGTCTATCAAATGCTTTATCGTCAGTACTGAATATAAGATAAACACCTGTCTGAACCTTCCTGCCTGATATATCTTCACCATTCCAAACAGCTTGCCCTCCCTGTGCCCTAACTTCTGTAACAAGATTGCCATTGATGTCTGTAATTTTCACCAATGCATCTCTTACTAAACCTTTTACGGCTATTGGTCCATCATAATTGGGGTGAACAGGGTTTGGGTAAACTAGTACTTCAGTATCAAGGTGTATCGGTTTTCCTTCAGTGCTAGGGGTCTTAAATGATTGTAATCCTCTATCTGTTCCAATCAACAATTCACCACTTTCTCTATTAAATGCTAAGTCTCTTATTCTGTTATCAAATAAAGGACTATTGTCCACTGTGAACCTATATATTTCTTCTTCTCCGTCTGGAGATTGGACAAAAATTCCATTCCTTGTTCCAAACCACTTTTGGTTAGCTCCATCCACTTCAATTGATAAAATATCTTGATCTGCTAGCAGGAAAGCCACTATACTATCCTGGAGAACCTTTACTCTATCGCCAGAACAACTTGCAAGATCAAAAGGATCAGATCCACAGTCAAAAATTATAGGCCCTTCAGCCGTGCCAATCCATACAGCACCATCCAAATCTACCGCTACTGTATTTACTACATTAGTGGTCATATTAGAGCTAGAAGAGGTGATAAATCTCCAGTTATCATCTTCACTTGCTGCCAAATCTGAACCAGGATCAAAAACATAGCATCCTCCATTATTCCCAAAAGCAGGAATCCACAGATACCCAAACTCATCTTGGACTACATCAATTAAATTTTTATTTGATCCTAAACTAAAGTTAGTCCATTGCCCATCTTCGTCTAGAAGGGCAAGTGGCCTCGGGGACCCAAAACTTGTCACCCATAAATTATTCTCAAGATCAAATTGTAATCCAGTAATTCTCTCTCTTTGCTCGTCCCCAATGGTGCCCAAAAGTGCTGAATTTGATTCATCAAAAAGTGTAAAACTATCTGCTGCTTCATCAACCTTTAACAAACCACCCCAATAGGTTCCTATATATAGCTCTTCCTTATTAGGGTGAGGTTTAATTTTCAGAAAATTCAGAAGGTCATTCTCTTTTATAAAGATTTCATTGTCCTGATTAATATTTTGCCAATCTCTATTCTCAAGAAAATAATACCCACTTCGAGTAAAGCTGTAGTCATAATTGTCTTTTACTCCACCAGATGCTACATAGACTTCGTTGTCTCTTATAGCAATATCGCTAACCTCATGAGATAATGGGCTGTTAAAATTCAAATGTTGACAATCTGATTGAATATTTTCTGTAGTTCTAAATCCACCATATTCATCAGCATACCACACTCTTCCAAATTGATCTTGGATTACATCTTGAATCACATCATTGCATCCATTGCCACTTTTTAAGAAGGTTTGCCCATCATAAAAAAAAACATCACCTCTCCTATCGTTTCCTATAACTCCCAGCATCAAAAAATCTCCATCAGACGAGAGGAAACCCAATGAAATATTGTCACTCGATGAGGTCCAAATTTCAGTTAATCTTCCATTGTCCCATCTGTATAATTTGTCATCCGCAACAAAATATAGTTGATCTTCATATACTGATATTCCTGATGAGCTGTATAAAATAGGCAATCCAAAACTTTCATCAATATGATGCCATAATGAAAAATCAATAAGGTTTTCTGAACCATCTGAAGGCGCAAAAAAAACACCTTCATCAGTAGAAATAAAAATTTGATCTTCAAAAATCACAGACTCTTGAACTGGTATATCAGTAAATGTTGTAGAACCAAATAACAGATCATTACTACTAATTGTTACTAGTCCAAAACCTGTTGACAGATAGATCATATCACCAGAAATATTAATGTTGTTGACACTTTTAGTTCCTATCAAATCCGTGTTCAATTTGATGTTAGGCAAATTGATAACCTCTTGGTCTTTTAGAAAATCTATATTTCCATTTGTATAGGCTATTATCAATTGGTCATTAGTATCATCAAACTCAATTTCCTTGACTCCAATATCTGAGAGACCGTCTACTTTTGAAATCCGTTTTGATGAAAAATCTTCTTTGTCTATCTGTACTATGCTCCATTCGGTGCCATAATAGACTTTAGATTCACTTTGGGCAACGGTGATCCCGGATTGATAAGGTAGGTATGAAGTCCAATCACCAATTTTCTGAGCTTTCAAGTGCAAAATATTAAAAGCTGTCAGAAAGAAAATGAAGAAATATCGTTGTTGAAGATTCAAATCTTATAAATATTAGAGCCTTCTAAATAACGAAAGACTGCATCCGGAACTATATACTGAACAGACTTTCCTTCAGATATCATCTTTCTAACCATAGTAGCCGAGATACTTAGTAATGGAGCATCTACAATCCTGACATTCTCATGATTTTCTAACTCCCCTAATTCATAGGTTGGTCTTTTATAGACATAAATAGGATAGTTTTTGATAATTATGTCGCCATTTTTCCATTTTGGAAGACTATATAGGTTGTCCCCTCCCATAATCACTGAAAAATTATGATCAGGATATTTTTCCGTCAAAAATGTAAGTGTATCGATTGTGTAGGACGGTCTTTTTAAGCCAAATTCTATGGAAGATGGTATTAGATTGGGGCTGTCATCAGTGGCTAGATTTAGCAAATGTAACCTTTCATAATCTCTCGCTAGACTTTCTTTTTTCTTAAATGGATTTTGAGGTGTAAGTACAAGCCATACCTTTTGAAGATCCGTGTATTGTAAAACGTAATTGGCTATTATTAAATGGCCAGTATGAACAGGGTTAAAGCTCCCAAAAAAGAGGCCTATTTTCATGGTGGTAAGATGTTATGAACCCATCATCACTGGCATGACAAGCATTAGAATGTCCTCATTCTCCTCTTTATCGGCTGGTAGGAGCACCCCTGCTCTATTTGGCGCGGATAATTCAAATATTACATCGTCACCATTTAGCACACTCAACATTTCTACTAAAAATTTAGCATTAAACCCAATGTTCATAGGTTCTCCGTCATAACTACAACTCAATTGCTCTGTTGCCTCATTTGAAAAGTCCAAATCCTGTGAAGAAATAGTTAAACTTCCTTCAGTTAAATTTAAGACCACTTGATTAGTAGTTTTATTTGCAAAAATCACCATCCTTTTTAAAGAACTCAAAAAGTCTACTCTATTAACCGTTAGTTGATTGGGGTTATCTGTAGGTATTACTCCATTGTAGTCTGGGTACTTTGCATCTATAAGCCTGATGATAACGGTAGTGCCACCAATTTCATAAAATACATTCTTACTATTGTAGGCAATTTTCAAGTCATCTTTTGAACCTAAAGCGGCTTTTAAAATATTTAAACCCTTTTTAGGTACTATAAAGCTCTCTACAGAACCTCCGCTCACACCTTTACAGACATACTTTACTAATTTATGAGCATCAGTAGCTGCAAATGTTACTTTATCCTCTTCCACTTCTGTAAATAGTCCTTGCATTGCCATTCTTAACTCATCATTGCTTGTAGCAAAAAGAGTATTGTTTAATACTCGGCTGTACATCGCTGATGGAATTGTTACTGAATTCACCCCATCTTCTGAGGGAAGATCAGGATAATCATCACTGTTATCACCAGCTAGTTTGTATTTACCATATTCAGAAGTAATCTGGATTGCAAAATTGTCATCATCAATATCAAAACTTATAGGTTGATCAGGTAATGCCTTGAGTGTATCAATTAATATTTTAGCCGGAACAGCTACTCTCCCATCTCCTTCGGCCGAAACCTCCAAATCTGTTATAATAGTAGTTTCTAAGTTCGAAGAGACTATCTTAAGAACATTGTTACTAATTGTAAAAAGAAAATCTTCTAAAATTGGCAACACAGTATTAGAGCCAATAACTCCATTTGAAATGGATAATTTCTTTAATAATTCAGATGAGGATACCGTAAACTTCATAACCCACTTTGGTATTCAAAAAAATCGAAAGTACGACTATTTTATTCGTCAAAAATAACAATAAGAAACGTCCATTCTTAATTAATTATTCAACAATTGTTGAAATGATTTTTTAACTACTGATCGGAATCAATTTCTATTAAAATGAAGAAAAAATATAATTATGATCCAAGTCAACTTATAAAACTGAGGCATAAAAGAAATTTCAAGATTATTTTCGCCGCAGATTTTTGAGAATGCAACAAATAGATCGACTAAAAAGAGGGCCTAAAAGTCATATAATATCCACTGTGGACATTATTACGCCTAATCAATACACATTGTCATCTGGAGTTCCTCTATATGCCTACAAATCGGAAGGCATTGGAGCTATTAGATTAGAAATTGTTTTTGAAGCTGGGCGACTTTATGAGACAAAAAGGCTTGTAGCTCAGTCCTGTGCCTCCTTGATAACAGAAGGAAGCTTAAAAATGACTAGCTCTGAAATCTCAGAAGCCATAGACTATGAAGGTGCATATCTATCAAGCCAAGGTAATTCTGACTTTATTACACTTAGATTAACATGTGCCAAAAAGAGTCTAAAGAAAGTACTTCCCATTCTTAAGGATATAATTGTTGCTCCGACTTTCTCGGAAGAAGAATTAAACATCTACAAAAACAGAAGAAAACAGAGAATGACCATAAATCTCACCAAAAATGACATATTAAGTTACAGGGCCATCACAGAAAGTCTTTATGGAAAAGATAGTGTATATGGATACAATAGCACTTTTGAAATGTTAGATGATATCACTTCAAGTGATCTAAAAAGTCATTATAATCAAAACTGCACTAATGATCGGGCTCATATTTTTCTTTCTGGAGATTATGGAAATGATGATATCAAAAGCATTGAAAATTTATCCCTGGCTTTCAAGAATAAAAAAAACCTTCCATCTAAATATCAAGCTACTAAAACTGAAAAGCAAACCATTCAAATCAAAGGAAGAGAGAATCAATCTTCTCTCAAATTAGCACTACCTCTATTTAATAGAAATCATAAAAATTATCCTGGGATATATTTTTTGAATACGATTTTAGGCGGGTATTTCGGTTCTAGATTGATGAAAAACATTAGAGAAGAAAAAGGATATACTTACAACATTTATTCTATGCTAGATACTTATAAGTATGATGGCTCATGGATTATTTCTTGTGAATTAGATAATGAATATGTTAATGACACTTTAGAACAGATTTCTTGTGAATTTGACAAATTAAAAACAGAACCACTTTCGAATCAAGAATTGCAAATGGTTAAAAACTATCTGTTGGGTAATTTCATGTCTACAATTAATGGTCCATTTAAAGCAATAAATCCTGTGAAAATGCAAACATTATTAGGATTAGAAAGTACATTTTATAACCAATTGTCACAAGAAATATTAGCTTTTGAATCGGATGAAATCCAATCATTAGCAAGGGAATATTTGAACATTGATAATTTTTGGAAAGTAATTGTTGGCAAAGCGTAACAAAAAGTTACCTTCATCTCAATTTTTTAGGTACGAGAAGATAAAAAGGGTTTTTCTAGATGGGGCTTTTCAATTTTTTTAGGCAAGAACTTGCAATAGACCTTGGCACAGCGAATACGCTGATAAGCTATGAAGATAAAATCGTGGTAGATGAACCATCTATAGTCGCTATAGATCGTAGTACTCGAGAAATCCTAGCTGTGGGCACCAAGGCCATGCTTATGCATGAAAAGACCCATGAAAACATCAAAACTATACGACCTCTAAAAGATGGAGTAATCGCCGACTTCCAAGCTGCTGAAGCAATGATTCAGGGAATGATTGGAATGATAGAAGGAAGACGAAAGTTTTTCACCCATCTTAAAATGGTAATTTGTATCCCATCTGGAATTACTGAGGTAGAAAAAAGAGCAGTATTCGATTCTGCAGATCATGTCGATTCTAAGGAAACATATCTTATTCATGAACCCATGGCAGCGGCTTTAGGTATAGGCATAAATGTATTAGAGCCAACAGGAAGTATGATCATTGATATAGGTGGAGGCACAACAGAAATTGCAGTAATCGCTCTTTCTGGTATAGTTACCGATCAATCAATAAGAATTGCAGGAGATGAGCTTACTGCTGACATCATAGATTATATGAAGCATATGCATAATCTTCTGATTGGGGAGAGAACAGCTGAAAAACTCAAAATGGAAGTTGGTTCTGCTCTTAAAGAATTGGAGAATCCTCCTGAAAACTGCCCTGTAAATGGCAGAGACCTTCTTACCGGAATCCCTAAGCAAATTTTTATTTCTTATCAGGAAATTGCAGAAGCGTTAGACAAATCATTGATAAAAATAGAAGAAGCAATAATTCGAGCATTAGAAGAAACACCCCCAGAACTTGCTTCGGATATTTTCAAAAAAGGACTATTCCTTACGGGAGGAGGTGCTTTACTCAAAGGACTGGACAAGAGATTATCTAAAAAAACAAAACTTCCTGTTCATGTCGCAGAAGATCCTTTAAAAGTAGTTGTAAGAGGCACTAAACTAGCTCTAGAAAATACGGAAGCTTCTACATTTCTCATGGATAGACGCAGTATGTAATCCAATCAGAAGCATAAATCTATGTTTAGATTTTTTAAATTCTTTCAAAATTTTGGTGCTACGATCCTCTTTATATTTCTAGAATGCATTGCCATATTTCTGATTATCAGATTTAATAAAGGGCAGAGTGAAATATTTCTTCATTCTTCAAATGAAATTGTTTCTGATTTAGTGAGACAACAATCAAAGATTAAGCAATCACTCGACTTAAAGGAACAGAATGATGATTTACTTCTTCAAAATGCTCAACTCATAGAAGAACTAGTAAATGAAAAAATAAAAACAACCAGAGACTCTTCAGATGTAGAAAAAAAATATGAAGTCCTCCCTGCTACAATAATAAATTCTACTATTCATACCCTCAATAATTACATCACGTTAGACAAAGGGGTAAAAGATGGACTTAAAAAAAGTATGGGAGTAATAGGTGACAAAGGAATTGTCGGTGTAATCAACCAAGTATCTAATAAATATTCAACTGTTATTTCATTATTGAATATTAATTTACGTATCGCAGCAAGTATAAAAACTAAGGAACATTCAGGATATCTGACGTGGTCGGGAGGCGATTATTTACATTATAAACTCAATGGTATTCCTAAATATGCCAATATTGTTATTGGAGATGAAGTAATTACAAGTGGATACTCATCTATATTTCCAAAAGGAATAAAAATTGGCAGAATAGAGACCTATGAGGTGATAAGAGGAGGGGCCTTTTATGATATAACAGTAAGAAGTTATCAAGATTTGACTCAAACAAGTTTAGTATATGTTGTAAAAAATAATGATTTTGAAGAAATTAATGAGTTAGAAAACTTGAATGAAAATTAGGCCTCTTTTTATACTCTTTTGTGTTTTAGTGTTGGTTGCACAAAAAGTCATTTTTTCTGACGCTCTAATGGTAGTGGCAAATCAGTATCCCTTAATGATTTTTGTTCTGCCATTAATTATTCTTGCATTGCCAATCAATTTTGATAAACCATTACTTCTGATTTCCGCTTTTTTGATTGGCCTCACCTTGGATATATTTAATGACACTCTTGGGATCAATACTTTTGCACTAGTCATGATGGCATATTTTAGAAGTTCTATTTTAAATCTTGTCCAACCTCGACAAGGATACAAAACTGATAATTCTGGATACAAATCTTATGGGATTGGATGGATATCAATCTATTTAGGTGTCTGCCTGTTTATTTTTTCATTTACTTTTTTTATGATCGATGCATTTACATTGGTCTATTTGAAAAGAGTTTTGATTAGTTCCGCTATGAGCACACTAGTATCTTTACCTTTTGGCGTTTTACTATTGATGATTTTTAAAGCCTAATAGAAAAAGTGAAGAGTCGATATTATATCACTGTGGGTGTTTTTGCAACAAGCCTGCTATTTCTGATAATACAATTAGGCACAATCCAACTCTTGAGTGATAAGTATGAAAGTCAAGCCAACAAAACAACTATATATAAAAAAGATCTAGAACCTTCTCGAGGTATGATCTATGATCGTAATGGTAAGTTATTGATTGCAAATGACCCAATGTATGATATCAATGTCATTTATAATGAACTAAATCCAGACATGGATACTACTCTCTTTTGTAGTCTCTTATCCATAGAATTAGAAAACTTCGAGAATGCTCTCAATAAAGATTGGAAGAATGTTCAATATCAAAAGAACTTACCTTTCACTTTCCTTTCTGAAATACAACCTCAAGATTTTCTTCGATTTCAAGAGCACTTGTTTCGGTTCCCTGGGTTTTATCCTGTTCTAAATTTTAAAAGAAAATATGTTTACCCCCATGGAGCCCATGCGCTAGGATACATTGGAGAAGTAAGTAATACTAGAATAAATAGAGATCCAGAAAAGTATTCAAGTGGGGACTATATTGGAGTAAGTGGTATAGAACGTAAATATGAGAACTATTTAAGGGGTGAAAAAGGAGTCGCTTATATTTTAAAAGATAATGTTGGCAGAGAAATCACTTCAGAAGAAGAAAGTCTTATTCAAAATCACGCAGAACCAGGGTTAGATCTGAACACCACAATAGACATCGATTTACAAGAATATGGTGAAATTCTTATGCATTCCAAAAAAGGAAGCGTCGTAGCAATAGAACCAAAATCAGGAGAAATTCTCTCCATTATTAGCAGCCCTTCCTACGACCCAAGCGATTTGAGCATTGGGAGGCATAGAAGTTCTGCTTTTAAAAGACTTCAGGAAGACACCCTCAACAAACCTCTTCTGGATCGTTCAATTATAGCCCAATATCCCCCTGGTTCTATTTTCAAACCTATACTTTCACTAATTGCTTTACAAGAAGGTATTACCTATCCAGGAAGAACAATTCAATGTACAGGGGTCTATGATATCAATAAAGAAAAAGGGTACTCCCAAGGATGTAGAGATCACCCCACTCCCTATAACATGAAAATTGCTCTGGAACACTCATGCAACACCTATTACTATAAATTAATGGGAGAAACCGTTGAGAAGTTTGGTTATTCAAACCCAGACATTGGCCTAAGAATGATTAATAAATATTTAGATCAATTTGGGATGGGCAGAAAACTCAACTCTGATATTTCTAATGAAAATACCGGCTTCATTCCTACCCCAGAGTACTATGACTATCTGTATCGCAGTGTCCGAACAGGTTGGAAAGCATCATATATTCTTTCTCTAGGTATAGGGCAGGGTGAAATACAAATGACTACCCTTCAAATGGCCAATCTAGCGGCCATTTTAGCAAATAAAGGATTTTATAAGATTCCACATTTAGTCAGAACTGTAGATCATCAAGAAGAATTTACTGAAGATTTTTCGCTACCACATTATGTCGATATCGATCAAAAACATTTCGCTCCAGTCATTGATGGTATGGAGCGGGTAATGAGGTCAGGAACAGCAAGGTTCTCCAGAATAAAAGGCATAGCGGCTTGTGGTAAAACAGGGACATCTCAAAACCCATTCGGTAAAGATCATTCTGTTTTTTTTGCATTTGCCCCTAAAGATGATCCACAGATAGCAATTGCTGTCTATGTTGAAAATGCAGGAGGTGGAGGTGCTGTGGCTGCTCCCATAGGGAGTCTTATGATTGAAAAATATCTTAAAAAAGAGATTCCACAATCAAGAATTTATCTAGAAAAGTATATTAAGGAAATCGATTTAATAAATGCCCCTTAGTCTAAATATGGATTCTGATATTTCCGCACATTTGATTTTATGAATATTTCATTATACCAATTGATGGGTGTCCTTTTTTACTATTTCACTTACTCTTTCATATAATTCAAGATACTGAGGTACTATTTTTTGAATTTCAAACTTTTGTGCTCGTTTATAAGCATTTTTCTTAAACCTGCCATGTTTTTCAGAATTCATTAAAATTTCAAGAGACTTTTCTGCCATAGCATCTACGTCCCCAACATCACAAAGAAAACCTGTTTCGCCATCTACATTTACCTCAGGGATTCCTCCTACATTTGAAGAAACCACAGGAACTTCTATGGCCATTGCTTCAAGTGCTGCAAGCCCAAAACTCTCATTCGAAGAAGGAAGAATAAAAAGGTCTGATACTGATAACAATTCCTCTATAGCTTCTTGTTTTCCTAAGAACCTTATTTGATCACATAAACCAATTTTTTTACATAAAACTTCTAAGTTGGCTCTTTCTGGGCCATCACCAATTAACAAAAGACATGAAGGTATCTTTTCGTTGACTTTCTTG
Organism: Saprospiraceae bacterium UBA7328; assembly: GCA_002471345.1. Lineage (GTDB taxonomy): Bacteria > Bacteroidota > Bacteroidia > Chitinophagales > Saprospiraceae > UBA7328. Next base: position 72,486 of record DKPS01000015.1, read on the forward strand.
AATACATGAATAGTGTCCTCTGCTCTTTTTACCTTTCTGAAATTTGAAATATGTGTGATTATTTTTTCCCCATTTGGTGCAATGACTTTTTTGAAATGCTCTTTATTGGTTTTTGAAAATTTAGAAAAATCTATGAAATTATATATCACATCTATTTCTTTTTTAATATCAAAATGCTTATAGGTTTCCTCTCTTAAATATTCGGACACACAAGTGACACCATCAGAATTATTAATACTAAACTCTATGACAGATTTAAGAGAACTATCTTTTCCTACAAGAGTGATATCAGTACCATGTAGAGTAGTTATCACTGGAATTTTGATTCCTTTCGAAGCTAATATTTGTTTAGCCAAAAAAGCTGCTGAGGCATGAGGAATAGCATAGTGCACATGTAGTACATCCAGTTTTTGAGATTCTGCTACCTCAACCATTTTACTTGTTAATGAAGTTTCATAAGGCGTATATCTAAAAAGAGGATATTTCGTAGTAGAAACCTCATGAAAAAAAATATTCTGGTGAAAAAAGGTAAGTCTGGCAGGTCTTTCGTAAGTGATAAAATGTATTTCATGACCTTGAAATGCCAAATATGTACCTAATTCGGTTGCTACCACACCACTTCCTCCAAATGATGGAAAACATACTATTCCTATTTTCATTATATCTTAGCGTTATATTGTATACATTGTCTTAAAACTACGCTACTTGTAATATAGTTGTCCAATATCTTAAGATTTAGTTCCAAAAGGTAAGAGCTAGACAAATGGTTGTTTACTCCATAAAAGATTTAGAAAATTTAACTGGTATAAAAGCCCACACTATTCGTATTTGGGAAAAACGATATGGTATTATAGAGCCTAGGAGAACCAATACAAACATCAGATATTATCTTGAAGAGGATTTGAAAAAAATTATGAACATTGCTTTACTAAATCGCAATGGTTATAAGATTTCCAAAATAGCTAAACTTCAAAATAATGACATACATTCCATAGCAGCTAAGCTTACAGATGTAGATAAAACTTTCGAAAATCAATTAGACGGGCTAACACTTTCGGTTTTAGAGCTTAATGAGGACAATTTTCTCAAAATATTTAATGCTAATATTTCTCAAAATGGATTTAAGCAGACCATGCTTGATGTTATCTATCCACTACTAGACAAATTAGGAATGATGTGGATGACTGGAAGTATCGAACCTATTCATGAAAACTTTGTCTCACACTTAATAAAGCGAAAATGTGTTGTAGAAATTGATAAACTTGATGTGAAGAGAGATAACCCTAAAAAATTTCTTCTTTTTTTACCTAAGAGCGAACAAGGAGAACTTTCATTGAATTTTTTACACTATATCATAAAATCTAAAGGACATAAAGCGATTAATCTGGGACTCAATGTTGATGTACAAAATGTATTCAGTGGTTGCCACATATACCATCCTGACTTAATTCTCACCATCATTGATAATATGGAGGATCCTTCTACTTATTCAAAGTATATAGATCTCTTAGTTCAAGAATCCTGTGAAGCAAACCTTTTACTCAGTGGGCTCCAAGTTATGAGGCAAAAAAAATTATATTCAAACAAAATTCAAACATTTCAGTCGTCCCTTGAGCTAGAAAAAATATTGGATGAATTAGCACTGAATGAGTTTGCTGAATGAGTTAAGAAATCATTCTAACTTTCCTCTTAGGCGAAATAAAAAATTCTAGTATAAAGAAGATTAGTCCGATACCCAATAGATACTGAAAATAGCTTTCATAATCAGTAAAGGAACGCTGTTCTACTTCCTGTTTTTCTAATCTATCAATTTGTCTTTTAATATCGGTAAGAATTTCGTTTCCCTCTTGAATGAAATAGTGCTTTCCACCACCAGCAGAAGCTAAGTCTCTTACCAGTTGGGGGTTAAGAATGCTCTTAACTAGTTCTCCTTTATCATCTCTTTTATACTGATTTCCAGAAGCTGACTTTACTGGAATAAATGAACCTTCTTCTGTCCCAACTCCAATCGTAAAAATATTCAAACCCACTTCACTTGCCTCTTGCACTTTCGCCATTGCCTCGTCATCATGATTCTCTCCATCCGTAATGATTATCAATGCTCTTTGTATTGCTTCTCCTTCTGCATATGCCTTTAATGCTAATTCAATCGCCTCTCCTATGGCAGTACCTTGGGTAGTAGCCTGGTTTGTATTAGCGCTGCTTATAAACATCTGAGCAGCCGAAGCATCATTGCTCAAAGGCATTTGCAGATATGCGTTTCCCGCAAATAATATAATTCCAATTCTATTGCCTCTAAGACTCTTAACCAGATTTTGAGTTAATCTTTTTGCTCTCTCAAGTCTATTTGGAGAAATATCTTCAGCCATCATGCTTTGAGATATGTCAAGAGCAATGAAAACATCTGAGCTTTGAGCTTTCACCTTTTCCTTTTTTGCTCCCCACTGAGGATTAGCTAAAGCACTGATTAGAAAAAGAAGAGAAAGAAGAGTCAATGCCATTTTCCACCTTTGACGTAAAATGGAAAAATTCGGTATTAATCTTTTCAATAAATCTTCGTTTCCAACATTTGCTAGACTTCTTTTTTGCCAAAAGCTGTAACCTAAGTAAAGCAAAAAGATTACCAAAACGGCAATCAGTAAAATCAAATGTTGTGGGTTTTCAAATCTGAACATACTAGGGCAATGTTTTGAATATTGAATGTCTTAATACCACTTCCAACAGGAAAATGAAAAGACCAATAGATAAGAATCTTCCATACTCCTCAGAGTATCTTTTAAATGTGGTAATGTCCATTTCTGTTTTCTCTAATCTATCAATTTCAGCATATATAGCTTCCAAGTTTTGTTCATTGGTAGCTCGGTAATATTTACCTCCTGTCATCTCAGATATCTGATTTAAAAGCCCTTCATCTATTTCTACTTTAGCCATTCCAAAAACATATCGACCGTCACTTCGCCTACTGATTGGAGAAAGTGCTTGACCTACACTTCCTACTCCTATTGTATAGACTTTAGTTTCTAATTCTTGAGCAATTTCTGCTGCAGTCATAGGCTTAATGTAGCCTGAATTGTTGACTCCATCGGTAAGTAAGATTATCACTTTACTTTTCGCTTCACTATCTTTTAATCTATTTACAGCAGAGGCCAATCCCATTCCGATTGCAGTACCATCTTCAAGTAGGCCACATTGCAGGCCATCAAGAAAATCTTTTAACACTCGATGATCAGTTGTCAATGGGCATTGGGTAAAACTTTCTCCAGAGAAAACGACTAATCCAATTCTATCATATGGTCTTTTGTCTACAAATTGAATTGCCACTTTTTTACTTACTTCTAATCGGTCCGGTTTGAAATCTTGAGCAAGCATACTGCTAGAGATATCCATAATCATCATGATATCTATTCCTTCCGCTTTTACTTCTTCTTCTTTTAAAGTCAGCTGAGGCCTTGCCAATGCAATTACAAACAATACAAAAGAAACAGCTTTAAGAATATTTAAGTAAGGAAACACCGTAGACCTTATGGATCGAATGCTTTTTATCGGCTCAAGATCAGGCATTTGAAGGTGAATTTTTTGATCTTTTCCTTTTCTTTTCTTCCATAACAATGCCAATGGAATTAGAATAAGTAAGCTCAAAAAATAAGGACTCACAAATGTTATATCGCTGAAGACATCTATCATTCTTCAATAATTTCTTGATCAGCAATGATTTTCACTTGTGTCTGTCGAACAAATTCAAATGCTTTATTCATGAATTCTTGATGAATGTTTAGACTAGGTTTTGATTTTGCAAACTTTACTAAATCGGCCACCTGCAAAATATTTTTCATCTCACTAATTTGAGATTTATCTAAATCTTTCTTTTTGATAGCACTCACAATTTCATCAGTGGTGGATTCAAGTGCTGGAATTTTATACCTGTTTTCCAAATATTCTCTTACTATGTATGTCAATTCTGATTGATAACCTTTAATGTCTGATTGCCACATGTTTTTCTCGTCCAGGTCATGCAATTTATCCAATGCAATTTTATGAGCAGGTATAATAATTTCAATCTCCTCTTCTGGTTTTGCTTTATTTCTTTCTTCATATTTCTTATAGAGAAAATAGCCCGCTAAAGCTAATACTAGGGCCAAAATCCCCAATACATAGGGCCTATAATCGCTCCAATTAATGGGCTCCTCAATAATTGTCTTAATTGGAGAAATATCAAAAGAATCTTTCTCCATAGCCGAGACATCAATTGGAGGCCTTACAAATAAAGCAGCTTGAAAATTTTGATTGCTCAAAAGCTTTTGACCCTGTATACTAAAATTCACTCTTGGAGTAGTAGCTATTATCTGTCCCGGATCCCAGATTCTGAATCTAAATCTATTTGTGAGAAGAAGCTCTCCACCAATCTCTGATTTCTCCCAGTTCAGTTCAGATGCAACAAATTTTCCATCATCATCCTGAATTCTAAATTCTCCATAACTCATTACTTCTGCATCCGCATATGCAAATTCATTCACTTTGGTGCTATCTGCTTCTCTTATTCTAATGGTCTGAAAACCTGAAATCAGAGAATCTAAGAATCCACTACTTACTTCATCAACTTTAACATCAATATGGCCTTTTACAAAAAGCAACAACTCCACCTCATCGCCTAGAGCAATAGTATCTTGTTCCCATCCGACTGATACATTAATTTGAGCAGAGGCAAAGAATGAACAAAACAAAAACAATATAAAATTTCCCTTTTTCATTATCACTTATGCCTGCTTTTGAAAAATTTTAATAAGTGCTTGACATAGTCCTCTTTGGTATTTATTGTAAGCACATCAGAACCTGATTTTTTGAAGGTATTATAGAAGTAATTATATCGTTCCTCAAAGTGAATTTCATACTGTGATCTTACTTTTTTGGATGATGTATCGATCATTTGTTCTCTACCAGTTTCTAGATCTTTAGTTTGTATTAATCCTACATTCGGTAGTTTTTTTTCTAGATCATCATAGACTTTTACCCCAATAATATCGTGCTTTCTTGCAGCGATATTCGTGGCCGATTCATATCCATCATCATTAAAGTCAGATAACACAAAAGCAATACTTCTTTTCTTGATTATGTTATTCAAATAAACAAGAGCTTCTGATAAGTTAGTCCCTTGACCTTTAGGCTCAAAGTAGATGAGTTCTCTTATTATTCTGAGTATGTGCTTTCTCCCCTTTTTGGGTGGTATATACTTTTCAACTTCATTTGTAAAAAGAATTGCCCCTACTTTATCATTATTCGTGAGTGCTGAGAAGGCTAATGTGGCACATATTTCTGTGTTTATCTCGCTTTTAAATTGATTTTGGGTGCCGAAAAAAGAGGATTTACTCATGTCTACTAAGAACATCACAGTAAGCTCTCTCTCTTCTTCAAATACTTTAATATGTGGACTTCCAGTTCGGGCTGTAACGTTCCAATCAATATTTCGAACATCATCACCATATTGATAATCTCTTACTTCACTAAAAGACATTCCTCTTCCTTTGAATGTGCTACTGTACTCACCTGAAAATAGATGTTTACTAAGTTCTTTAGTTTTGATTTCTATCTTCCTTACCTTCTTCAATACTTCGGTGGCATCTATTTTACTCACTTTCTTTTTTTAATATAGTTAGAAATAGATTTTTGTCCAATAGAAGAAGATACTTCATGGTAAGGAATAGTGAAACTTTTACGACCAAAAATTGTATTGTAGTCACTTAAAAATTGTAACCCGCTACTAGTTAACACGTAATGATGAAAAGGAGCAGCGTTTATCCATTTCGTTTCTAACGGTGTTAATACAGTTTTCATCTTCTCCTTTTTTTGAGAAATATATTGTTTGAGAAAAAAGCTATAATTAAAATTCTTCTTAAATATTTGACTCAACCCCAACATCTCTTTTTTATCCCGATCATAAGTATAGGTGAGCGTCTTTACATCTGAAGTCTGATTGTCATAAAAAGTGAGATGTCCTGAAATTAATTTTTCAGAATTCAATGTGACTTTATTCACAGCTAGGGTTCTCTGTTTAAATCTGTTGCTTGGCAAATCGCTACCATTTTCAATTTCAGCCACACCATATGATTCAGCCACATTTCTTATTATGGAATTTATTTTCTTGCCAAATTTATCATCAAAAGTATCGTCTACTCTAGGGTAACTTACAGCTATATAAGATTGATGACTAACAAAGTAGTATGAAGAGTTTCCTTCTCTATTTGAAAAATTGACAGGAATATTTGTTTTATAATCAACAGAGTTCCAAACGCATTTTTTCTTGTCGCTACTTAGTTCTATGAAACCACTTAAGGAATGATCAATATTAAATTCATAAAGTAAATAGCCATTCTCAGTTCTTTCTCCCTCTAGTGTAAATTCTACATCTCCATTAGATCCATACTTGCTATAACCATAAATTTCACCATCGGTATGAACTGAAAGTTGTAAAGGTAAGCCTCCATATAATTCACCTTCAAGGAAGAATAAATCTGATATTTCTTCTTGACCATAATTCAGAAGGCTTAAAAATAAAAATGATATGGTGTATAGTATTCGCAATAGTGGTGGTGGTTAAGGTACTTGTATCTCATTCAAAATATTGGTAATAATCTCTTCTTGAGAAATATTTTCTGCTTCTGCTTCATAACTAATTCCTAATCTATGTCTGAATACATCGTGGCTTATAGCCCTGACATCGTCTGGAATAACATATCCTCTTCTCTTGATAAATGCATGAGCTTTAGCAGCAGTAGCCAAATTAATACTAGCTCTTGGCGATCCCCCATAGGTTATCAAAGGAGCCAGATTATCTAACCCATAATCCTTAGGAAATCTGGATGCAAAGACTAAGTCTATAATATACTTTTCAATTTTTTCATCGATATAAATCTTTTTCACCATTTCTCTGGCTCTAAGAATCTGTTTAGTGCTAATTATCTTATTTATTTTTTGTTTGGTTTCACCATTTAGACTTTTTCTTACAATGTTCAGTTCCTCTTCTTTTGATGGATAGTCTATTTTCACCTTGATCATGAATCGATCAGTTTGTGCCTCAGGAAGAGGATAGGTTCCTTCCTGTTCTATTGGATTTTGAGTTGCTAGGACAAGAAATGGTTCTGGTAGTTTAAAGGTCTCTTTACCGATAGTAACTTGACGTTCCTCCATTGCTTCAAGCAATGCACTTTGCACCTTTGCTGGAGCTCTATTAATCTCATCTGCCAAAATAAAGTTTGCAAAAATAGGCCCCTTTCTAACTGAAAATTCATTTTCACTAGGATTATAAATCATAGTACCTACAATATCAGCAGGTAACAAATCTGGTGTAAACTGAATTCTTTTAAATTCTCCTCCCACAGCAGAGGCTAATGTCTTAATTGCTAAAGTTTTCGCAAGGCCTGGTAATCCTTCTAAAAGAATATGCCCGTTGGCTAAAAGGCCTAATAACAACCTTTCTAGCATTCTTTCTTGGCCTACAATTACCTTGTTTGCTTCAGAAAAAAGGTCATCAATAAATTTACTTTCGAGAGTAATCTGCTGGTTCAGCGCTTCTATATCTACAGATGCCTGCATAAATTTTTCGTTTAGCTTTTTTAAAAGAGTTTTTTCAAAAAAAGGTGCAAAATAAAGATTCCTTTGGTGATGGTTAAAGTGGTGAGTAGTAATTAGTTATTCTTTAACGCAATGTATACAACTAAAATATATAGATATTCATCTTAAGGTAAAGAAGTATATCTTCATATTAGTAAAATTTGTAAAGAAGCTGCAATGAGTTTTTTCAAAATGGGGAGCCGGTTTAAGCACAGATCGTTTGATTATATTCCAAGATTCTACGACCCTGCTAAAGAAGAATTAGAAGAAAGGCTTAATAGCTATAATCAAAAGGTAAACGCCACAGAAATAGCTAAAAACAGAATTAGGCATGGATTCAGAAAAGGAGGAGTGGATACAAGAAAATATTCACAACGTGTTAGGAAAAGATCCAACTTTAGACTACTAGGTATCATCGTTTTTTTAGTTCTTGTGACACTCTTGATTCTGTATAAATATTTACCACAAATTGTGGCAGCAATCGAGAAATAGAGTGAGTGAAAAAGTATGAGCGATATCATCAATCTTTTACCAGATTCGATAGCTAATCAAATAGCAGCTGGAGAAGTTATCCAAAGGCCCTCTTCTGTTATAAAAGAACTCATTGAAAACTCCATAGATGCAGGAGCCACAGAAATAAAAGTTATTCTCAAAAATGCCGGAAAGACCTTAATTCAGGTAGTAGACAACGGAAAGGGAATGTCTCATATAGATGCCAGAATGAGTTTTGAGCGGCATGCCACTTCTAAAATTTCTAAATCAGAAGACCTCTTTGATTTACATACTTTAGGATTTAGAGGAGAAGCTTTAGCATCCATAGCAGCGATTGCTCACGTTGAATTAAAGACTCAACAAGAAGGTTCTGATGTGGGCACAACTGTGAAAATAGAAGGTTCAAAAATATCTCATCATGAGCTAGGGAATTTTCCAAAAGGGACGAGCCTAGGAATAAAAAATCTATTCTACAATGTACCTGCAAGAAGAAAATTTTTAAAATCAGACCCTGTTGAATTACGGCACATTTTAGATGAATTCACCAGAGTAGCCATAGTTTATCCTCAAGTATTTTTCTCATTGTTTCATAATGATAATGAGATCTATCATCTCTCTTCTTCTAATCTTAGACAAAGATTAATCAATATTTTTGGCAAACAAGTGAATGAGAAACTGGTACCGGTCTCTGAAGAGACAGATTTTTTGACAATAAATGGATTTGTCGGAAAGCCAGACTATACAAAAAAGACAAGAGGTGATCAATTCTTTTTTACTAATGGAAGATTTATTAAAAGTAATTATCTCAATCATGCTATACGAGCATCTTACGATAACTTAATACCGAAAGATCATCATCCTTTTTTTGTGTTAATGTTAGAGGCTCCACCTGAAAGCATCGATATTAATATTCATCCAACCAAACAGGAAGTCAAGTTTGAAAATGAGAGATTGATCTATAACTATATCAAAGTATCAGTAAAACATGCTTTAGGAAAATACAGCATTGCACCAGCTATAGATTTTGACTCTGATGAAGATTATTCATTTCAAAGAATGGGCAGTTCACATTCTAGTTTAGGTATCCAATCTAGTGGCACTTCTCTTACTAAAAATGATGGATACAAATACAGAGGAGAAACACCTTCAAAAAAAGAATGGGTAAATGTTTATGAAGGGTTACAATCTGACAAGACCAATTCTAACATAAGATCTAAAGAACAGTCTGAATTAAAACTAGATGAATCTATAACACCTCAAAACAATTTTGAACCATCTTGTTTTAGGACAGCTAAGGGTTATATCATTAATCCAATAAAAAGTGGCTTTGTAATAATAGATCAGCGCAATGCTCATGAAAGAATTGTTTTTGAAAGTTGTCTACAAAAGATGACAACTGGATTATCATCCTCTCAAAAAACATTATTCCCAGAGACTATAGAACTCACTTCCGCCCAAAGCGAAGTGCTATTAGCAGTAAAAAACAAATTGCATTTAATCGGTGTGGAAATAGAAAAATTTGGAGAAAACACATTCGTGATCCAGGGACTTCCAGCTGGTATAAATTTGAGCGGCAAACACCTGATTGAAAACATAATAGATGACTTCTCTAATAACAGATCAAATGATCTTAAACTTGAAGAAAAACTAGCTGCAGCTTATGCAAAGCAAACCGCAATCAAAAAAAGCAAACAAATGAGCAAAGAAGAAATGATCCTTCTTATTGATGAACTTTTTGCTTGCAAAATGCCTTATACCAGCCCATCTGGACAAAAGTGTTTTGTTACAGTAAATGAAGAAGAAATTGGAAAGTATTTTTCATAATCCATTGTCTACTGCCATAAATTGGCATCATTTAATAGTTTTTGATTGTTAATTCATCTAAATCCTCAGGAAGAGGTGATAGATTGTTCTAATTTTGAAAAAGTAAAAAAATACACAATGGGAAGAATGAGTGATGTGGTTAAACATTTGATTGGTATAAATGTAATAGTTTTTATCGGTGTCAATCTATTACCATTTCCATCTCTAAGGGAGTATTTTGTGCTCTATCCTCCCGGAAGTGGGTACTTCAAGCCCATACAATTATTCACGCATATGTTTATGCATGGTGGTGAAATGCACCTACTATTCAATATGATGGCTTTGTTTTTCATTGGCCCTACTGTAGAGAATTATTTGGGCTCTCGAAAATTTCTTCTATTCTATTTGGTTAGTGGGATTGGAGCCATGATCATGCACCTTTTGATTGGAGGGAATGCACCCGTTGTGGGAGCTTCTGGTGCTATTTATGGCGTTTTGGCAGGATTCGCATTTCTTTTTCCCAATACACAATTGATGCTACTTTTCCCACCTATACCAATTAAGGCTAAATATTTAGTGACCATTCTTATTGCAATTGATTTATTCAGTGGAATAAGTGGAACGCGTACAGGTATTGCACATTTCGCTCATCTCGGAGGTGCACTTTTCGGGATACTTATGCTTTTATATTGGCGTAATTTCAGAAAATGATAGATTCTTTACTCGAGGATATAAAAGGACAGTTTCGCTATGGCAATATGATCATGAAGTTGATCTTGATCAATGTCTTCATTTTCATTGTATTCACTTTTGTTGGAGTGTTTACTCCTGGTGGAATGAGCAGTGAGGCTTTTGTCAACATCAAACACTTTTTTGCTCTTTCTGGTGATTTAAGTGTGCTACTAAAGAGGCCTTGGACAATCATTACTCATATGTTTCTTCATGCAGGATTTGGACATATCTTTTGGAATATGCTTATCCTCTATTGGTTTGGAAGAATTTTTGGCGACTTATTAGGAGATCAAAAGGTGCTTCCTTTATATTTTGCTGGTGGTCTTGCCGGAGCTATATTTTATCTTCTTTTTGCGAATCTAATTTCTCCATACGGAGGAATAGCAATGGGAGCGTCCGCAGCCGTAATGGCTATAGTTGTGGCTTCAGGATTTATTGCCCCTCAATATCAAATTCACATGCTCTTCTTGGGCCCAATTAAATTGATGTATATCGTTGCCGCTCTTTTCTTTTTTGATTTAGTTATGATAGGTCAGAATAACAATACTGGTGGGCACTTTGCGCATTTAGGAGGTGCTCTTCTTGGGGGATTCTATATTGCGTATATGCATCGGAGTGGAATAGATTTTTTAGCCGGTATTGGGTCAATTTTTGAGAAGAACCCTGAAAAACCTAAATATCGCGGACCTGCAAAAGTGGTAAAAATGCACAGCCCTTCTCGATCTTCAAATAAACACCAGAATGAAACTTCTGAAGAAACGGTGGATAGAATATTAGAAAAAATAAAAATATCTGGTGTCTCAAGTCTCTCTAAGGAAGAAAAAGACGTTTTAGACAGAGCGAGTAAAGAATAGATTGACAAATGAACTCATTCTATATTGATCACAAGTTCCAAAACCTCTCTATTTGAAAAAACGGAGTGTCTTAAAAAAAGGTGTCGGGACAGTTGTTTCATTAGCTCTACTGTTGGGAATTGTTTCTCCATATGTTCCTTTGCATATTAGTGCTATCCCTTCTTACTTTGGACTGGTTTTTCCACTGACCTTTTTTTTGGCTCTGATTGTTGCGATCTTTTCAGCACGTGATTTTTGGAAAATGAAGGTGTTCTTCTCACTATTAATAGTATCCAGTCTATTTGTTCAAAGATTTATAAATCTCAGTTCAAGTGTCCAAACTTCTGAAGGCATACAAGTTCTTTGTTTCAATCTCAGAGGAGGCTATTCAATTGTAGATAAAAATAAAAAACAGGAAGCATCGAATCTTAAAGAACTCAAACATCTACTCATGACAGATATTGATATCGTCATGCTACAAGAGGTAAATAAAAGGGTAACCAATTGGACTGAAGATTATTTTCCTTTCAAAAATATAGTTACATCTAAAAGATCTGGAACTCTTATTGCTAGCAACTACGAAATTGTAGATAGTGGAGAAATTGATTTTGAGACAAAAGTCAACTCATGTGTTTGGTCAGATCTTCAGACACCACACGGTATAATTAGGGTATATAATGTTCATTTTCAATCCAGTAAAATATATGACGACACTGAAAAAGCAATAGCAGAAGGAAGAGAATATAATCCTGACGTTTTTACTTCCATTCAAAGTATAATGAACAAATATCGCAAACAGGGTCTTATAAGAATAGAACAAGCAGAAAAGGTAAAAGCACACATTAGGAACTGTCCTTACGAAGTCCTTTTGGGAGGTGATTTTAACGAAACGCCAATGAGTTATACTTATCAGATCATGAAAGAAACCTTTCATGATCACTTTAATAAAAGTACCGGCTACGGTGCTACTTATCCACAAAGTTCGCCTCTCCTAAGAATTGATTACATCATGTCGTCAAAAAATATAAGATGTGAACGTTTTGAAATAATGAGAAACATATCTTTGTCAGATCATCTACCCATATTATCAACAATAGAGATTAAAAATACTCCTGAATGAGTAAAGCATTAGTACTTCAGAATAGTCTGAGCAGAAAGAAAGAAGAGTTTGTACCAATTGAGGAAGGATATATAGGGATGTATGTTTGCGGCCCTACAGTATATAGTAATGTTCATCTAGGAAATATCAGAACATTTGTAAGTTTTGATATGATATTTAGGCATTTAAAATATTTAGGTTATAAGGTACGGTATGTAAGAAATGTAACCGATGTAGGACACCTCACTGGAGATAGTGATGATGGAGATGATAAAATATCAGAAAGAGCTCGATTAGAAAAAATAGAACCAATGGAAGTGGTACAAAAGTATACCAATCACTTTCATGATATGGCTCGCATATTTAATATGCTCCCTCCAAGTATAGAACCAAGAGCCACAGGGCATATAATAGAACAAATAGAGATGGTCCAGGCCATTATTAATAATGGATTTGGGTACGAAAAGAATGGATCCGTTTATTTTGATACCGCAGCCTTTATGGTTCAACATGATGACTATGGCAAACTGTCTGGTCGTATTGTTGAAGACCTTTTGGTAGAAAGTCGAGATCTTAAGAATCAAAGTGACAAAAAAAACCCATCAGATTTTGCCATTTGGATGAAGGCGGATGACACGCATCTGATGAAATGGGACTCACCATGGTCAATTGGATTTCCTGGATGGCATTTAGAATGTTCAGCAATGAGTACAAAATATCTCGGAGAAACTTTCGACATACATGGTGGAGGTAATGACCTCAAATTTCCTCACCACGAAAATGAAATAGCTCAAAGTATAAGCTCATGTGGTTGTAGTCCAGCTAAATATTGGCTGCATACCAATATGCTCTTACTCAATGGCAAAAAAATGAGTAAAAGTGATGGAAATACCGTAACCGCAAAACAGCTCTTTGAAGGTACAAGTGAACATGTGACCAAGTCATATTCTCCAATGGTTATTCGATTTTTTATGCTTCAAGCTCATTATGGCTCTACACTTGATATGAGCGATACAGCGCTACAAGCAGCAGAAAAGGGCTACCAAAGACTTATGGAAGCAAATAGGGTTTTACAAAAAATAGAACACAATTATACCGGAACCTACTCTTCTATTAATGATCAAATAGAGAATGGCATTAAATCAGTATTTGAGGAGATGAATGACGATTTCAACAGCCCAAAAGCCTTAGCCCGTTTATTTGAATTAGTGCCAGTAATAAATAGCTATGCAGATGGGAAAGAAGAATTCATGCAAGTCTCTCAAGAAGCAATGAATTCTCTTAAAAAGTGTTTCTCTGATATACTATTTGATGTATTTGGATTGAAAGACGAGTTGTCCTCTGGAGAAAATGGCATAAATACGAATAAGCTATCCGGAGTTATGGATTTAGTTTTAGACTTACGTCAAAGTGCTAGAGAGAATAAGGACTGGCCTACATCTGATAAAATTAGAGATACCCTTAGCGAATTAGAAATAGTAGTAAAAGACGGAAAAGAAGGGTCCTCGTGGACTATTAAATAGCTCAAATTCTATAAGATGAAAAGGTTAGGAATTGTTTTTTCAGTATGTTTTTTAGTATGGGCATGTGGCAATGACAATGGGGCAAAGTCCCCTGCTCCTATAATAAAAAAAGAGGTGAAAGTTCCTCAATTTAGTGCTGAAGGGGCATATGGCCTTATTGAAAAGCAAATGTCCTTTGGACCGAGAGTACCAGGAACGCCAGAGCATAAAGCATGTAGAGAATGGATCATATCAGAAATGACAGAACTAGGCGCCACGGTATCGACTCAAGAATTCAAAGCTGATTTTCAAAATTTAAAAGGAATTCCATCAGCTAACATAATTGCTCAAATCAATCCTGATCACCAGAAGAGAATACTCCTTGCAGCGCATTGGGACACAAGAAGTGTATCTGAAAAAGAAACAGACCCTATTGAGAAATCGAAACCAGTCCCAGGAGCAGATGATGGAGGAAGCGGAGTAGGAATAATAATTCAATTGGCGAAGACAATAGCAAAAAACCCTATTGATATGGGTGTTGATTTCGTGTTTTTTGATAGTGAAGATCAAGGTGACAGCGGAGACTCCTGTGCCCAAGGAGCAAAATGTTCTTGGGCTCAAGGTGCACAGTATTGGTCTAAGAACATGAAGCCTAGAGGATATAATCCGGTTTACGGAATTCTCTTCGATATGGTTGGAGCTAAAAATGCATCTTTTTATAAAGAAGGTCATTCAAGAATCCATGCTGGTGTGCAAACAGATAAAATTTGGACATTGGCTAATAGAATGGGCTATGGAGACTTTTTTATAAATCAAAATGCCTTTCCAATAACGGATGATCATAGATTTGTAAATGAGCTCACAAATATCCCGATGCTTGATATCATCAACCTAAAACCAGAAATTCCCGGGCAAACTTTCCAAAAATGTCATCATACACAATGTGATGATCTATCCATCATTGACAAAAGAACATTAAAAGTGGTGGGACAAGTTGCTACCGCCGTACTTTATAAAGAATCTGGAAATACGCTATAAAATACAATCTTACTTAAAAAAGACTCCTTTATACTCATCGTATCCAGGTCTGACTCCCAAATGAAGTAATGTACGTTTGTAGTCAAATTCTTTACTGTTAATTATGAAGACCTTTGATGCAATAGCTTCTGAGAGCTCTTCATGTTCATTTTTCCATGAGTAAGCTACTGTATATGCAGCTGCATCTATATTCTTTTTCCACTTCTTTCTTACTTCAATTTCGAGGTAGATAATACCATTATCATACTTTAAAAGTCTTGAAGAAAGGCCTTGACCGACTCGAAAGTACATGTCAGTTGTAAGAAGGTGTTTCCTGTTTAATTTCTCAATATTCATATCACCTTCATAAAAGCAGAAACTATGCCATCATAAAAAAATGATATGTGTTTTTTAAATGCTTTGTGTGAAGAATCACCAACAATAAATTGTAAATCAAGGCCTTATGAAGAATATAGAATCAAGACGTTTTATGTAGATTGGCTTTTTCAAATGTGAGCAGCCATTTTTTTCTCTCGATTCCACCACCATATCCTCTAAGCTGTCCATTTTTTCCAATTACTCTATGACAAGGGATAATAATTGCGACTCTATTATAGCCATTTGCAGTGGCCATAGCTCTTACTGCTGCTGGATTCTTTAGCATACTAGCTTGTTTTTGATATGATGTTGAACTACCATAAGGAATCTTTTGTAGATTGTTCCAAACTTCTTGCTGAAAATCAGTGCCTGGAGTGTCTAATGGTACTGAAAAGCTCTTCCTTTCTCCATTGAAATATTCCTTAAGTTCAGAAGTTGCTTGTTGAGTGTATTCATTTTCTCCAACTAATATGGTTGCTTTTAACAGTTTTTGTAAATCTCTGAATTCTGTCTCAAGCATCTTTCTATCTACAAACTCTAAAAGACACAACCCTTTGTTTGTGGCACCCACGAACATTGGGCCCAATGGGGTGGTGACGCGAGATATAATTATTAGGTTCTCTGCCGAAGATTGAGATGGAGATCTTCCAATAATTTTTTTGAAGGTATACCCAAAACCGCTCAATGATTCATAGCCATTTTCGTAAGCTGTTCCGGTAGTTTTGTTTCCTGCTTTAATTTCATTGAAAGCATTATTAATTCTATACATTCTCTGATATGTATGAAAGGTCATTCCATAGTTTTTATTAAACCATCTTCTCAAAGTGTCTGGACTTATTCCTGCCTCTCGAAGTTGATAATTCTTGATCTTTTCTTTTGGCTTTGCCTTTAACATCTCTATTGCCTTAATCACAATCTCTGGTGTCTCATTCGCATTTTGTGTGGGTTTGCATACTTTACAAGGTCGATAACCGTGATCCATTGCATCCTTCATACTACTGTAAAATTCTACATTCTCAAGTTTTGGTTTTCTTGCAGTACAAGTGGCAATGCAGAAAATCGAGGTAGTTTTTACTCCAACAAAAAATACACCTACATAGTCACTTTTGCGCTGAACTAGTGCATTATAATAGTCCTTCACTTTTGATTTATCTTTAATCATCATTACTTTTTGCTTTACCTTATGCAAAACTGGATATTACCCATCTTTTCAGCAACCGAAAAATAGACATGTATATTCTTTTTAGATTTTTGACTCACCTACCAACTTCTTCTTTATTCCATTGTTAATGACATAATTGTATGTGGATAGCAGAGAAAAGACAATATATAATTGGAATTTTCACCTTTTTAGGAATTGCGAGTTTCGCTGCCCTACCATTTTTAAAGTTTTCATTTGATTTTGAAAGATTCTTTCCTTATGGTGATCCAGATTTGGAATATTATAAAGAATTCATCGAGGAATTTGAATCTGATGACAACTACCTTTTAATAGCCCTTAAAAATGAACCTAATGTTTTAGAAAAAGATTTCTTAGAATCTGTAAAGAAGCTAACAGAAGAGGTCACTACAATTGAATCCGTTATCAGCGCCATTTCTCTTCCTACAATACAACGCCCACAGATTGATCTCTTTGGTATTACGTTTTCACCAATATTTACACTCGACAATTCTTCTCTTACTACAATTTATGACTCTTTATCACAGAAGCAGTCCATGCTACGAGGTCTTGTTGCTTCTGATAAAAAGAGTTTAATTGTTGCACTCAAAATAGAAGAACATTTACAAATTGACGGTTCCCTTGCCCTGATGGAAAGAATAACTTCATTGGTTCAGGATTCACATTTTAATGATTATCACTTTCTAGGAAGAGCCTATTTTCAAAAAGAATTAGCAAGACTTCAAGTAGAAGAAGTCCTATACTCTTCGCTTTTTTCATTTCTAGTGGTCAGCTTGATTCTTTTTCTGCTCTACAGAAATAAATATTTGATTTTTATCACTCTTCTCTCTATTACTTTAGGCTTATTGCTCTTTATGGGGTTGTTATCCCTTTTAGGCAGAGAACTTGACGCAATGTCAGCTCTTTATCCAGTGCTCATGCTCATTGTTGGGTCTTCAGATGTAATCCATATTTTAAGCAAGTATCTCGATGAATTAAGAACAGGAAAAGCCATAGAACCTGCTCTTGACATCACGATTAGACAAATTGGATTGGCAACACTTTTCACTTCAGCAACTACCGCTATTGGTTTCATCAGCTTAGTAACTTCTCGCATTGGCCCAGTTAGAGATTTTGGTATGAATGCCGCCATTGGTGTTCTTGTAGCATATATAACCATCATCCTTTTTACGACAGCCTTATTCACGTATTTTTCTCCTGAAAAGCTAAAGGCTCATTCTAGCACGTTTATACTTTGGGACAATGTGGCAATGTGGTTTTACAAATTATCTAAAAACCATCTAGCAATTTCAGTATTTAGCATTTTACTTTTATTCGGCTGCGGAATAGGAATTAGCAAGATTTCTACTGATTATAGAATAGAATCATCACTTCCAAAAGGCAAGAAAGTAACTGAGGACTTTCTGTTTTTCGAAAAAAATTATTCTGGCTATCGGCCATTGGAATATGTATTGTCTAGAAAGGACAAAAAGAGTATTCTAGATCATAATGGTATTGTCGATATTAATAAATTATCAAACTACATTTCTGCTCACCCTGATATAAATCAAGTGACTTCAGTATCCACGATTATGGAAACAATAACTGAGTTCTTCCCTAAAATAATGTGGAATAATGAACAAAGCTTTAATGAATTTTCACCCCCCATTCTCCAAGCAGCTCTTAATACATCTCCTGTAATCTTGGTAAACGAGATGCAAGACAAAACCCGGATAAGCACTCAGATTAAAGATATTGGAGCATACAAAATAAAGGCCTTTACAGAAGAGATAAGAAAGTGGTCGAATACTAACATAGACACATCAAAATATAGTCTCAATTATACCGGAACTGGTCTTATCATTGACAAAAATGCAGTTTATGTGCGAGAGAGCCTCCTCAAAGGACTTGGCTTTGCCCTTTTTGTAATTGGTATATTGATGGGTTTTCTTTTCAAAAGTTTTAAGATGGTCATTATTTCTCTCATCCCAAATAGCATACCTCTAATTATTGCTGGTGCTATCCTTGGTTTTAGCGGTATTCCATTAGAGCCTTTGACATCAATCACATTTGTAGTAATATTTGGAATAGCTGTAGATGATACTATTCACTTTTTAAGTAAATACAGACTAGCTCTACACTCAGGGTTTAGTATAGAGGAAAGCATAAAAGTTTCTTTTAAAGAAAGTGGAAAAGCGATTCTTTTCACTACGGTTGTATTATTTTTTGGCTTCATGGTAATGTTGTTCTCATATAACCCAGCAAGTGTAATTGTCGGAGGACTAATAAGTGTCACCCTTTTCACTGCGGTCTTCGCCGATTTAATTTTGCTTCCTTTGTTGTTAAGGTTTTGGTTTAAAAATTAATGCTCAGTCAATTCAATTAACATTAAATAATAAAAAAACAATATCCATAAAGATTGCCTTATACTAGATTGAGTGAATCTTAACCTGACCTTATTCTTAAAAATTTTCTAATGAAACTTCTCTGTAGTGAAATATTTGTTTTGATCGAATTATTCATCCGATAACGATTTCTCGTTTATATTTAGTGGCAATTTAGATTCAAATTTCATTGAATATTCTAACCCTCAATCAGTTAATTGCATTCAAAAAGGTCGATTTGGAACAGAATAGTTGAAATGCAAAGTATACGCCAGAGTAAAAAGGAAAGGAATAGAAATGAAATTATAAAAGCTGGAATCAAAGTTTTTTGCGATAGAGGTCTTCTTCGTTCCTCTATTCATGATATAGTATCTCAATCCAAGCTTGCTAGGGGGACTTTTTATAATTATTTCAATACAAAGGAAGAGGTATGGAATTCTATTTTTCAAGAGTCTGTCAAAAAAACACAAAAATCAGCAAGAGAACGCAGACAGAAAAGCAAATCAGGAGAAGAGTTTATAAGAGGTCTTGTTGAGCATGGATTAAATTTTTTGAGTAAAGACCCTTTTCCGTCATTAATTTCCTCCAATGCCGAAAGCTTCCGTGATACATATATGACCAATGTAGGAAATATGTCAATTATCACGCTTGGAGCAAAGGACATGTTGGCTAGTGGCCATTTTAGTCATTTGTCAAATAGAGAAATTTTCAAATTTGCGTACAGTATTATTGGCTGTGCCTTAGAAATTCTAGTTCAATCCCATATCCGTGGTGACAAATTTTTACCAGAAGATATTACAGGTTTTATTACAGAAATATTCTCCTCTACACTAAATGATTCAGATCAAATATTTCAAGCCACTGATATAAAACCGGTCATTATTCCAAAAGAAATAATGACTATAAGAAGTTGCACATCTCAATCCAAAAAGAATAGAAGTCGTGATAAATTGGTCAAAGCTGCTATTGAATTGTATGTTGAAAAAGGATTATTAAATACCAATATTGATGAAATTGTATCGAAAGCGAATTTGTCAAGAGGAACCTTCTACAATTATTTCCAAACTAAGGAGGATATATGGAAATTTCACTTTGAAGAAATGGTAAGTTTTACCATAAAAGAAGGTAGGAAGTTGAGGCAATCCAGTAAAACCTTAAAAGAATATTTGTTTAATGTTACTTATGTTTCGGCCATAGCATATTCAAATGGACCTTTTCCTGCTCTTATAACTAAAAATGAAGGTGTTTTTCGCAAAATTTTCTTACAAAGAGTAGATGAATATTCATTTTATGATCTGCTATTACAAGATTTAGTTGATTCAGGGTTTGTGGAAGGAATTAAAATTTCCAAAATTAAAAAAACAATATATGGTATGATTGGTACTGCATTAGAAATGTTGATTCAATCCTATATAAATAGCCAGAATTTTTCTCCAGAAGAAATTTCTCTTTTTGTTTCAAATGTCTTTTTAAAGGCTTTGAAAACAGAAAACCTTAAACAAGAATAGGAAGCTTTGTACACAAAGATCCCTATTCTAACCCATATGTATAAAAAGCAATTCTAGTTATAAGTCTTACCTCATATACCAATACTAATACATATGTCAAAATTATGCCGCTTTTGACAAAGATGTCAATATGTTAAATTTGCTGTGTGGTTTTAACATATTCCGAATAGGGCATACCTGTTTTGACAAATAAAACTTAACAAAACCATAATCTCCAAATCCACAAGCCTCGAAAATTCTTTGAGAAAGAAAACCAACTATATTTGTGGGCTCGAAAGAATAATATATGAAAAAGGGTTTGTCATTAATTCTATTTGTGATCTTATTATCGCCACTTAGTGGACAAGATTATGACATCGGAATCAGAGCTGGTTTGAACTTTGCTCAGTTTTCGGGGCCAACAGAATTAGATGTCAATGAAAGCTATTCCATATCTAGTGGATTTCATTTTGGTATTAGTTTTCAATGGAACTTCAATAGTTTTTTTGGTTTGAAATCTGAAATCATGTATTCTCAAATAGGCACTAAATATGAGTATAATGATATTGGGTATTACCTCTTTGATTTTGTCAACACTGTAGATGTAGAGCGATTTGTGGTAAAAGACCAGAGTAATTTGACACTTGACGTTTCCAATGCTCATATCAGTTTTCCTATAACTGGTCATGTTTCATTAGGAGAAAAGTTCGAAATTTTTGGAGGGGCATACTTTAATCTCTTAGTAAGTCCTGTCGGTATTGGAGAATGGACATTTGGGGAGCCGGGACTAAATGCTCCTGATCATACTTTTAGGCAGACTTTGGATTATAATTATAACTCTGACTGGGCAGGCCCATTTGGAGTAAATCGAATTGGTCAACCTATACTGATCATAGTCAACAATCAAGATGTAGATTTAGCGAGTTTGCCTGGAGCATATTTTCTATTGCCTCCCAATGACGTGACTTTTGATATCAATGAAGATTCGAATAATATTTTTGAACCTCCTGTAAAAAGGTTTAAGGGAATAGATTATGGCGTGATTGGTGGTATCTCTTACTATATAAACAAAGGTCTATATCTAAGTGCTCGCTTAGAATATGGTCTTAATGATATTACCAATCAAGAGGTAGATTACTCTATCAAAAACGTGAATGATGATGGAAGCCTCATTTTCAATGACGACTTTGATCGTAATATAAACTTAGGAATCTCTCTAGGGTTTAGGTTTTAAATCTAAGCTATTCCTTTTTGATGTTGAATTCGATCCAATATTTTAATAAATAGATTAAGTTCTCTATCAAAAATATTTTCAAAGCGTTTCCGAGATACTTCATCAACAGAATGCTGTGCTTTTTCGACTAAGGATTTGCCTTTACTTGTTAACTCAACTCTATTAACTTTTCTATTATTTGGATCAGATAATTTGATTATTAAGTTTCTTTTCGACAAAAACTGTAGTGTTCTACATATCGAAGCAGGTTCTTTCTTACAAAACTTAGCTATTTCTATTTGAGTTACTCCAAGATTATCATTTATTGCATTGAGGACCACCCATTGCTCATAACTCACTCCATATCCCAAAAGTTTGAATTTAATATTTACATCCTCTTTGATGTTATGAGTCGTGCGCTCCAAAGCCGCAACGACTTGGCTTGAGTTTTTGAGAAGGTAAGACATCACCCTAGTTTTTCAGATTATCAATTCAAGGTATTTTAGTGTTTTGGGACTAAAAGATAAGAAGAATAGTTGAAGTTTTATAATGCTTTAGGAACAAAGGTGGTGAACCATCTTGGCAAGAATACATTATATCATTGTGCTAAGGCATACCTCTAATCGCATATAAATGAATAAAATCACAAAACGTTCTTGCTTAGCTATTATAATTTCAGTTCTGCTTGCTTTTTTCATATGTAAAATGAACGAAGCATATGTTCAAGATCTCAATGGTTACTCCATTTACTTTTTAGTAGCGGTAATAGCCTTCATTTTAAATTGGGTCGCATTTATACCTGCTTATATAGCTCAGACCGAACATTACTTTGATATCACCGGGACGCTCACATATTTAGCAATATTAGCATTTACATTTTTCTACGCTGATGTGATGTCTAACCCTAGAGCACTTTTGCTCATCCTTCTTCCATCTATCTGGACAATCAGGTTAGGCAGTTTCCTATTTACACGTATTCAGCGAACTGGAAAAGACTCTAGATTTGATGATATTAAGCCCAACTTTTTTCGGTTTCTTACATCTTGGACCTTGCAAGCTTTGTGGGCATTTCTCACTCTTTCTGCTGCTTTAGCTGTGATTACGTCCACAAATCAGACTCCACTTGGAGTATATGCAATAATTGGTTCCTTATTGTGGGTAATTGGATTTGGGATAGAAGTTATTGCGGATAGACAGAAGTCTGCATTCAAAAAAGATCCAAAAAATGATGGCAACTTCATAACCTCAGGGCTTTGGGCATACTCTCGTCACCCTAATTATTTTGGAGAAATAATGCTCTGGACAGGTATTTTTGTCATTTGCATCCCAGTGTTAGAGGGTACACAATGGGTAACGATCATCTCACCCGTGTTTATTTTTCTTCTGTTAAAATATATAAGTGGAATCAACCTTTTAGAAAAAGCTGCTGATAAAAAATGGGGAAGCAAACCTGATTACGAGGAGTATAAGAACAATACCTCTGAGTTGGTCTTATGGCCTCAATCGAGTTAAGGTTGATACTATTTTAATCATTTTTTTCAATTGCTCTTGTAGCTGAAAAGAATCCTGCTATTTCATTTCATTAAATCATCATCACTTACCATATTTGTTCTTAAGTGGAGAACTTGAATACCTTGCTTGATAAATTCAAGCATGATGTGCGGACGCAAAAGATTGTAGGGCAGATCAATAAAAAACCTGCTTCACGCTTATTACTCACTCAGATGATAGGCGCACAGGATGCCTTTGCCTTAATGGGAGTATATAGTGCCCTAGGATACAATCATATCTATATAGGAATAGACAAAGAAGAGGCTGCTTACGTGCAAAACACATTGGACAATCTGAATAAAGAATTGAATGTTTCTTTCTTTCCAGATTCTTTTAAGAGGCCAATGCATTTCGAAGAGATTGCTAGTCATAATATACTACAGCGGACAGAAAGCATGAATAGGTTATCCCTTGGGCTTTCTAAAGGTGAATTACTCGTCACATATCCAGAAGCTCTTTTTGAAAAAGTAGTAAATCCTAACCTACTTAACGATCAAAGAATAGAAATCGCCAAGGATGAAGTGCTAGATTTAGATACAATCATTGAAATTCTAGTTGAGTTTGGATTTGAAAGAGTTGATTTTGTTTACGAACCTGGTCAGTTTGCCATTAGAGGAGGAATAGTGGATATTTTTTCATTTGGTAATGAGTGGCCTTATAGGGTTGAGCTTTTTGATGAAGAGGTGGAAAGTATTCGAATGTTTAATCCTACGACCCAATTGTCCATCAGAACAATTGCCAAAATTGCCATTATTCCAAATGTTACTGGTCAATTTGGAAAGGAAGAAAAAGTCAACATCTTTGAAGTCTTCCCGGAGAAAACTATTATCTGGGTTAAGGATTTCGATGTAATGCTGGATCGAATACAAATGTGTTTTGAAAAGGCAGAAGAGTTTTCGAAAACATTGGGTTCAGTGGAAGACGAAAGGCTTAGGGAGATATTTAAAGATAGAGCCTTTATTTTTCCAAAAGAAATAGTTGAAACAGCAACCAACTATGGGTTAATATACCTAAAAAAACCAACAATCAAGTTTGATTTCGATCTTATCATAGATTACGCATCTAAGCCACAACCAAGTTTTAATAGAAAATTCACTCTACTTATAGACGACCTAAATGAAAAAGAAAAAGAAGGACTTGAAAATTTCATTTTTACTGATAATACCCGTCAAATAGAGCGATTCTATTCCATTTTTGAAGATTTACAAGCCAAAGTGAATTTTCATCCTATTTCTAAAGCCATTCACTCTGGTTTTATCGACCCTTCATTAAAATTAGCGTGTTATACAGATCACCAAATTTTTGAACGGTTTCATAGATATAAAATAAGAAGAGGTTTTACTAAAGATCAAGCTATGAGCTTGAAAATGCTTAGAGAGCTACAAGCAGGAGACTGGGTAGTACATATCGACCATGGAGTAGGCAAGTATTCAGGTTTAGAAAAAATCGATATCAATGGACATGTACAAGAATCTGTAAGACTGATATATAAGAACAACGACTTGCTTTATGTTGGCATTAATTCTCTTCATAAAATTTCAAAATATGTAGGAAAGGACGGCACCCCACCCAAATTAGACAAAATAGGAAGTGATACCTGGAAGAAACTAAAAAGTAGGACCAAAAAGAAAGTCAAGGACATAGCCAAAGAGCTAATAAAACTATATGCTCAAAGAAAATCTAGTCCTGGGTTTGCTTGTGAACCTGATGGCTATTTACAGAACGAGCTAGAAGCTTCTTTTATGTATGAGGATACTCCTGACCAATTTGAAGCAAGTAAAGCCACCAAAGAGGACATGGAGAAAGATTACCCAATGGATAGGTTAATCTGTGGAGACGTTGGTTTTGGAAAAACAGAAATTGCAATACGTGCTGCATTTAAAGCCGCTGTAAATGGTAAACAAGTCGCGATATTAGTACCTACGACTATACTTGCCATTCAACATTATAAAACATTCAAGAATAGATATGAAGGTTTTCCGATAGAAGTAGATTATGTGAATCGTTTCAGAACTGCAGCAGAAAAAACTCAGGTTTTTAAGAATGCTCAAGAAGGGAAACTAGATGTTCTAATAGGCACCCATGCCATCCTAAATAAAAGAGTAGGATTTAAAGATCTCGGACTTCTTGTAATAGATGAAGAACAAAAGTTTGGTGTGTCAGCTAAAGAAAAACTACGTTCTCTTAAGGTGAATGTGGATACTTTGACACTTACGGCAACTCCAATACCTAGGACCTTGCAATTCTCTCTTATGAATGCTCGTGACCTCTCTATAATAAAAACGCCACCACCCAATAGACAACCAATTTATACCGAAAGAAAAGTCTTTAGTGAAGAGGTTATAAAGGAATCTATCTATTATGAGGTAAACAGAGGTGGTCAGGTATTCTTCGTTCACAATAGGGTAAAGTCTCTCATGGACATAACTGTCTTAGTAAGAAAGATGTGTCCGGATATTAGCGTTCAGATGGCTCATGGACAAATGGATCCAAAAATTCTCGAGAGAACTCTTTTAGATTTTATTGATGGTAAATTCGACGTATTAATTTCAACAAATATTATTGAGACTGGGTTAGACATTCCCAATGCCAATACTATGATCATTAATAATGCCCATCACTTTGGATTAAGTGATTTACATCAACTCCGAGGCAGAGTTGGACGATCTAATACAAAAGCATACTGTTACCTTTTTGCACCTCCTCTTTCCGTTCTCACCCCTGAAGCAAGAAAACGCCTACAGACGGTAGAGGAGTTTTCTGATTTAGGCAGCGGTTTTCACATCGCTATGAAAGACATGGACATAAGAGGGGCTGGAAATTTACTAGGTGCTGAACAAAGTGGATTTATTTCTGACATTGGATATGAAACTTATCAGCGCATTCTTGAAGATGCCGTTGTGGAACTAAAAGAAACCGAATTTCAAGAACTGTTTCAAGAAGAGCTGACAAAGGAGAGAAAATATGTCAGAGACGTAGAAATAGATGTTGACACAGAAATGCTTATACCAGATACTTATGTGAATAGTATCCAAGAAAGATTAAATCTTTATACAGAGTTGGATGCTCTTGAAAATGAAAAGGAGCTTGAAGCATTTAAAAACAAACTAAAAGATCGATTTGGTCCATTACCTCCTGAAGCAGAAAACCTTTTTGAAGGTATTTTACTACGAGACATGTGTAAAACCTTTGGATTTGAGAGACTCAGCCTTAAAAGGAACAAAATGCGTTGCTTTTTCATTCGCAATCCACAATCTCCCTTTTTTGAGTCTGATATATTTAATAAACTTATGGCTTACATCTCAACAGGTGGTCAAAGATTAGGTCTAACACTCAAACAGACCCCAGCATTTTTATTAATGACAAGAGAAGGAATTAAAAGTTTAAAAGAAGCGAAAATCATATTAGAACGAATCTCTGAAGATGTTCTTTGATCATTGTGTCAATTTTATTCCAGCATTTAGTTAAAAACAATACTTTTGAACTCTAATAACGAAAGGAGTCTTCATGAGAAAATTACTATTTGGACTGTTAACCCTAATCCTTTTTTCTTGCAACCAGACTAATGATCACACTGCTGATGCCACAACACTTCATCAGAGCGTAAAGAAATTGTCTGATGTCATTGTTTATGATATCTTTTCTCCCCCAGTGGCGAGTCGGGTATATGTATACCCTGCAATAGCAGCTTATGAGGCAGCAAGACATTCAGATTCTACATATTTGTCATTAGCTGGTCAATTAAAAGGACTAAATCCCTTTCCACAACCAAATCAAAATGAAGAATATGCATACGATGTCGCTGCACTTCATGCATTTATCAAAATAGGAACCTTTTTAACTTTTTCAGAAAATAGGATGGAAGAACACAGAACCGTTCTATTTGATAAAATAAAAGAAGGAGGAATTTCTAATGCAGTATTAACTCGATCAATTGAATTTGGAGAATTAACAGCTGATCATGTCTTAGAATGGGCCGATAAGGATAATTATAAACAGACTAGAAGCTTTCCAAAATACTCTATAACAAATGATAACTCTATGTGGAAACCCACACCTCCGGGGTATGGAGAAGGAATTGAACCTTCTTGGAACAAAATAAGACCATTTGTAATCGATAGTGCTACTCAATTTGTCCCTCTGCCGCCTACAGAATTTAGCCTTGATAAGAACAGTCAGTTTTACAAAGAAACGATGGAGGTGTATGAGGTTGTAAAAAATGCTGATGCCGAAAAAACCGAAATAGCAAGCTTTTGGGATTGTAATCCTTTTGCCCTCAATGTTACCGGCCATGTAATGCATGCCACAAAAAAAATATCTCCAGGTGGACATTGGATTGGGATAACTAGAATAGCTTGTGAAAAAACAAATTCTGATTTTGTGAAAAGCGCATATTCTTATGCATTGACTTCAATTGCATTAGCAGATGGTTTTATAAGCTGTTGGGATGAAAAATACAGAAGCAAATTAGTGCGTCCAGAGACAGTGATTAATGAGAATATTGATCCAGATTGGGTGCCTGTCCTTCAGACTCCTCCTTTTCCAGAACATACTAGTGGCCATAGTGTAATATCTAGAGCTGCCGCTATAGCGCTTACATCTATATTCGGTGACAACTTCGAATATGAAGATGATGTAGAGTTAGAATACGGCCTACCTGTAAGGAAATTTAATTCCTTTATTCATGCTTCTGAAGAAGCAGCAATAAGTAGACTTTATGGTGGCATTCATTATCGCCCTGCCATTGACTACGGTGTTTCTCAAGGTGAAGAGGTTGGTAATTTTGTAATCAACAACCTATCTCTTATAAAAAATTAGTCACACGTTTTGGGCTTCATATTTGACCATAAGGTGAATCCAAAGTGATCGGGAAAACCTCAACACCTTGACGAATGTAAGAGCCGCAATAAAAAGTAATGCCCATATGATACCTCCCATAGACCAATCGAATGCAAATGCTAGCCCTAAACCAATTCCTAATAGGGGGAATGCTGTTAGTAAATAGGACAAAAACATAGCCCCAAAATAAAACCCTGGTTCTGGTTCTGTTTTCTGCTCACAATGCAGACACCGTTTTGGCATATCCAAAGGCTTAGAAATATCAAAAGGCTTTGTGAATAGATCACCTTTTCGGCATCGTGGGCACTTATATTTAAATGTAGAAGCTATAAAATTCATAAAATGTAAAAGTGAGTTGCAAAGCTAAAACTCTACAACTCACTTTTATGTAATATTTAGTACTTCTAATTTTTAACCCAACAACTCATTCTGATTAATAAATGGTTGTTTGTATAACCTTTCTCCAGTTGCTTTATGCAGTGCGTTTGCAATAGCTCCTCCTGCGGGAGGCAATGATGGCTCTCCTAATCCAGTCGGGTTCAACCCATTATCTACAAAATGCACTTCGACTTTAGGCGCTTCCATACTTCGAATCAATCTGAATTTATCAAAATTCGCTGCTGACGGTTTACCATTTTCAAAGGTAAAGTCTCCATACATAGCATGTCCTATACCATCAACGACTCCACCTTCCACTTGATTTTTAGCAGCTATTGGATTCACAACTATACCGCAATCGATAGCACAAATTACCTTGTCCACAACAGGGGTGCCATCTTTCATTATCACATTGGCAACTTCTGCAACATGAGTGTTATGAGAATAATAAGCAGAAAATCCTTTATAGACACCTGGTTCATCTACACCCCATCCACCTTTCTCTGCTGCAAGTTTTATTGTTTCTTGCATTCTTGCAGGAGAATATTCTATTCTATCGTCCTCTTCTGCGGGACCTTTTGCATCTTCCAGAAGATCTAGTCTTAGTTGCACTGCATCAACTTTCATAAGATCAGCTAGTTCGTCAAAGAAACTTTGTTCTGCAAACCCTAAAAAATTGGTATAAGGAGCTCTCCATGCACCAATTGTAATATTACTTTCCTTATTAACTGTTTCCACTTGATAATTAGGAATTGCTCCTGCTGGAAAAAAATTGGGAATAAGTCCGTACATATTAGCACTCATACAAGCTTCAGTCAGTTTATATCCTGTCACTTTACCTTCCTTAATGCTTGCAGCAATTTTATACTTGCTTGCAGGTCTAAAAGTTCCTGCGGTCATATCATCTTCTCTGGTAAATAGAAGTTGAACTGGTTTGCCTATTGCTTGAGAAATTTGAGCGGCTTCCTCTGCAAAATCACCATACAGCCTTCTACCAAAACCACCACCCATACGAGTCAGATCAACAGAAACTTCACTCGCCTCACGGCCTGTGACTCCTGCAATTCTACTTTGTGTCCATTGAGGGGTCTGAATTGGGCCCTTGGTATAGATTTTATCTTCTCTAACGTCAGCGAAATAGTTCATAGGCTCTAGGCAATTATGAGGCAAATAAGGTGCTTCATAAACCCTTTCTAAAACTTCATCTGCTTCTGCAAAAGCCTTCTCTACATCTCCATCTTTTCTTCTTGGTTCCTCAGAGCCCTGAGCTAACAATTCATCCATATCAGAATTATGGCCAATACTATTTTCTAACTCACTTTCTTCTTCCCACGTGGCAACAATTAATTTTTTAGCCTTTATAGCAGGCCAATTTGACTTAGCAATAACTGCAATTTTATTATCTATTTGGACTACATCCAACACTCCATTTACAGACTTAGCAGCCTGATCATCATATGTTACTAGCTTTTGTCCGAATGCAGGTGGCCTGATCATAGAAGCATACACCATTCCCTCTTCTTTGGTATCTATACCAAAAAGCGGCTGACCTGTTAGGATTCCTTTCAAATCAACATTAGAAGTGTTTTTTCCAATGATCTTAAAATCTTTAGGATCTTTCAATGGAACATCTTCTGGTAACTCCATATCTATTATATCTGCTGCCACATCACCATATCCCAGCGTTTCTCCTTTACCATTTGTGATTACACCACTATTTACAGTGAGTGTAGTTGGATCTACATCCCATCTTTTAGCTGCAGCTGAAATAAGCATTGCTTTAGCGGTTGCTCCTGTCTTGCGCAGAAGATCCCAATCATGACGTATCGATTGGCTACCTCCTGCAACTTGTCTTTTATACTTTTCTGTGTCCAGAGGTGCTTGTTCAACTATTACATCGTCCCAATCACAATCTAGCTCTTCTGCGATAATCATAGGCATAGATGTTTTTACATTTTGTCCTATTTCTGGATTTGGATTCATAATACTAATAGTACCATTTTCACCTATTTTAATATATCCAGACATCGTGGTCCAGTTATCAGGCATTGACGGAGTTGGAAGATCTGCATAGTTGAAAACTTTTTCTTGTTTACAAGATGCCAAAAACGTAAATCCAATTACCACTCCACCTCCTGCAGCAGCCGACGCTTTTAGAAATGATCTTCTTTTAAGTTGTTTGTTTATTGTTGACATGATATGTATTCTATTTAATGAATAAATTTTTGAATTGCTACATGTAATATTTACATGTTTTTAGCAGCTGTTTTTACAGCTGCCTGAATTCTGTTATATGTACCACATCTGCATATATTTCCATTCATGGCTTCTTTGATGTCTTGATCTGATGGAGCTTTATTTTCTTTCAAAAATGCTGCTGCAGTCATAATCTGACCTGCTTGACAGTATCCACATTGAGGAACGTCATGTTCTATCCAAGCCTGTTGTACAGGGTGATGAAGGTCATCAGAAAGGCCTTCAATTGTAGTGATTTTTTTATTAGACACATCAGATATTCTAACCTGACAAGCTCTTACTGCAGTGCCATCAAGATGTACTGTACATGCACCACATTGAGCGATGCCACAGCCATATTTTGTTCCTACTAAATTTAATTCGTCTCTAAGTACCCAGAGTATTGGAGTGTCGGCATCTACGTCCACAGACCTATTTGTGCCATTCACATTGATATTAAATGCTGCCATGAGATAGTTTTTCTTTTATACGAAATCTGAAATTAAAGGAATTAGTCCTTTAAATAAACCCCAAATTAAGAGCTTGAATTGTTCTCAATGGTTTTAAAATTCAAGGACTTTATTATAATTAATGTCGATTCCAAAAATCTTTTTATGTTCAATTTCAATCCTAATTGAGAACTTTTTATCATTGCATTACAGTTTATTAGATAAGTATGGAAGAAACTATCGTAAGTCTAAAGCAAAAAACTCAGGAGGCCATTGACAAAGCATTGGATCACTTGAAGCAGGAATTGATGAAAATCAGAACAGGAAAAGCATCGCCATCTATTTTGAATGGGATACAAGTGGATTACTATGGAAATGCCACTCCATTAAGTCAAGTAGCTAATATTGGCACTGCTGACAGCAGAACTCTTTCTATCCAACCATGGGAAAAATCCATGCTAGCTCCTATTGAACAGGCTATTTTTCAAGCTAACCTTGGACTCACTCCAATGAATGATGGTGAATTCGTAAGAATTTCCATACCTCCATTGACAGAAGAAAGAAGAATAGAGCTAGTAAAACAAACCAAAGTCTACGGCGAAGATGCTAAAGTTTCTATGAGAGCTGCTCGACATAAACTCATCGACTTTGTCAAAAAAGAAGTAAAAGATGGTTATCCAGAAGATGCTGGAAAAAAAGATGAGGAGACCGCTGATAAGATGGTAAAAGCAGGATATGATCAAATAGATAAAATCCTCGAAGCAAAAGAAGCTGATATCATGAAGGTATAGGATGTTTTTTTAATTCTATTTCTCCTTTTTCATTCATTTCTGCATAAGTCCAAAGAGATGTCCAATCTCCCAAGTTAATAGATTTACTTGATCCATTTGAGAGTGTACGAATTTCTCCATGATGTAGATGTCCATATATGAAATAATCTACTTTTTCGTCATTTGAAAATTCTTCAAAATACTGGTGCAGTCTTTCATCTTTTAGTTTCTCTTTTTTTGAATGTACATTCTGACTATACCTACTTCCTTTACTAGAGCTTTTCATCATCCATATTCCTAAACTTGAAGGAATAAGAGTGAATAAAGATTGGCATAAAGGATTAGAAATAATGGCTTTGATGATCTTATAACCCAAATCACCATGACCTAACCCGTCACCATGGCAGAGATAGCATGCTTTATTATTTATAACTTTTAACTCAGGCGTCTTTTTAATTTTTACTCCGAGCTCATTCTCAAAATATCCAAATGTCCACATATCATGATTCCCGATGAACCATTCAATCGATATTCCCCTATCTGTCAATTCACTAATCTTACCAAATAGACGAGTAAAGCCTTTTGGGACAACGGATTTGTATTCAAACCAATAGTCGAGAATATCTCCTAAAAAATAGATCGCCGCCGCATCTTCTTTAATACAATCAAGCCAATGAACAACATATCTTTCTC
Source organism: Saprospiraceae bacterium UBA7328 (assembly GCA_002471345.1). Classification (GTDB taxonomy): domain Bacteria; phylum Bacteroidota; class Bacteroidia; order Chitinophagales; family Saprospiraceae; genus UBA7328. The sequence continues at coordinate 105,105 of DKPS01000015.1, forward strand.
TGACTTTACTTGGCACATTCGTGTCTACTCCTAGATGAAAATCAGAAATAAAATATGTTTTTTTCAAAGGAAAGAGTTTTACATGCCATCCATAAAGAGGGCAGCTATAGAGCGGTACTCATGTGTATTTCTGATGGCCTTTGCGAAAAGATCCGCACAAGAAAGTACAGTGAGTTTATCACTTATTTGTTTGAGCGGAATCGTATCCGTGACATAGACCCTTTCTATTACAGAAGCATCTATTCTTTCGAAAGCTGGTCCAGATAGTATAGGATGTGTACAAATTGCTCTAACAGATTTAGCTCCTTCTGCCATTAATACTTCAGCCGCTTTACAGAGGGTGCCTGCTGTGTCTACCATATCATCTACAAGTATAACATCAAAACCCTTGACATCACCTATAACTGTCATTGCTGCCACTTGATTCGCTATTCTCCGCTCTTTATCACAAATCACTAAGTTTTTTTCAAAATGCTTAGAATATGCTCTTGCTCTTTTTACTCCTCCTACGTCTGGGGAAGCAAAAATTACATTCTCCATATTTTGAGTGGCCAGATAAGGCATAAAAATGGCTTCACTCTTGAGGTGATCCACTGGAATATCAAAAAAACCTTGAATCTGTTCAGCGTGAAGATCCATCGTGACCACTCTATCTGCTCCTGCTGCTTGAAGTATATTTGAAATAAGCTTTGCTGAAATAGGTACTCTTGCTTTATCCTTTCTATCCTGACGTGCATATCCAAAATATGGAATTACAGCTGTGATATAATTAGCTGAGGCTCGTTTCGCACTGTCTATCATGAGAAGCAACTCCAACATGTTATCAGCAGGGGGAAAAGTAGATTGTATGAAAAACACGTACGTACCCCTCACAGATTGATTAATGATGGGTTGCATTTCTCCATCACTAAACCTATTAATCGTAACATCTGATAACTGTTCGCCGTAATTTGAGGCTATTTTTTCGGCTAAATAAGCTGAGTTTTCACCTGAAAAGAGTTTAACTTCTGCCATGAATCAATTCATTCTCTCTGGTAATGCGAAAGATAGACATTATTGCTTTATAGGCAAAGGAATAGATGAGATACAAAAATATTTTCAATTATTATATTAACAGGAAGAGGTAAAGTAGGGTTCTCGAGTGTTTAAAATAGGGGAATAAAAAAGCACCTTCTGGTATTGAGGTGCTTTTACTTGGTATAGTAGGGTAAAACTAACTTTAAATCTCTCAACTTTTAGAGGATATTGTTGGTATTTCGTGTGTAAACTAATTATTAATTACGGTTATTAGACAAAGGTTCTTCAGCTTACCCCTATCCTCGACATAAATTTTTTCTTTAAAAAAGTTCTTTTGTTACATTGAGAGAAGAAAAACATGAAAGATTTTACCCTTGATAGCATTAAATGGCTATCATTATCATCGCTTTGCTGGAATGCTTAAGCGATGCAAAAAACTTTGAATTAGAAATACTGAATAACATTTAGAATATGAAGATTTGGATTGTTTTGACACTTATTGTTGAGCTGGTTGTGGGACTTCTCCTTTTGACATTTCCAGAGGTTGTTCCTCAGTTGAAAGGAGCCGAAGGCACAGCCCTAGCTATGTCAAGAATGTACGGAGCAGCTGCTATAACAATTGCAGTACTATGCTTTTGGACCCTAAGGTATTATACGGTTGATGGAGTGGTTGGACTTTTTCTACATGTTATGATCGCCTTTCAATTTATGATCATCGTTGCTTCTGTGATTAGTTATGTAAAAGGAGAGAGTGTAGATGCAGGACCAATTATATTGCATTCTGCGTTTTTAATCGGTTACATATTTTTTTATTTTAAAAGAAGATAATTTCGCTTAATACGACAAGAGTTATGAAATCATTAGTATGTGATAAGTGGGTATTGCCCTCGGAGTTAAAAGTAGGTGAGTTACCTACCCCATCACCAGGACCTAAAGAAGTTCTTATAAAAATAAAAGCCTGTGGTGTTAACTTTCCTGATGTTTTAATAGTACAAGGACTTTATCAATTCAAACCTTCTTTTCCATTTTCTCCTGGAGGAGAGATTTCAGGTATAGTGGAGTCTATTGGAGAAGACGTGAAACATCTTAAAGTAGGTCAAGAGGTGGTAAGCATGATAGGATGGGGAGGCATGGCTGAATATGTAGTAGCTAACAAAAATGTAGTGTTTCCAAAGCCACCAGGCATGCCACATACACTAGCTTCGGCTTTTCTTATGGTTTATGGTACTTCTTATCATGGGCTTAAGGATAGGGCCAAACTCAAAAAAGGAGAAACTCTTTTGGTTCTTGGGGCATCAGGAGGTGTAGGATTAGCTGCTGTAGAATTGGGAAAATTGATGGGAGCAAAAGTAATTGCAGCCGCATCGACATCTGAAAAACTAGAGGTCTGCAAAAAATATGGCGCAGATGAAGTAATTAATTATACTACTGAAAACCTCAAAGACAGAATTAAAGAACTTACTGATGGCAAAGGTGCAGATGTCGTGTACGACCCTGTTGGTGGCGAATTCTCAGAACAAGCACTAAGAGCTACAGCTTGGAAAGGGCGTTTCCTAGTAATTGGATTCGCTGCTGGAGAAATACCTAAAATTCCTCTGAATTTAGCCCTACTTAAAGGCTGCGACATCGTAGGTGTCTTTTGGGGTTCATTCGCGCAAAGGAATCCTAATGGGCTTATGCAGAATACGATGCAACTAATACAGTGGTATCAAAGTGGTGATATCAAACCACATATTCATGGCACCTATACTTTAGATAAAGCCCCAAATGCCATAATGGCTCTTATGAATAGAGAGGTAAGTGGTAAAGTGGTAATTGAACTTTAGTAGACAATTCTTTAAAATATATTTATAATGAAAAAATCAACCAATTCTCTAAGAAGAAACTTTCTTAAAAAAAGTTCAGTAATAGTTGCTGGAGCGACAGTTGTTCCTTTCTTTCTTAATGCATGTAAATCAGAAAGTAAACCTGTGATAGCTGCTGCCAAAGAAGCAGTAGAGTTAGCTTCTAAAGATTTATTCTTTAAACTGTCATTAGCTCAGTGGTCTTTTCATAAAACTCTTTTTGCAAAGAAAATGGACAATTTGAGTTTTATTGATAAAGCAAAAGAGTTGGGTTTCGATGGAGTAGAATATGTAAATCAATTCTTTAAAGACAAGGCAGAAGACATGGCCTTTTTGGATCAACTAAATGCTAAGGCAAAAGAGCACAATTTGATTCAAAATCTGATCATGATAGATCGAGAAGGTGGACTAGGTCTAGTGGACGACACGAAAAGAACTGAAGCAATAAATAACCACCACAAGTGGGTTCATGCGGCCAAATATCTTGGATGTGGATCTATAAGAGTAAATGCTTATGGAGAAGGAACTGCAGAAGAAGTAAGTGCAGCAGCTATTGATGGATTAGGTAGACTATCAGAATATGCAGCTAAAGAAAGTATCAACGTTATTGTAGAAAATCATGGCGGCTATTCTTCTAATGGTGCCTGGATGGCGAATGTGCTAAAGCAAGTGGATATGGACAATTGTGGATCCCTTCCAGATTTTGGCAACTTCTGTATCAAGAGAGGTAAAGATGGCTGTGAAGAGGAATATGACAGATATCAAGGTATGATAGATTTGATGCCCTATGCAAAAGCAGTAAGTGCTAAGAGTCATGATTTTGATGCTGATGGAAATGAGATCAATACCGACTATGTGAAAGTCATGAAAATTGTAAAAGATTCAGGATTCTCAGATTTTGTTAATGTGGAATATGAAGGTCGCGATTTGAGTGAAGAGGAAGGTGTGATTAAGACAGTTGAGTTATTAAAAAAAGTAGGTGCGGAATTGAGTTGATATCAGAGCAATGTATATCTCTTCCCAGGAAGACTTTTTACAATTCCTTTAAACTCTAAAGCCAATAGCTGAGAAGACAAGGTGCTCAGAGGTTTCCCTAATGAGTAATGCAGTGTGTCAATATCAATTGCATCTATTCCTTTAAGGGCTTCTACGATTTTTCGTTCATCACCTTTCAGTTCTTCGAAAAGACGCATTTGTGCTTCCATTTTTTCTTGAGGCTCCCATCTCATGATGTATCCTACATCTTTAGCCGATTGCAATAGGTGGGCCTTATGCTGTTTGATTAAATTATTGCACCCTTCTGATGTTTCATCATTCGTACGTCCTGGCAAGGCAAAAACATCCTTGCTCATACTGTTAGCCAATTCAGCAGTAATCATAGACCCTCCTGAGCTTTTCGATTGGATTACAATGACTACATCACTCAAAGCGGCAACAACTTGATTCCTAACAGGGAAATTTTGTCGGTCTGGACCAGTTCCAAAATCAAATTGGCTGATTACGGCTCCATTTGTTTTGATTTTTTTAGCAAGGCTGTTATGACTGGAAGGGTACACAACATCTATCCCTGACCCTAGGACAGCTATATTATTTACTCCCATCTCTACAGATCTTCTATGTGCACATGCATCTATGCCATAAGCAAGGCCACTAATGATCTGTACGCCATATTCTTTTAAACCTTCTACTAATTTTTCACATTGAATCGTGCCATATTCAGTACAATTTCTGGTACCAATGATTGCTACTGTCCTATGTGGATTAAGATCAGCATTCCCATCCATGAAAAGAAGTAATGGGGAGGTATCATGATGTTTGAGCCTTTGAGGGTAATCAGCATCTGTATAGAATAAAGGTTTTATTGCTGGGTTTGACTCCAATTGTTTCAAGGTCTCTTTAGCAAGCTGTTCAGGTTTTGCAGACAATAACAAATCGGCCACATTCTCACCAATAGAATGAATACTCATGATGTCCTTTTTGTCAGAGTTGAACACTTTCTTTGCGCTACCAAAATGATTGATGAGGAGTTTAGAAGTCACTTTCCCAATGCCAGGAATCTTAGTCAATGCAATTTTAAAAATGAGATCATTATTGATTTGAGACATTTTGTGCTTTTTGAAGATAGTATTGGGTTTCTTGTGGTCTGTTTAAAGCATTGTAAACTTTACTTAAGGCAAGGTTTGTTTTCTGGTCATTCTCATCTAGTTTCGATGCATATAAAAGGAATCGAGCTGCCCATTCATTTCTTTTTTGAGCCATAAACATTTCATCATGTCCAATTCTATAGTAAAAATTGATCAATTCAGAAGAATAAGAAGGAGTGTCATTGAGATATCGTAGATATTCATGAAGAAACCCTGTTCCTGGGGTTACCCTCGCAACGTTGAAAAAAGTGTTAAGTAATGAATTCAAATCATTATCATATTTAAATAGTTCTGCTGCGACTCCTGCTTTCATTTTAGAAGCATTCTGATATTGAGGTAATATCTCAAATGATTTAGATATAAAATGATTGGCCTGATTTAAATTTTCTTGTTTCTGGGCAGATTCTCGACTGCTTTGATATTGATCAAAATAAGTAGTTCCCATAAATAAATTGGCCCTAGCACTATTTTTTGAAACTTTCACAGCTGAAGCATTCAGGGTAAATCCATTTTCCCAATCAGGCACTCTCTGAAGTCCTATAGATACATAGCCAATCGTGATAAAAGCAAATAGTATCACCCCTAGATATCTTAATTTTCGATTGTCCCTTTTATAAACACTCAATAAACCATAAGCTACCAAAACTGATGAGGCGATAGATGAAACAAACAAAAACCTCTCATTCATAAAGGTGCCAACCCCCACAAATGCATTACTCACAATGGTCATTGTAAGTAAGTAGGTAAGAACACTCCAAGTAATAATTCTCCACTTTTTTCTTGAAAGAATGGCAACTACAAACATCACTATATGAAGGGCCGCTGAGAGGACAGGGGTAATCTGATTCCACTTCATTATTGGGATGTGATATGGATAGTAATCATGAGTGAGGGGATAAGGAAATATAGACAACTTCAAATACATTAAAAGAGTGTGCGATATAGTAGCAGACTTTTCACTTCCATTCATATTCACGAAAGGGTTATTCATAATATTAGTAGGAGCCGCGTTCCCCAAAATATATCCAACAGCATTATATCTCATAGTGAAATATATAATTGTCGGAAGAGCTAATGATGCAATCACTACACCCCATTCCTTCAATGAGATTTTAGTAAATAGAAAAACAGATAATGGGATAACAGCTAGAAAGGTGAGTGCATTTTCTTTAGAAAGAAGAGCCAAAAAGAATAGGAGCGATGATGCAACGGAGTATTTAGGTTTTGATAACCTTACATATTTGAGAATATAGATTAATGCTAAAAGTGAAAAACCCAGAACCATGATTTCATCACGTCCTTTCACATTGGCTACTGCCTCTATATGAACAGGATGAATCAAAAAGATAAAGGCAGATAGTCCAGCTATCCATACTTTATTAACTGAGGCATTATCATTTAATAATAATAGAATACTTCGATAAAGAGTAAGAACGCAGAAGAAATACAACAAGACATTAATTAAATGACTCCATTTACTATCCGTTCCCCAAAGAGCATTTTCTATTGCAAAGGTTACTAGAGATAAAGGTCTATATCGAGCACCTGGTAGAATATCTTGTTGAGAGCCAAAATAACCTGAGAACGATTCTGTAGTGAGAATTTCTCCAATTCCATTCCATCCTTTTTGTACCTGACTATTTTCTGTAAAGACAATTTTGTCATCCAAGACATATTCAAAAGAATAGGTTCGTCCATAGATAATCACAACTACAATAAAAGCAGCTGTTATAATAGTCCATTTATTTTTGAGGTACTGCAATTTTTACTAAATGTTAATCCTCTCTTTACAGATGTGTTTCGTATGAGTTATTTCTTTGCTGTTTGTGTCGACATAGTATTCTATGACATTTTCACATTCTTCGTGATCATTGCTAAAATGAATAAAAGTTATCCCTCCAACAAAAATGACTGCTATACCAATAAATGATATAATCAGTTTTTTCTTCATCAATTTAAGTTGATATTCTCATTTAATCTGGAAACACAGAACTGTCCAAATGAGGTAATAACTTTAAAGCATTTTTATAGTATACTTTTTTAAGTATGTCATCTGGGAGAGCTAAACCGTACATTCTCCAAAAAGCATGATATCTTTTGTAATAAGGAAAATACTCATCATCAGTCTCTAATACTCTAAAATACGTAGGAAACTCTTCTGGGTTAAAACTGTCCTTTCCGAAGAGGATACGATCTTGGTATTTAGCAAAGAACTTATTTGCATTCCGTGGTTGCCTTCCTAATTCTGCGATTACAGCCCCTATTTCAACATACATGTTTGGCATTTCATCCAACAGCCCACCTAGTTTTTTAAAATCATTGGCATACCAGCTCATATGAGCGGCAATGAAATTAGTGCCAGGATGTCTTCTAATGATATCGTGCATCTCACCTACAATCGTAGCCCAAGGAGCAGGGTTGTCATTTTCTCTTTTTCTACCTGGTCTTAGTTTGAGCTCTAGCCATCTTTCATTGAGGCTATCATGAGCTTCCCAAAACTGCTTCGGATCAGCAGAATGGATCAGTATAGGCCAACCGTATTCTCCACATTTTGCCCAAATTGGGTCGATACGAGCATCATTAATTCTTATTCTATTTCCCTGGCTATCTTCATTGGACATGCCTTGGCTTTTATATATCTTAAGTCCACTAGCTCCATTTGCTTTATCGTATGCCATTTGCTTGAGAGTTTCAACTGCCCAGTCAGGTTCATCAATACTTCTCAATTCTATATTAGTGAAAGTGACAATTCTATCTTCATGACCATACTTTTTGATATTATCGGTCATTGCCTTTAAACGTTCTCCACCTCTACCACTTAGATTAACAACCACTTGCATATTAAGCCCGTCTAACTTCTCTATAAGTTCATCCACATTCTGATCTGCCAGTCTCCAGTGATGGCTGTGTATATCAATAAAAGGAAATTTTGCCTTCGGAGTCGGAGTCTCAGGCACAACTAAACTAGATGGAGGATCATAAGACTCCCAATCCATTGTGATGTCAAGAGGTTCTCTTCTCTGGGTTAGTACATCAAAGCAAGAAAAAATCAAAATGGAAATTAAAAGATAAACTGACTTCATAAATATTATGTTTTTGCGAAACCAATATTACTGCAAATTGATCAAAAATGATGGTTATAAGGATATCAGTTTAGCCCCATATTATTAAAATTGACTAAATTTCTAAACGTAAAAGAGTGAAAAATGAAATATCTAAAGTATCTACTTTATCTAATTTTAACCTTAGTCGTGTGTCTTTTGCTCATCGGGACATTTATCAAAAAGGTGGAATATTCTTCACATGTGTCTATTAATAAACCACTCAAAGAAGTATGGGCTGTATATCAGGATGAAGGCAAAATGAGGGATTGGTTAGAAGGATTTGAATCTATAGAACTGGTAAAGGGTAATAGGAATGATATAGGTAGTGAATACATAGTCAAAATGAACCAAGAAGGACAGACATTTGAAATAAAAGAAACTTTGAAATCTTACAAAGAATTTGAAAACATCAATTTTGATTTTGACAATGAAATGATGTTAATGAATTATAATACTGAGTTTACAGAGAATGAAATCGGCACAACGATTCACTCTCGCTCAATAGTAAGAGGCCATGGTATTTTAATGAGAGCGATGATGCCTTTCATTAAGGGCTCTATGATAGCTCAAGAAGAAAAAAATCTAAGAGGATTAAAAGAAGTCATTGAAGCAAATCAAAAAGATTATTATCCAATGAAAATGATGTCATTAGATTCAACTATTATAGAAAGTGAAAAAAGTTAATTTGCTTCTTTCTTGATACTAGTCAGTTCAATTCGAGATAATTCTATTAGTTCATTACTGTCAAATAACAGATCTAGGTCTTCTACAGGAGTGTCTTTGTCGTGTTTGAAATTGACATAATCTTGGAATAAAACTCCTCCTACCTTTCGAGGATTATATGCAGACCTAAACCTTACTCCCCCACCATTTACGCGAAAAGAATAGGCTAAATAATCCAAAGAGTAATCGTCTGTGTCAATCCAATAAATATAGATGTCATCATGATCATCTCCTCCTCCATCTTGATCAAATGTCACTCTGATTTTGTGATATGTTTTACCTTTGATTTCAGCTCCTCCTATTAGCTCTTTGCCAACAGCTGGATCATTGAGAAAATATGGGAGAAAGGTAAAGTAATGAACTGAGTTTACTGATCTAGAGTAACTACCCTTTTGCTTTTCAGTAAGGATTACTTCTTTACCATCAGACATTCTTTTTATACCATCGTTGGTCAAAATGTCCTTTACTCCTGTTTCTTTGTGCTTTCTGGTGTATTCAAAGCTTCCTTGATTTCTTTTATAGGTATAATGGTACTTTCTAAAGTCAAATGAAAAACTTCCTTTGGCTACTTTCTTGCCGTTTTGTTTTTTTATACTCTTATCAATGATTTTTTGTGCATCAATATCGCTTTGATTAAAAGCAGAAATTGATAGTAATGCAAAAAACAGTGTTGTAATCAATACTGACAAAGTTTTAAACTGAATCTTCATTTAAATAGATTTAAAATTTCATTGGACCTTCAGTAAACACCAAGCCCAAGATAAATGTTAGATTAGAAATGAGCTTTCAATCTTAACGTCGTCTAGAATACAATACAATTAAAACTCTGCATTGCCAGGAGTTCTTGGAAAAGGAATTACATCACGAATATTTCCCATACCAGTCAAAAACATCACAAAACGCTCAAAACCTAATCCGAACCCTGCATGTGGACATGTACCAAAACGACGAGTATCTAAAAACCAATCCATTTCATGCTCGGGAATATCAAAATCTTTCATTCTGGAAGTAAGCACATCCAGCCGCTCTTCTCTCTGAGAACCTCCGACTATTTCTCCAATTCCTGGAAATAAAATATCCATTGCAGCTACTGTCTTGTTGTCATCGTTCATTCGCATATAAAATGCCTTGATCTCCTTTGGATAATCGACTAGCATGACAGGTTTTTTAAAGTGCTTTTCCACCAAGAATCTTTCATGCTCTGATTGTAAATCCGCTCCCCAACCATCTATAGGAAATTTAAATTTCTTCTTTTTATTTGGTTTTGAGTTTCTCAAAATATCTATGGCTTCGGTATAAGTCAATCGTTGAAAATCATTTTCTAAAACAAATGCCATTTTTTCTTTCAATGCCATATCTGATCTCTCATTCTGAGGTTTTTGCTTTTCCTCATTGATCAGTCGCTGTTCTAAGAAAGTGAGATCATCTTCACACTGTTTCATGACATGTTTGATGACATACTTCAACATTGCTTCGGCTAAATCCATATTATCATGAATATCAGCAAAAGCAACTTCTGGTTCTATCATCCAAAACTCTGCAGCATGCCGAGAAGTATTAGAATTTTCAGCTCGGAATGTAGGTCCAAAAGTGTATACTTCTGAAAGAGCCAAAGCACCCAATTCCGCTTCCAACTGTCCGGATACAGTAAGGTTTGTTGCTTTGTTAAAAAAATCTTGAGAGAAATCTACCGCTCCAGAATCATCCTTTGCTACATCATTTAAATCCAAAGTGGTCACCTGAAACATCTCACCTGCACCTTCAGCATCAGATCCAGTAACTATTGGAGTGTTTAGATAGACAAAACCTCTATCATTAAAAAACTTATGAATAGCAAATGCTGCGGCATGTCTTACCCTAAAGACTGCTGAAAAAGTATTTGTTCTGAATCTAAGATGGGCTATATCTCTTAAAAATTCTAGACTATGTCGCTTAGGTTGTAGAGGATACTTTTCTGGATCAGCTTCTCCTAAAACTTCAATTTTATTGGCATGAATTTCTACACTTTGACCTTTTCCTTGAGACTCCACAACTTTGCCAGTTGCGCTTATTGCTGCTCCTGTTGTAATTTTTTTAAGCAGTGACTCATCTTCTTTTTCTCTATCTGCTACTATTTGTAAGGTAGAAATAGTAGAACCATCATTGAGTGCTATGAATTGATTATTCCTAAAAGTCCTTACCCATCCTTTTACATTGACATCCTGACCTATAGGCTGATTAGTAAGAATGTCTTTAATTTTTACACGCCTCATGTTTCTCCGATTTTAGGGCGCAAATATACCGTTATTGTTAATTCTTATTCCACTCTGTCAGATTAGTAGAAAGGCTGATATGATTCATGCCTCCAGCAAGGTGATACGAACCAAATCCATAATCAAATGCAATCCTTTTAACCTTAAAGCCAAAGCCAAAAGAAAACCCATTTAAACTTCTAAATGTAGATACAGTAAGCTCTTTTTTAATCTGATGATTATATCCAAATCGCAATCTAAACACTTCATTTTCACCAATTAAAAACTCTCCATTTATGATAACATGATGGAAAAAATTGTCAATTGTTCGAGCAATAAAACTACTCTCTCTGTCCTCTTGATCAATGAATATTGGATCATTATCATCTAAGCCTTCTGATCTGAGATTCCAATTATTAAGGTCATGAAGGATAAAAGATAATCTAAGTGGTAGATATTTAAGTCTTTTTGAAGTTCCTATTTGCACATCTAAAGGAAAAGCCTCTCGATTCCGACTAAAAGATGAAAATTGAGCACCAATGTTTCTTACGACAAAAGTTGTTATAGTACTTTTTTCAGGGTTTTCATATGTCACTCCAAAGTCAACACCTAAGCCAGAAGAATTGTACACATCTAGACTTGATTGAAGCCATTTTAAGTTAATTCCAGTCGTAATTCTTTCATTCCATTTTTTAGCCGCACCTAGCGTAAACCCAATATCTCCTCCCGTGAACTCGCCTTGAACATTAGCAAATTCATCGGTTCTAATAAAATCTCCATATGACAGATAATTTATAGCCACAATAGTGGACAATCCCCACTTTTCTACATGATACCCTATGGCTGCATTACCAAACGCTATATCTGCTAAGTGAAAATTATGATTTACAGCCAAGGATTTATGCATAGATGGATTAAGCAGAGAAGGGCTTTGCAGTCCTAGAATGATATCATTGTCTTTAGTTGCGATCTGGCTGCTACCCAATGCAGTGATTCGAGCAGAATGTGGTAAGTTCAAAAAATGGAAAGTGTATTTGCCACCTATTTGTCCCAAAAGAAAGAAAGGAAAAAGGATTAATAGTATGGCAACTTTATATTTCAAATAATAATAATTGAATGTGTAAATGTAAACGATACAATTACAACTTTCCTTTCTTAGTAATGATTCTTATTTGTAGTGTTAATAACACTTACAATTTCACAACTATATCTTTTCTATCCATCCACCATGCAAAGAGCCAAATAAAGAAAACATAGGTCAGGGCTTGTAGAAAGGATCCACTGTACTGATCAAATACATTTTGAAATACATTTTCATATAGCCAGCTATAAAGACCTTTTCCATCAATCTTGATCATTCCAAATATTCTGATTAAAATTCCAGATAAAACATAAGATATCAAGGGGTTTTTGCCAAAAGCTCTAAAGACATAGGACCAATTTTGCCATTTCTTCTCGTCTAAAATCCACATTAAAAACATAAGACAAAATGTGGCGAGTCCACCAGTGACTAAAACATATGAACTACTCCAAATTGGTTTGTTTATTGGGAATCCAGCAAAATTCCAGATGACTCCTATAACAGAAGCTCCTATGGCATACGGCAATAGACCTTTTATTTTATCCATGACGCCATCTTTAGTTTGGATCACTTTTCCCATCCAATAACCAAAAAGGACAGTGCCAATTGTTGGAATAGTGCTGAGCAATCCTTCAGGATCAAATGGTATCCCATAACCACCGTAAACATGATTTTCACCTAAAAGCCAAAGGTCTAAGGCTCTTGAAGCATTGTCTTCTAAACTCAATGGGTCTGCTCCGCCAAAAAGCATCATAATGGCATAATATCCAACCAATAAAACACCAAATACGTATGGCAACCACTTTTTAGGACTGTAGATTACGATGAGGGATCCAAAGCCATATGCTAGAGCTATCCGCTGTAAAACGCCAAAAATCCTAAGATCGCCGATACTTTTATTAAAAAAAGGAAACCAATTCAGTGCTAATCCGACAAGAAATATTAGAGCAGTTCTTTTCAGGACTTTAGCAACCCATTGACTTCTATTTACTCCAGTATACTTATTAAAAGAAATGGACATAGCCACTCCTACTATGAAAACAAAAAAAGGAAAAACCAGATCAGTGGGCGTGAGACCATCCCATTTGGCATGTAGTAGTGGTGCATATACATAATTCCATGACCCTGGTGTATTCACAATGATCATTAAGAAAATGGTCAATCCTCTGAAAATATCAAGAGAAAGCAGTCGGTTTTTCATTCTAAGCGTTTTTTCTTTGCTGTTAATCAAGAAGATATTCTGGATTTGAAAACTTTACATATTCATTCCTCCACAGATGCTGATCACTTGACCTGTGACATATCTGCTCATATCAGACCCTAAGTATACACAGCCATTGGCAATATCATCAGGTTTTCCAAAATCTTTGAGTGGAATGCTACTGATATAACTTTCTTTAGTTTTTTCATCAAGCTCACCAGTCATCTCTGTTTTAATAAATCCTGGTGCTATGACATTGCTTCTGATGTTTCTACTTCCAACTTCTTTTGCAATAGATTTTGAAAAGCCTATAATACCGGATTTAGAAGCGGCATAATTAGCTTGGCCTGCATTACCAAAGACACCAACGACAGAACTCATATGAATGATACTGCCGGCACGTTGTCTCATCATTGTCTTCAATACACTTTTAGTCATTACGAATACTGATTTGAGATTGACATCCATCACATCATCCCAGTGTTCTTCACTCATTCTAAGCATAAGGGTATCCTTAGTGATCCCGGCATTATTTATAAGGATATCAATTCTTTCAAATTTCTCTACAGTAGCCTTAATCAAAGCTTCTGCATCTTCCATTTTACTAGCATCAGATTGTACCGCCATCACTTTATCAGATCCTAACTCTGCAACTATAGCATCAGCTTTTTCACTGCTAGACCTATAAGTAAAAACAACAGATGCTCCTTCTGCTACAAATTTTCTGACAATGCCTTCTCCTATTCCTCTTGATCCACCTGTTATTATCGCTACTTTTTCATTTAACAATCCCATCACTCACTTTTATTTTTTTCAATATTTAACTAATAATTCTAAGATATATCCGAACTTCAATAACTCACAATTCATTGTAAATCATGAACAACCTTTTTACTACATCAACCTTCTCACGAAATCGGTCATAAAAATACTTTTAAATATGTCTGTTGCAACTATTGATAAAGAACTGAGCCCTGGAGTATTAAGTTTATTGCCCCTATTTTATGTAGGATGGAGTGATAGTGTTCTCAGTACTACAGAGATGTCATTGATACATGAGGCAATCAATAATCTCAAAGTATTGACAAAGGAGGATAAAAAGTATTTAGTTAAATGGAGTAACCCTAAGACTCCCCCTTCTCCTGAAGTTTTTGATCTCTGGTATAGAAGCATCAAAAACTTATCAAAAGATCTGCCTTTAGCAAAAAAAGATGAATTGGTGAAATTGGGGATTAGCATAGCCCAAAAAAAATCATTAGACAATCACATTTGGAAAGAAAAAGAGACTGTAGAGGCCTTGCGTAATATTGAAGATGCTCTAGGTATAAAAAGCGCTTCAAGTGCTAGTATTCTTCTTAACAGATTAGACCCAGAATTAGCCGACAAAGATTTTGAGGAAAGCTCATTTTCTTCTGATGAATTAAGAAAAGTTTTAGATGGAAAATATATAGAAACTAAAGAGAGAATGAGAAAGATTTTAAGTGATCCTCTCTTTGATAATGTTTATGAGCCTGATAAGGACTTTTTTAGATTATTGACGTTGAAAAGAACCAAGGCACTTGCTGATCAAGGTGTGAGCGCTTATTCATTTCCAAAAAAATATGGCGGCGGAGAGCGCAAAGGAGATCATTTAGCTGTATTTGAAATGTTGGCTTACAGCGACCTAAGTCTTACCATAAAATTTGGTGTTCAATTTGGTCTTTTTGGAGGAGCAATATATCTCCTTGGCACCGAAAAGCATCATAAAAAGTATCTAGAGGCAATGCACAGAGCGGAACTCTTAGGTTGCTTTGCAATGACAGAAACTGGACATGGTTCTAATGTAAAAGATTTGAAAACTACTATAGTTTACGATTCTACAACTGATGAATTAGAAATCCATTCCCCAAATTTTGCAGCAGGAAAAGAATATATAGGAAATGCTCTACACTCTACCATGGCTGCTGTTTTTGGGCAACTTATTGTAGATGATGAACAGCACGGTATCCACTCAGTACTAGTACCCTTAAGAGATGACGATGGAAAACTTTTAAAGGGTGTCAAAGTAGAAGATTGTGGTTATAAACTAGGGCTTAACGGTGTAGACAATGGTCGTATTTGGTTCGATCATGTAAGAGTTCCTAGAGAAAATCTATTGAACAAATATGGTGACATTAATGAAAAAGGAGAATACAGCAGCACTATAAAGAATCCTTCTAGGAGGTTTTTTACGATGCTAGGTGCATTGGTTTTAGGTAGAATATCAGTAGGGAAAGCAGGAGTTAATTGTTCTAAGTCAGCACTGACCATAGCTATAAAATATGGCCTCAAAAGAAGACAATTCAGTCAAAGAGAAGGTGCTTCAGAAACGTTACTCATGGATTATCCCACTCATCAAAAAAGGCTTCTACCAAAGTTAGCAAAAACATATGCTTATGATTTTGCCATTCAAAAATTAATGAATGACTATTTGAATGCATCAGAAGATGAGATAAGAAAAATAGAAACTCAAGCAGCTGGACTTAAATCTGTAGCAACATGGCATGCTACCAATACAATACAAGAGTGTAGAGAAGCCTGTGGTGGCAAGGGGTATTTAAGAGAAAATAGATTTGCCGACATAAAAGCTGACGCGGATATTTTTACGACGTTTGAAGGGGATAATACAGTATTAATGCAACTAGTAGCTAAGGGATTGCTTACAGAATTCAAACAGTCATTTCATGACGACGGTTATAAAGCAGTAATCAACTATCTCTTTTCTAGAATGAAAAATACCGTCGATGAAAATCGGCCATTCAGTAAAAGGAATACAGATACTTCTCATCTTTTAAGTGAAGAGTTTCATAAACATGCTTTTAGGTATAGATATAAAAAGAATCTCATAGGGTTGAGTAGGAGAATACAAAAGTTTATTAAGCGACGTACAGATCCGTTCCAAGCTTTCCTGAGAACCCAAGAACATTTAGTAGAGTTAGGTCATGCATATGTAGAGCATTATACCTTAAGAGCATTTTATAAAAAAATAGAAGAACAACAAGATTTAGAGGTTAAAAATGTACTGACTAAAATATGTCAGCTTTATGCTCTGAGCACTATTTCAGAACAGAGGGGATGGTTTTTAGAAAATGACTATATAGAGGGAGGCAAGACCAAAGCTATAAGAAGAATGGTAACTAAACTTTGTCAAGAACTGAGGCCTAATGCAATGGGTCTAGTTGATGCCTTTGGTATTCCGGATGCTTTACTCAAAGCACCAATTGCTTTAGAAGATTGGTCATAATATATGAATGTTAATACTTTCTGATATAAGGACCCCAAACCCATCCAGTTTTTCCAGCATGTGTGATATTGCACCATTGACCTTGAACACCATCAAGGTAATATCTTTCTGTGTCATAGTAATTGACAAGGACCTCTGTTTCGTTTGGAATTTTTAAAACTATATTAGAAGATAGCGATGGTTGCGATCTCATATTTAAAGTAGGAGCGTTTACTTCTACCAAACCTTTTTGACCTTTCTTAATAATGCAATCCTCTAATGCTGTCTGAATGCTATCTATAAGAATGTCTTGGTTAATAACATAAGATCGTAAAGTCCTTTTATTCATTTTCATAGGGTCGTCAGTGTACCCTGACATATCACCCCATAATCCTTTCAAAACAGTGGACGGGCTCTGATTGGTGAAAAGCGATACAAGTAATAATGAAATGACCAAAATAGAAAGGACAAGTCCAGACCACTTCATGATCCTCTGATTCCTCGCCTTGATTTTTCGATTTTGCATTACTGTTTTACTGCTTCATAAATCCTTCTTACATGCTCCTCGTTATGTCCACCGCTCAATGATGGTTGAAAGACATATTGCTTATCAGCTTGAATTCTAATATATCGAAAATCATACCGAAGATCATCGTCAATATTCTTTTCGTATATGAAACCTTCGTCCTCTTCAACTACAAATTTTGAAAAGAACCGAGCATTCCTTACTATTTCCTTTTGGGCATCTAGTTCTTTTGACATACTCAATGAGTTTGTCCTTGAAATAAATATTTGAAGACTATAATCTAAAGAATCTGTAATAATGATATCCTTTATTAATCCGTAATCATCTACAATAATATGAGCATCTTTTGGTGCCATCACTTTAATAGCTTCACCATGTGACAAAAGATCTGTTAATACTAATTTTTCATTCCCTGAATTACAAGAAAAAAGAACGATTAGAAAAAATGAATACCTGTATATAAATGTCATACTTCAACAATGATTATAATTTTAAACAATGTGATATTTCAATCAAAGGTAGTTAGACCATTTTCATTTTTTATACTTTTGCAACAAGTGGACCTATTATAACAATTCTATTTATTGAAAAATGACAATATATATATAGTCCTTCCTGCCAAAGATGAAGGCTCCCGTATAGGAAAGGTCATCGATTCAATTTTAGGTTATGGGTATAGGAATATAGTATTAGTCGATGATTCAAGCACTGACAATACAATAGAGGTTGGAGAATCATATCCATCGGTTGTTATTCTTAAACATGTAATTAATTTGGGTTCTGGTGCCGCCACCAAAACGGGATTAGATTATGCAGTTCAAAAAGGTGCAAAGTATATCGCCACCATTGATGCCGATGGCCAACATGCAGCAAAAGATTTAGATTTCCTTCTTCGAGAGATACAAAAAGAAGAATATGACCTTATCGTCGGGAGTAGGTTTTTACAAGAAAATTCTATCCCAAAAAGTCGAATTTTTTTTAATAAAGTTGGAAATCTAATCAGTCTGATGCTCACTGGAAAATATGTTACTGATAGTCAGTCAGGATTAAAGGTCTTAACTGGAGACCTTGCAAAAAAGATATCAATTGAATACAATGGTTTCGAATTCTGTATGGAAATAATCAAAAATGCCAAAAGAAATAAAGCGCGCATTAAAGAACTTCCAATAGGCGTCATGTATGACAAAGAGACAACAGAAAAAGGTCAAAACTTAATGTCAGGACTAAACATGATAAAAAGAATCCTTTCCCCATTCTAATTGCTACTAAAATAAAGGCTCCCCATTTAGGTCATGTGTTAAGATTTCACTCATATAATCGAGAAAGGGTCTAATAGACTTGAACGTGTTCACACATTCATTTATAAAACCCTCTGAAAGCATCTCTTTTGTAGTGAATTTTTTAACCGCTATAAACTGCTTGTGTCTGAGAAGGTCAATGTCTGGATGTTCTTTATCAAAGCCTTTAGGCGCTGTTTTAAGAGTATCGCCTTCTATTTCACCCCAAACTTCTTTGAATTTTTTTGAAGACAAGATCTTTTTTAATGGTGCAGCATCTAATGCTATATTTTCTCTTATTCGCTTGAGATCATCCTTCTCTGGATTCCAAAACCCTGTAGCTAAAAATGCTTCGTCAGGTTCAATATGGAAATAATACCCTCCTCGTCGCCACACTGATTCGCGCTTCATTCTACCTCCCCAGTGATGTTTGTAAGGGGTCTTGTCTTTTGAAAACCTTACATCTCTATATATTCTGAATAAACTTTTTTTGCCCGTCATGGGCACTAATTCATCAATTTTATTCATTTCCTTCATGAACTCTTCCGTAAAAGCAATCATCTCTTGATGACTCTCTTCATATCGAGATCTGTTTTCATCAAACCAAGCCTTATTATTATTGCTCTTAATATCCCTTAAAAAATCAACGGTTTTATCAGTAATTGGCATGCTACAAATTAAATGTTGATAAAAATACAACTTCCACGACTAGATATAATTGACATCTAGAAAACTTACTTTTGTGCCTCTGTAAATTATCTAATAGTTCTTATGGAAGATTATAAACTGGTCATTTTTGATTGTGATGGCGTATTAGTGGATAGTGAAATGATCTCTGCACAGGTAATAGCAGATGTGCTACGGCCAATTGGAATAAATTTGACTGCAGAAGAGTCTTACAAAACATTTGTGGGAGGAAGCATGGCCGAAACATTGTCCTATGTAGAAGACAAGCTAGGTTATATGCCAGATGTAGATATAAAAGAAAATTATAGACGCTTGAGTTTTTCTGCTTATCGTGAAAAAATGAAACCAGTGAAAGGCGTCGTCAACATTTTGAATTCTCTTAATGTTGAAAAATGTGTAGCCTCTAATGGACCAAAGGCAAAAATTGATCTTAACCTCGAAATAACCAATCTCAAAAGGTTTTTTGACCCAAATAAAATATTTTCTGCTTATGACATTCAAAAATGGAAACCAGATCCAACTCTGTATCTTAATGCTGCAGAGGTTTGCGGCGTTGATCCATCGCAATGCATTGTGATCGAGGACAGTATTCATGGCCTTGTGGCAGCAGAAGCGGCTGGAATGAAAAGTTTTGGCATATCATACCCTATTAAGCCTTTACCTACAAACATTAAAGGGTCAATTGTGTTTTCAAATATGCAAATGATTAAAGAAGAGCTCGAAGAATTAGGGCTTATGAAGTAAAAGACTGATTTAAATGAAGAAATCTTCAATAATTGAAATATTAATAACTCTTTCACTTGTCATTTGTTTTTTCATTTTGATTGTTATGAGAGATACTTTATCAAGGCAACTTTTTATATCTGGAATGTTCATACTCGTGGACATTTACGTACTTATTGCATTTTTATCATTAGTCAGTGACCAAAGGTCCAAGTGGCTTCTGGCAGCAGCCTATATCATTATTAGTCTTTATGGTTACTATGGCATGTTTGTCGCATTTGAAAGGTGGAGGACAGACCCTGGATTGGCTTCACCTTTACACAATTTTACTATAGGTTTCGCCTTCACTCTGTTGGTTTCAAAGTTTGTCTTGGTGCTCGGCTTAGTAATTCAGGATATTGGCAGGTTAATTTATGGAACAGGTCAAAGTATGGCAGGCCTTTTCATAGATGTTTCATCAGAAAATGGATTTCCTCAAAGAAGAAATTTCCTTACCACAGCTGCAGCGACCATTGCAGCAGTTCCATTCTTTAGTATGCTATACGGTATCACCTTTGGAAAGTACAATTATACAGTGGAGCACCTGAAACTCCGTTTTAAAGATCTTCCAAAAGCATTTAAAGGATTAAAAGTGGTACAAATTAGTGATGCACATGCTGGAAGTTGGGACAGTGTAGATAAAGTACAACAAGGGATCACTAAGATCAATGAACTGAAACCAGATATAGTAGTCTTTACTGGAGATTTAGTAAATGGAAACAAAAATGAAATAGATCCTTTCATTAATGTATTTGCAGCCATAGAGGCACCAATGGGCAAATATGCTGTACTAGGTAATCATGATTATTATGGTACACCAAGAGATCCTAATCAAGAAGAGGCATACTGGGCGGACTTCCTTAATAAGTATAAAAAAATGGGTTTTGATCTTATACTAAATGAGAACAGAGCAATTACTAAAGATGGAGAACAGATCAAGTTAATTGGAGTAGAAAACTGGGGTGCAGGAAGGTGGTTCCCTAAAAAAGGAGATCTGGATAAAGCGTGTGAAGGGTGTGGAGAAAATGATTTTGCGATACTACTTTCTCATGATCCTACCCATTTTGATGAACATGTGGTGGATCATTCACAAAAAATACATTTAACTCTTAGTGGCCATACACATGGAATGCAATTTGGAGTAAAATTCAAAAACTTCAAGTGGAGTCCAGTTCAATACAGATATAAAAAATGGATGGGCCTATACGAAGTGAAAGATCAATTTCTATATGTCAATAGAGGATTTGGGTTTTTAGGGTTTCCTGGACGGGTAGGTATGTGGCCTGAGATTACTTGCATTGAACTCAACACCTAACAATAATCTAATCCACGAGCAAATTAAGTCCTTTTCCAAAGTGTTTACTTTCCGATACAAAAATTAGAAAAAATAGAATCCAATAAATCGTCGGTGCTGATTTCTCCAGATATTTCACCTAAATGATTGAGTGCTCTTCTCAGGTCAATCGCTATTAAATCTGATGGAATATCTGTCTCTAATCCAGTTTTTACATCGATAAGTGAAGTCTTTGTATGTTCGAGTGATTGGAAGTGCCTCATATTAGATATGATTGTGCTTTGATCATGTCCTTTGAATGAGTTAACAATGTTTACTAATTCCGACCTTAAATCCATTACACCTTCACCGTTTTTAGCTGATATGAGTATGGATTTGGTTCTGCCAGTAAGTGTACTTACTGCCTCTTCTACATCATAACTATGACAAGTATGGTCGTACAAATCCACTTTGTTCAAAAGAATAATACAGTTTTGGGATTCTGAAATCTCTATACTTTTAAAATCAGATACAATTTGTTCAAAATCTTCAGAAAACTCAGCAAGGAAGAGTACTATTTTGGCTTTTTCAATCTGCTGAAACGTCTTTTTTATGCCTAAAGATTCCACTTCATCATCAGTATCTCTGATACCTGCAGTATCAATAAACCTAAAAAGGTGCCCCTCAACATGAAGCGTGTCTTCTATTACGTCTCGAGTAGTCCCTGGAATGTCACTTACAATAGCTTTATCTTCTTGTAAAAGTGAATTAAGTAAAGTCGACTTCCCTACATTGGGCCTGCCAACAATAGCTACAGGCACACCTTCCTTAATAGCATTACCGTATTCAAATGAAGCTTGCAAATTATTAACAAACATCAAGGCTTCATCCACCTGAGCCCTAAGCGCTGAACGATCAGCAAACTCTAAATCTTCTTCGCCAAAATCGTTTTCCAACTCAATAAGGCTCGCAAACTCAATTAGTTTAGATCGCAGTTTTTGCACTTTATCAGAAACCCCACCCTTCATTTGATTAAAGGCTATTTGATGTTGTGCCGCCGAAGTAGAAGCGATAAGATCACCCACAGCCTCAGCTTGTGAAAGGTCCATCTGCCCATAGATATAAGCACGCTGCGTGAATTCTCCAGGACTTGCCATACGTGCTCCTGCTTTTGTGAGACTAATTATGATGCGATTTATGATGTAGGGAGAGGCATGGCAGGTAATCTCCACAATATCCTCTGTGGTATATGTTTTTGGTGATTTAAATAGGGTTACAACACATTCATCAATGATACTCTCACCTTCTTTGAAAACCACAAAATGAGCAGTATGAGAAGCCTGATTCGATATATTCTTATTTACAAATTTATCTATAATAGAAATAGAATCATTTCCACTCATTCTTATCATGGCAATAGCTCCAGAACCACTTGGTGAGGAAAGGGCCACAATTGTATCTTTAAGGTCTACCATTATAAATCAAAACTAATGAAGTATAAGTTATTCTTAAGTATGGTTGTCTCTTCAATGCTTTTTATTCTTTGCAATGAGAATAAAGTTGAAGTTAAAACCCCTGCCCATCAACTACTTGAAAAAGGAATCATCGGTTCTGGTGGCTGGGAGAGCTGGACAGATCTAGATACTATACAATTTTATAAGACTACCAAGCTTTATCTCGAAGATGGGTCACTGGAAGACTCAACTTACCAACTTCATACCTATTTCATGTATCCCACCATGAATGGAAAATACAGTTGGGAAAAAGATCAAAAAAAGTACGAAGTAGAATATAAAAATGGCAATATGTCTAAATCTATTGATGGTATTGAGCAAAAGATTTCGAAAGAAGAGCAGGAGAAATTGAGAAAAGGATTTTTAGGCGCTCAATTCGTAATGTCACTCCCTTTTAAACTAAATGATTCCGGTGTTGAATTGGCACTAGATGGTAAAAGCACGATCAATGGTAGAATTGTAGATGTACTAAAAGCATCTTATCATACAAAATTTGAAAATCATACTGAAAGCCATGATTGGTGGCATTACATCAACGCTGAATCTGGAAAATTAGAAGGTTACAAAGTCCATCACCCACCAACTTATGCAAGAGTGAGCAATGTAACTACTACTAGAATTAAGGGTGTAGATTTTCCCACATATAGAAAAACCTTTAGAGTAGATAAAGAAGATAATGAGCAATATGTAAGGGGAGAGTTTTGGTATGAATATGTGGATTAAATAAGTCTTAGAATTCGCATTTATCTAAATCTAGAATTGACTCATTAGCTCTAGTCTATATGACTTCATTTCAGTTATAACTGAATGGGCTTCATTGTGTTTTTTATTAGAGCTTCTCTTGAAAACGAAAAAATGTCCAAATAGAATAATTGAACAGAGGCTTAATATTTCCTATAAACTCTTTTACCGTGAAAGAACCCTTTTCCTTTAGAAAAAAGGATTGAAAATTTCAAATGTGTAATAATAAATATCAAAGTTGAAACCTTTGGCAATCAATACTTCTCCCTCTCAATATGATCATGTGTAAAGAAAGTTCAATCTCTCATGGCAAAAGATATAACCCCTATCATTCTTTCGCTAATTCGACCTACTACTTCTGCATCTCATTATAAAGGCTTAAGTAAGATTGCACACTTTCTTCGAGTTCAAATTTCTTCACAGGAGTTTCTTGCCATTGATCATTGATTGCGTCTACCAATTTCTCTTTTAAAGACACTGGGTCCATATTTTCAAATTGTAAATGCTTACCTCCAATCACTTCTGATAAGGCTCCTTCTCCTGAAATAATAAGAGGAGTCCCAATTGCCATGGTTTCTACAGCTGAAAAACAAAAACCTTCACTGTAGGATGGAACAATAACAGCATTCACTTGTGCAATTGTTTTTTTAAGTTGACTGAATGAAATTGAGCTCTCAATAAAAATATGATTGTGCAATTTTTTTGATTTGACAATTTCTACTACCCTTTTTGTTAGAGAATCTTGTTTTTCAGGAAGTATCATTCGTATTTTAAAGTTTTGGGTTTCTCTAATTAGAATTTCTACAGCTTTCAATATGATGTCTATTCCTTTTGAAATACCAACTCTTCCAAAATATAGAAAAGTAGGAACTGAAAGATTTTTGAGGTTTTTTCTTTTTTCAAATTCAGCATAATCAATTCCATTGTAAATCCTTCGAACCTTATTTGAATCAACATTATGATTTATCAGTGCTTTTCTAGTATAATCAGATACCGCAATGAATTGATCAAAATTCATTTTTAAAATGGCCTGTTCAAACGTATAATGCAAAATTCTTGATGGGAAAGAAATCCATGGTAATCTAAACCAAAGCTTCCCCCATACTTCATGGAAGGTAATAAGTGCTTTAGTTCCTGTGAGCTTGGATGCAAAATAGGACGGAATAGCCGCATTGTAGGATGTAGTATGAATTATATCATGCCTTTTCGCCAATCTAACCGCTGAATAAATTGACAAAAAAGTAAACAAATACCTATTCTTAAAAGGCAATCTCTTTATTGTTATTGAATTTTGTTTTTCAAGCTTTGGCAATGTTCCTTGATATTGATTAGTCAGTACTGTTATATCATGACCACCTAATCCTAATCGCTCAATAAGATTTTTAAAAAGAGTCTCCACACCACCTACATGAGGGTGATAATATTCTAAAATGAAAAGAATTTTCACTGATTGCAAATGATTATAAGCATTGAAGATAAGGTTGTAAAGCTGATTCTTCTGACTCTATTTCTCTTGATCTAATTTTTCCTTAATTGCTATCTTTCTTACTAATTGGGTGACTTGGCGTTCAAGTGCCACAACTCGAGAAGAAAGGTAGAAACTTATGACTACTAGAAACCCACTGACCATGAATAGTGCTGCTATTACGTTGCTTTTAAAGCCAACAAAACTTGCTATGCGGCTAGAAACGGCATCTGGAGCAATAGCAAGAGCGGTGATTATCAACCAAAAAAAGAGCCAAATGCCCGAAGTAGCAAGAAACTTCCTTCTATTGCGAAGTTCTACTACAATCATGACGATATAGTAGATGGCAATAAGTGGTGCTATGAGTTGATATACTTCCAATTATGTTTTATAAGAACAAAAGACGTGCCGCAAGATATACAGATTAACATAATTTATATTCTAAACCTCATTCACATATCAATTACTCTAGTCCTATATTTGCCCATTCTCTTTTCAAAAGATTTTGACGATGATAAATATTACTCTTCCTGATGGTTCTAAGAGACAATATGATGCAAATGTTACAGCCATGGATGTAGCAAAAAGTATCAGTGAAGGATTAGCTAGAAATGTACTTTCTGCCACAGTAAATAATGAGGTATGGGATGCTAACAGACCTATTGAAAAGGACTCCTCTCTTAAGCTTCATACCTGGAATGATAAAGAAGGAAAATCAACCTTCTGGCACAGCTCTGCCCACCTTTTTGCAGAAGCAGTAGAAGCTCTTTACCCAGGCACTAAATTTGGAATTGGTCCTTCTATTGAAAAAGGGTTTTATTATGATATTGATACTGGTGATATTCAGTTAAGCACTAATGATTTTCAAAAGATCGAAAAGAAAATGATTGAGCTTGCTAGAGAGAAAAATGAATATGTAAGAAAAGACATTTCTAAATCTGATGCTATCGCTTACTTTAAAGAGAAAAACGATGAATATAAATTGGAATTACTTGAAGGGTTAGATGATGGCTCTATTACTTTTTATACTCAAGGTAATTTCACTGACCTTTGTCGAGGCCCACACATTCCTTCTACAGCTCCTATCAAAGCTATAAAATTGATGAAAGTAGCTGGAGCATATTGGAGAGGTGATGAAAAACGGAAACAACTCACTCGAATCTATGGTATAACCTTTCCTAAGCAAAAAGAACTCACTGAATATCTAGAATTATTAGAAGAAGCTAAAAAAAGAGATCATAGAAAACTAGGCACAGAGATGGAGCTGTTCATGTTTTCTGAAAAGGTGGGTTCAGGACTTCCGTTGTGGTTGCCAAAGGGCACACAAGTGAGAGAACGACTTCAGAATTTTCTTAAAGAAGAGCAAGAAAAGAGAGGATATGAAATGGTCGTCACTCCACATATCGGACATAAAAATTTGTACATCACATCAGGTCACTATGCTAAGTATGGAGAAGATAGTTTCCAACCCATCCATACGCCAAAGGAAGACGAAGAATTTTTACTTAAGCCAATGAATTGTCCGCACCATTGTGAAATCTATGGTGTGCGACCTCGATCATACAAAGAGTTGCCACTAAGAATAGCAGAATTTGGAACAGTATACAGATATGAGCAGTCTGGTGAACTGCATGGTCTATCAAGAGTAAGAGGGTTTACTCAAGATGATGCCCACATATTTTGCACCCCTGATCAATTGAAAGCTGAGTTTTTAAATGTCCTTGACCTCACTGAAACAGTCTTGAAAAAAATGGGCTTTGAATCGTACACGGCTCAAATTTCACTGAGAGACCCAGAGAATCCTGAAAAATATATTGGAAGTGACGAAAATTGGGAGATTGCTCAGGCAGCAATTATTGATGCCTGTAGTGAAGTAGAGTTAGAAACTGTAACAGAATTAGGGGAAGCAGCATTTTATGGTCCCAAATTAGATTTTATGATCAAAGATGCACTGGGAAGGTCTTGGCAATTAGGCACCATACAAGTAGATTATACTTTGCCCGAAAGATTTGAGCTCGAATATACAGGCTCTGATAATCAGGCTCATCGTCCCGTAATGATCCACAGAGCTCCTTTTGGTTCGCTTGAACGATTTATGAGTATTTTGATAGAACATACAGGTGGTAACTTTCCGCTATGGCTTACTCCAGATCAATTTGCTATTCTTCTCATTAGTGATAAATTTCAAGGTTTTGCAGAAGAACTACAACGCGGCCTTGCTAAACATGATATCCGCGGATATATCGATGATAGATCAGAATCAATGGGCAAAAAAATCAGAGATAATGAAATTAAAAAAGTGCCTTACATGATCATTATTGGTGAAAAAGAAGTCAATGCCAATATGCTTAATGTTAGAAAACATGGTGGTGAAGATTTAGGGAGTATGTCTTTGGACCAATTTATTGAACACTTCAATGAAGAGCTTGGCAATTAAATTACATCCAAGCCTTCTTGCTTCTTTCTACCTCATACAGTAATTTATCCATAAGTGCCGCTGCTCTCTGTTCAGAGATAAATGGTATTTCGAGTGAGCCTGCAGCTGTATATATACGAAGAGATGCCAATTTTCTCCTCCACTGATAAGGGCTTTGAGTCATCGCTACATTCTGGATCTTAAAGGTAGGCATGAGCAAATGGCTAAAGCCTAATCCTCCACCTGATATTTGTAATTGATCAGAATTAATTGAATACTTCTTCTTTTTATAACTTAACCATGTTATATAGGTGGCATAAATCATTATAGCTGTTAAGACAATAGCTGTTTTAATCCGGTAGAAATACAAATTAACGGCGATTGCAATACTAAACAATCCAATTATCCATCTGAAGGAATAATAGAAATAATGAATAGACACACTTTCGAAGCTCTGTGCATAATTCAACTTCCCTAGCCATTCTTTTTTGACAAAATCAATTTTGTCTTCTGTGCATCCAGGAATTTTAAAATTATTTTTCACTTTTTGCTTAACTGCATTTGCTCCGGCCTGCTGAAATGATAACTTATGAAAACCGAGTAATCGTTGAAGTATATTTTGACCCCAACTGATATATTGAATTTTTTTATCTACCGCTGCTACTTCTTTCCTGGTCAACAATCCCTGATTCAACTGAAATTTATCTTCATTTCTGAAAAAAGTCAGGTTTGCATGATTTAAAAATGTCGTCACTATGGAATACAAAACAGAAAAGACTATCAATAAAAAGGCAATAATTATTGACTGTAAAAAAGAACGGTCTTCTAAAAAGGTATAAATGTTTTTGAAAATATCCTGTGGGTCTAAGTCTAACTGCCAGGAATATGCAAATGAAGAAAATATCAATCCAATTATAAGTCCTACGGGTTTGAAATGATTTTGAGTAAGACCTATTTTGAAAAGATCTGAGGTGGATAACGTAAGTATATTTTCTACTTCCTCTAGATTTTCATCCCCGTCCAAAACAGTATCTGAAACCTCTTTCTTTTTACGCTTTAGTATTTCACTTCTTAGCTTTTTTGCATTCTCCAGAGAAAGGGCATCAATCTGAATTTCTTTTTCTCCTGAGCCTGCTGTATCTATAGCTACCTCTGCGACATTGAGCATTTGATGGAGAAAATTTTGTTTAAAATTCACAGATTGAATGCGCTCATATGGAACGTTTATATCGGATTTCTTGAGTATACCTTTTTTGATAACCAATTCTGTGTCCGTAAGGCTATAATAGTACCTGAAGTATGCTATCACCGACCAAATTGTCGAAAAAACACCCATTCCTGCCGCGGCTAATTCCCATGTTTCCCAACCACCAGTGGAAGATCCTCGCCCCATAACGATGGGGATGATAAGAATCCATGCCTGTCCTACAAATGCTCTTAAAAATTTAAGGACAATAAAGATTATTGCCAATATAGATTGGCGCTGAGGAATGGAAAAGTCTATGGCTTCATTCTTCTTCATCAGCTGCTGTCTTACCTAATACATACTCCTTTATATTATGAGCCTTTTGGGGAGGAATTCCAGGAATGCTCATATCGCTAGAACTTCCTCCTGCTGTAAATATGCGTAATACACTAAGATCAAACATCCTTTGAATGGGTCCTTGCGTGACTTCAGCATGTTGGATTCTATTAAAAGGAATTACAGTTTTATGTCTCCAGAGTAATCCAGATTGATACAATATATCTTTTTCACGTAGTGCATATTTCTTTTTCTTGAAACCGAAATAGGTCAATAAAAAACTAGAAATAACAATTAGAATAATAATTATGGGTGCAATTATTTTAAGAAATCCAGGCAATTTATCAACTAGAAAAAACCAAGCTGTACCTCCACTTACCAGAATAATCAACCAAAAAATGAGATTGCTTATCATTTTCGCGGTGAGATAATCTTTGTGAAGTTCATTGAGATTTAATGTCTCTAAAGAAGGAAGAACATCTACATCGATTTGAGAATTTGTAAAAGGATCTTCCATACATATTAATCTTTATGATTTTTTGATAGTTATTTGGGCATTAATAGCATCAGTCAATTCAAACGACTCAGCACTATCAATATTCTTAGACATAGAAATAGAATCAGCTAGCACTTCATTGCTTATAAACTTCTCAAAGTCTATGACAGCTTTCTCTACCTCCGCGCCACCATCTAAAGATACATGAATACGATCTGTCACATTATAATCATTAGACTTTCGCATATTTTGTATTCGATTAATAATCTCCTTTGCAATACCTTCAGAAACTAAGTCATCAGTTAAAATAACATCTAACGCTACAGTGATCTCCTTATCTGTCGCTACTTGTAATCCAGGCACGTCATCTGTGGTAATCACAAAATCTTCTAAACTCAAATTATACATTTCTCCTTCTATACTCAGGGAATACTCATTGGTTTTCTCAATACTGGAAATATCATCCTGATTCATCGTGTTGATGGCAGCAACTGCAGCCTTCATGTTTTTCCCCAATCGCTTTCCTAATGTCTTAAAATTAGGTTTGATCTTTTTATTGATTATTCCAGTAGTATCAGTAATATATTCTATCTCTTTGATATTCACTTCAGAAAGTATTAAAGCCTTCACTGCTTCTATTTGCTCTTGAAACTTTGCATCTAAGATTGGTATGATTACCTTTTTAAGAGGCTGTCGCACTCTTATTTTTTCCTTTTTTCGTAAAGATAGAATCAATGAACTTATACGTTGCGCATAGTCCATTCTCTCTTCTAGGTCCTTATTAATCGCATTTTCATTCACTTCTGGAATAAAGGCTAAATGGACACTTCTGTGAGACTCTTTGCGTGTTACTTCATTTAAGTTTTTATATAACCAATCACCAAAAAATGGAGCAATAGGAGACATCAATTTTGAAACAGTAATTAAACAATGATATAATGTTTGGTAGGCAGCTTTCTTGTCATTAGTATACTCGCCTTTCCAAAATCTCCTTCTGCTTAGCCTAACATACCAATTGCTTAAATGGTCTTCAACAAATGACTGAATCTTCCTTCCTGCATATGATGGTTCATAATCAGTATAATCAGCATCAACTTCTTTTATAAGTGTATTGAGAAGAGAAATAACCCATCTATCAATTTCAGACCTTTCATTCAGAGGAATTTCTTCTTCGCTGTATACAAATCCATCAATATTAGCATAAAGTGTGAAAAATGAATAGGTGTTATATAGTGTCCCTAAAAATTTACGCCTCACCTCATCCACACCACTCAAATCAAATTTCAAGTTGTCCCAAGGTTGAGCATTTGTCATCATATACCACCTTGTAGCATCCGCTCCATATTCCTTTAATGTTGAAAAGGGGTCAACAACATTTCCTAGCCTCTTTGACATCTTCACCCCATTCTTATCTAAGACTAAGCCAGTAGAAACCACATTTTTAAAAGAAACATTATCCTTCACCATTGCGGCAATAGCATGAAGTGAATAAAACCATCCTCTTGTCTGGTCCACTCCTTCGCAGATAAAATCGGCCGGGAAAAGGCCTTCCAAATTGTCTGTACTGAATGGATAATGCCACTGAGCATAAGGCATTGCCCCAGAGTCAAACCAAACATCAATGAGGTCCGCTTCTCTTTTCATTTCCTTGCCACTGTCAGAAACTAAAGTGACCCTGTCTATGTAAGGTTTGTGTAAATCTTCAGGCACCTCTTGATTCATATCCAATTTCTCATTTGCTTTTTGGATTTCTTCTGCCAACTGTGCAATTGATCCAATACAAATTTCTTCACCTCCATCTTCCGTTCTCCAGATTGGTAATGGTGTCCCCCAAAACCTCGACCTACTCAGATTCCAATCCTGTAGATTTTCCAACCAATTACCAAACCGCTTTTCTCCTGTATGAGTAGGTTTCCAATTAATCGTATTATTCAACTCTACCATCCTCTCTTTTCGAGCCGATGCCTTTACAAACCAACTGTCTAATGGGTAATACAAAATCGGCTTATCTGTCCTCCAGCAATGTGGATAATTGTGTTTGTATTTTTGTACGTTAAAAGCTTTGTTGTCTGTTTTAAGCTTTATTGCAATATCTACATTAACATCTTTATAGCCTTCTTCATCACGATAGTCCTTCACATAACGTCCAGAAAAATCAATCACTTCATCCACAAATTTTCCTTGCTTATCTACCAATGTCAATGACCCTATTCCATTCTTTTTACCAACCCTCATGTCATCTCCACCAAACGACGGGGCAATATGTACAATACCAGTACCGTCTTCTGTAGAAACAAAATCTCCAATGATCACTCTGAACGCGTCACCATCATTAGGTTCAGCATATGGCATCAATTGTTCATAATCCACATTTTCTAAATCAGCCCCTACATACTCGCCTACAATTGTAGCGGGTATAATTTTATCATTTGAATCAAAAGTTTCACAACTTACTTCCCATTGTTCTGATTTAAACCACTTTCCTTTGAGCGCGTCTGCTAGGACTACACTTACGGACTCTTTCGTATATGGATTAAAAGTTTTGACTTTGACATAATTGATTTTTTTGCCTACTGCCAAAGCTGTGTTAGAAGGAAGAGTCCATGGTGTGGTAGTCCATGCTATTATTCGAACATCTTCATCTTCACTATCAAAGAGAAAAGTTGATTTATCATTCTTTATCACTTTAAATTGTGCTACAGCAGTAGTATCACTTACTTCTTGATACGCTCCTGGCATATTCAGTTCATGAGAACTTAACCCTGTTCCTGCTGCGGGAGAATAAGGTTGAATAGTATAGCCCTTATACATCAATCCTTGATCATACAAGTTTTTTAGTAACCACCATATACTTTCTATATACTCCTTCTCAAATGTGATGTATGGATTGTCTAAATCTGCCCAATAACCCATCTTTCGAGTTAGGTCATCCCACATGTCTTTAAATTGTAAGACAGTTTTTCGGCACTCTTCATTGTACTGCTCTACAGTAATTTTTGTTCCAATATCCTCTTTTGTAATACCCAACTCCTTTTCTACCTTCAATTCTACAGGAAGACCATGAGTGTCCCATCCTCCTTTTCTGTCCACTTTTTTTCCTTTCATCGTGTGGTAACGACAAAAGAGATCCTTGACCGTACGAGCCATTACATGGTGAATTCCAGGCTTCCCATTTGCAGAAGGGGGCCCTTCATAAAAAACAAAAGTATTGTCATCTGGTCTCTCACTGATGCTCTTTTGAAATATCTTTTCACTTTCCCAAAAGGATTGAATCTCCTTGTCTATGGCAGGTAAGTCTAGTCCTTTGAATTCGCGGTATTTCGCCATGTATGTAGATGTAAAAATTGAATTGGCGAATATCGGGATTTATAAGATAAAAGGACGTCTAATATTAAATCTACAGGCTTTGAAAAGCTTAAGCACCATCTAGTTTCTATTCTACTCTATCCCTTTTTCTTTTTACTATCCTTCATCACATCAATGATCAAAACTATGGTTAGAACCAAAGCGTCATCATGACCATCATCAATCTTGACATGATAGGTGTCGACAAATGAAGGAAAATTCTTAGATACTGATGCGAACTTTTCCTCTCCTTTATAAAAGTCATACTCCATTCCCCAGAAGTTTCCTTTGACATAAAAAGCATCAGAATCTTGAAGGGATTCAATAAATATTTCAGGAGGTATAGAAACACGGTTCTTAAAAAGACGATATGCTGGATCTCCATTTTCATGAATGAAAAAATTCTGTTTCCATGAAAACAGCTGTCTATGAAACTCATAAGTGACATTTCCTAAAGAATCTGCTAATGATGTGTGCTTTCTAAATGAAAATGGCTTGCCCTTGGCCATATATTCTTCATGTCCTTGATCATCAGTAATGATATATTTTCCACCAATAGCAAATGGCTTTTGCTCAATTTTATAATGTTTCATAAGGGAATATTGGAAAATGAATAATAGCTAAAGTACTTTGAAGAAAATAGATCAAGAAGCGTAATCACTACTTTTTATCGTACCACCATTCCATTCGGGAATGAGCCTTCAGCAGAAACAAAAGTCAATTTCCCATTTTCATCTTCCGCTAAAAGAATCATTCCCTGTGACATTACACCTCGAAGTTTCTTAGGGGCCAAATTAGCGACTACCATGATTTGTTTGCCAGGAAGTTCATCTGTTTGGTAATGTTCGGCTATACCAGAAACAATTGTGCGTTGCTCAAACCCCAAATCTACCTCTAACTTCAATAGCTTATCAGTCTTTTCTACTTTCTCAGCAGTAAGTATTGTTGCTGTACGAAAGTCTAACTTCATGAAGTCATTGAACTCAATATTCTCTTTCAGAGGAATATGTTTTGACTGCTCTTCATTACCTTCTTCCGACTCTACCAGTTTCGCCTTCTCCGTTTCTATCATTTCATCTGGTATCCTAGAAAAAAGGTGAGTAGCTTTTTTAATTTGATGCCCTTCGTTGATTAATAACTCTCCTTCGCACAATTGATCTAACATTGACACTAAAGAGCCATTATCTATGTCATGATTAAGACCCAATTGATCCCTCATCCTATTCGAGGCATTTGGCAAAAATGGTCTTATACAAACACTTAGGACAGTTACAATCTGGAGAGATAGGTTCATCACCACTTTTACCAATTCTTCATCTTCTTTTATTGCTTTCCACGGCTCATTGAGTTGAAGAAGTTGATTTCCATTTTGGCTTATCTTTAAAACCATTTGAAGCGCACTTCTAAAATTGAAGTCTCTTATATTCTGATTAAGTTCATGAACGGCATCATGGAGAATAAGAAGTTCTGACTCATGAAAACCTGCTAAATCATCCTCCTCATAAGGTGATTCAAACATGATATTTGGGTCAAATTCAGGCACTTTGCCATCATAATACTTATGAGTAAGTACGATAACTCTATTAACAAAGTTGGCGAGATTATTCACCAATTCATTATTTACAGAATCTTGAAATGATTGCCATGTGAATTCGCTGTCTTTCTGCTCAGGCATGATTTTGATCATGTGATACCTGAGTTCATCAATTCTGTCTGGATAAATTTCAGCATATTCATTTACCCACACTGCCCAATTTTTAGAAGTTGAAATCTTATTCCCTTCCAGATTTACAAATTGATTAGCGGGGACATTTATAGGTAGATTGTATCCTCCATGAGCTTTAAGAATAGCAGGAAAAATAAGGCAGTGAAAAACAATATTGTCCTTTCCAATAAAATGAATCAAAGCTGTATCGTCACTTTTCCAGTATGTCTCCCAGTCCTTTCCATTGTCTTGTGCCCATTGTTTAGTGGCAGAAATGTAGCCTATTGGGGCATCAAGCCAGACATAGAGTTTTTTTCCCTCACTTCCTTGAACTTCTTCAGGCACATCAACTCCCCAGTCCAAATCTCTAGTCATAGACCTTGGCACTAATCCACCATCTAGCCAACTTTTGCACTGACCTAAAACATGGTTTTTCCATTTAGAAGGATCATGATACTCTTCACCATCAATAGTGCCGTCTGAAATCCACTCCTTTAACCAATTTTCATATTTATCCAAGGGAAGATACCAGTGCTTTGTTGATTTTAAGATTGGTTTTGCTCCAGACAGGGTTGACAATGGATTGATCAGTTCAGTAGGGCTCAAGCTGCTACCACAGTTTTCACACTGATCTCCATAAGCATCTTTTTTACCACATTTAGGACATTCTCCTTTGATATATCTATCTGCTAAAAACTGTTTAGCCTCATCGTCATAGTATTGATCCGATTCCTTTTCTATAAACTCTCCTTTATCGTACAACATCTTGAAAAAGTCCTGAGATGTTTCATGATGAATTGGTTCAGAGGTGCGATGATATATGTCAAATGATATATTCATCTGTTCAAAGGCCTTTTCAAAGAGAGTATGATACTTATCAATGATTTCTTTGGGAGTTGTATTTTCTTTTAAAGCTTTAATAGTAATCGCAGCACCATGTTCATCTGATCCACATACCCATACCACATCCTTATCCATCATTCTTAAAAACCTCACATAAACATCTGCAGACAGATATGCTCCCGCTAGATGACCAATATGTAATGGACCATTGGCATAAGGAAGTGCAGATGTGATGAGATATCGTGA
This sequence comes from Saprospiraceae bacterium UBA7328, assembly GCA_002471345.1. Classification (GTDB taxonomy): domain Bacteria; phylum Bacteroidota; class Bacteroidia; order Chitinophagales; family Saprospiraceae; genus UBA7328. Next base: position 140,509 of record DKPS01000015.1, read on the forward strand.
CGGATTGTTCATAATAAACAAACTGGGATATTAATCGGCAAAAATAGATATAGAAATTATATTAATAGTTAAATTTTAAATGTATTTTTTCCGCTATAAAAATTAAATATTCAAATTTCTTGTAATTGGCAGAATCTCCTTCTCGTTCTCAACTGTTTCTTAAAATGAAATCGTCCTATTTATCAAGGAAGGATTCAAGGTCTTTTGCTTTTGAAGTAATAAATAATCCGGCATCGATAGAAGAGTTGATGGACTATTTTTTTTCAGATGATCTCCGCATTTGTCAGATGGCTTCTTTTCCAATCATCACTATAGCAGATCATCAAATTGAGTTGCTTTTACCTTTTCTGAAAAGAATGATAATAGGATACAAGACGGCTCCCCATGTTGCATTTAAAAGAAATGTTTTGAGGACATTACAGTTTGTAGATATTCCAGAAGATTTAGAAGGAATTGTTTACGACTTGTGTTTAGAAGAATTTTGCAATTTGAAATCTCCTACAGCTCTAAGAGTCTTTGGGTTGACTGTAATGTGCAATATTTGTATAAAACATCCAGAATTAAGCCAAGAGCTCTTACCTAGGGATATTCAGGAATTAAGGC
>DKPS01000216.1 GCA_002471345.1 Saprospiraceae bacterium UBA7328
ATTACTGTTGACGAACAAATGATTCCAGATGGTAATTTTCCTACCGTAGTATATCCCAATCCTGAAGAGACAGAAGCTATGACTATGGCTCTTAATAAAGCGAAGGAGGTTGACGCAGATATAGTTATGGCGACCGACCCTGATGCTGATAGAGTCGGAATTGCAGTGAAGAATGACAAAAATGAATTTGTGCTACTCAATGGTAATCAAACTGCGGCACTCATATTCGAATATGCAATGGCTTCATGGAAAAGAAATGGGAAGCTCAACGGTAATCAATACATAGTGAAAACTATAGTAACTAGTTATCTGCTAGACACAATAGCAGATTCTTATGGTATCAAGTGCTATAACACCCTTACAGGATTCAAACATATGGGAACTGTCATTACACGATTAGAGAACATAGAAGAATTCGTAGTTGGAGGTGAAGAGAGTTATGGATATCTAGTAGGTGATCATGCAAGAGATAAAGATGCAATCGTGTCGTGTTGCATACTTGCAGAGATGTGTGCCTATTATAAAGAAAAGGGACAGAGTATGTTTTCAGCATTAAAAAGAATTCATTACCAACATGGGCTCTTTCAAGAAAAACTCATTTCCATAAGAAAAGAAGGAAAGAGTGGAGCTGATGAAATCAGAATAATGATGGATGGATTTAGGTCAAACCCTCCAAAATCTATAGCTGGTGGTAAAGTAGTAAGACAAAAAGATTTCTTAGAACGATTAGATCATGATTTGGTGACAGGTGACTCAAGTAAAATTGATCTTCCTGTATCTAATGTTCTTCAGTTTATCACTGCTGATGGCACAAGAGTTTCAGCCAGGCCATCTGGTACAGAGCCAAAAATTAAATTCTATTGCAGTGTAAATAAAAAGATTTCAGAGGATGAAAGTTATGATAAAGCAGTAGAACAACTAGAAAATAAAATTGATACTATACTTACAGACCTTGGAATTGCAACCTGAAAATGTCTTGGTATTTTAACTAAACAATTGATGATTGATTCATGAGGACTAAAATTGCATTTAGCATTTCCTGACTCCAAACTTTTATTCAACTCAAAAATTGTGCGGTATGGTATGAATAGGCCCAGCTGAATAAATGGTTAGCCAATCTGAATACTTTCTAGAAAATCAACTGAACATTTTAACCATATTGTCAATAAGCAAACTCATTTTTACCTGAGCTTCCCATTACGTTTTTAACAAAGTGGAGAACATCTCTTTTACGAATACTTTATATGCTTAAAATGTAAAGGCCTAAATGGTGCCTATTCTATATCCAGATCGTACTCAGCTAAGAGAACGTCCCATTCTAATAACTGCGTATGGTATAAAATTCTTTCAGAAATAACATTGGCCAAATCAGTTTTACTTTTAGCTAATCCAAATGCATATAACTGCTGATCAAAATCGATATTTTTCACCTCACAATCATTGACAAGCATTTCTGACAGACTATATTGCACAATGGGTTTGTCATAGATAAATGCCTTAATACTGCCTTTATTCACGGCTTCAAGCCCAGAGGAAACATTTTCGAATTCATTGATATTTCTAAAAAATCTCATTTTCAGATAATCTACCATACTTGTTCCTTCCAAGGTTCCAATTTCACTATTTGTAAGATCATCAAGTTCCATTACTCTTTCTGATTCGATCTCGTTTAGGATGGTCGAAGCGATGCTTGCTGTAAGACCTGAAATGAATAATAAGGCAGTAAACATCAAGATCAATGCTATCACTTTGCCTCCAAAACTTTTCACATTTTTATCTCCATATCCTACAGTTGTCATCGTAACCGCTGACCACCAAAATCCGTCCCATACACCATTAATTCCAGATCTAAATTCATTGTCGTTATGATTTCTTTCGAAAAGCCAGAGCAGCCAGCCAAAAAAAGCAACAATCAACAGTAAAAAGATCAATGCACTTAAAAACTCTTTAGAAATTATTGATTTTACTACATTAATTGGTAATGCCCAATTTCCTTCATTTCTCATTACCACTGTTGCATTAGATACATAGAAAGGACTAGTGAATAGAAATTTTTGACTTCTAGACGAAGTCATTGTCAGTGGATTTATACACACGTCTATTTTTCCTTTTTCTAATCCATCGAGCATTTCAATAAATGACATTTCCTCAATTTTATATGTCAAGTTGAGATCTTTGGCAACTTGATCCCACAACCATATATTTACACCGGATAATTGGTCATTTTTATCAATTATAAAGGGAGGAGCAGCCGTACATGCAACCACAAGTGTATCAGAGCAATATGTTATCTGAATAGCTGAAACAATTGTTAGTATTAGCGTAGTAACCCTTTGTAATAAATTCATGAAGAAAAGATACAAATGCAATCAGTAATCCTATAGCAATTGAAAGAGATTATATCTCAGTCATCAATAAAAGGATTCAAACAAAATAGGTGCCTTTTCTGCTGACTCTAGTTTAATTTCGATTATTTCTGGATCTCTCAATATTATAACAACTATTATCTCAGTCAATAACAATCTGAAGTCACATTGTATTTTAGCAGGGGTCGTTTCGTTTTGGTTAGTTCTGTTGCTGGTTTTGATTGCTCCATTTGATGCAAGTGACCTTTCACCTGTTGTGAGAATTATACTCATGCCTATGTATGGTGTCATATTCTTCATTAGCTATATGCTAGGATATGTTGTTCAAATTATTTGGCACAAACAATCTCAATCCTGGAACGTATTCAAAGAATTTTGCACCCTTACATTGATTTACCTTTTCACCTTTTCACTCTCATGGGTTTATTACAAAACAGACTGGATAAATGGGGACTATGATTTATACACTTTTGGGATAAATGTTTTTCTTCCAATAGGCCTTATCCTTAGCATAGGAATCATCTTTGGAAGATACTACCTCAACAAAAGAAAAATTTCTATTGCATCAGATAAAATCACACTAATTGGAAATAATCAAAAAGAAATATTGAAGTTAAATCTTAGCCAAATTATAAGCGTCTCAGGTGCTCAAAATTATGTAGATATAAATGTATTAGAAGCAAACACATTCAAAAAAATAGTGTTTAGGAATACTCTAAAAGACATTCATATGCAGTGTCCAGAATTGATAAAAATACATAGGTCATATTTAATAAACCCTCTACATTTTACAAGGTGGAAAGATAATAACACCGCAATCTTCTGCGGTCAGGAAATACCAATATCCAAGGCTTACAAAAAAGAATTAGAAAATAGAATTTCTCAGAATCCCTAACAAGGCTATTTTCATCCCTAAACTTTATAAATCGTTGATTTACAGTTGATATTAGATCTATGTTTGAAAAATCAATATTGATACTTAAATTCAAAATCATAATTAATATGAAGTCAATTATCATTGTATTTATATCAATATTCTCACTGCTTAATGATGCTCATTCACAAAATCCAACTCAAGAGGATATTAAAAAGTATATTAAAGAAATAGTACTAAGTGGCAGATCAGC
>DKPS01000194.1 GCA_002471345.1 Saprospiraceae bacterium UBA7328
GCACAAAGGTTTATTAGATTGGGACGGTGAAATCCATAGTCTTGCTTGTGCTATAAAATGTGCATGGAGGATTACTACCGTTTCTCCATCATATATGGAAGAGCTTCAAGATAATTTTGATACGCTTACCCCTCTTATGCAAGATGAGAAGCATAAAGCTTTGGGTGTTTTGAATGGTATTGATAATGCATTATGGGATCCTTCTGCAGATCCAATGTTGCCTTTTAACCACAAGAAGTCGCTTTCTTACTTCAAATCTAAGAATAGAGAAATACTGGCAAGTAATTATACATTTGATTTGAAGAAGAAAGCCCTAGTAAGTTTTATAGGTCGGTTTGCTTACGAAAAAGGAGCTGATTTATTAGCAGATGCCATTAGGTCTTTTCTAAAAACTAATTCTTCATTTCATTTTTTCATTTTAGGTTCAGGAGATAAGAGAATAGAATCGGATATACTAACTCTAGTTAAAGAGTATCCCAATAATGTAACTTCCGTAATCGCTTATAACGAACAGCTCGCTCATCACATTTATGCAGCTTCTGACTTTATTCTCATGCCTAGTAGATTTGAGCCTTGTGGCCTTAATCAAATGTATGCTATGAGATATGGAACAGTCCCAATTGTACGAAGTACAGGAGGACTTAAAGACTCTGTGCCAGATATAGGTGATAACGGAAATGGAATCAGTTTTTTAAAGGCCAATACAAATGATATCGTTTACTCGTTTGGAAGAGCTGCTTCATTGTATAAGAATAAAAAAGAATTCAATACGCTAAGAAATAAAATAGTTAAGCTCGATTTTGACTGGAAGCAATCAGCCCAACAATATATCGAAGAATATAAAAAAATTATGTAGATGGAAATGTCACAAAACAATACAGTTGCACTTATATTAGGAGGAGGAGTAGGAAGTAGGTTATACCCACTTACTCAAAACAGGTCAAAACCAGCAGTTCCTATAGCTGGTAAGTACAGGTTGATTGATATTCCAATAAGCAACTGTATAAATAGTAATATCAGAAGAATTTTTGTTCTGACAATGTTTAATTCTGCTTCATTAAATAAGCATATCAAGAATACATATCACTTTGATATTTTTTCCAATGCATTTGTGGATATTCTTGCTGCTCAGCAAACCCCAGATAATCAAGACTGGTTTCAAGGAACGGCAGATGCTGTGAGACAGTCCATGTCAGAACTTAAAAAATTGAACTATGAGTATATTTTAGTTCTTTCTGGAGATCAGTTATATCAAATGGATTTCGCAGCATTTATGGATTTTCATGTTGAATCTGGAGCCGATCTATCAGTAGCGACCATACCTGTAAATGCACAAGATGCTACTTCATTTGGTATTATGAAAGTGGATAAAGAAAGTGTGATTCAAAACTTCGTAGAGAAACCTGACAAGCAAGAAGTTGGTGAATGGAAATCGGTTGTTTCTCCTAACATGAAAAAGGAAAAGAAAGAATTTTTAGCATCCATGGGGATTTATGCATTTCATAAATCTGTTTTGGAAGAATTGTTTGAAGAAATGCCTGATGCGAATGATTTTGGCAAGGAAATCATACCTCATGCTGTAAATGATAATGCTAGAAAAGTTATGAGTTATCCTTTTGAAGGTTATTGGACTGATATAGGAAGCATCTCGTCATTCTTTGAGGCCAATCTGAAATTGTCAAAGTACTTACCTGAATATCATCTTTATGATAATGCAAAAAAACTCTTTACCAATGCTCGCTTTTTGGCCCCTTCCAAACTTTTTAATACAAAGGTTAATATGGGTTTGCTTTCTGATGGATGCATTTGCCATGCACAGGAAGTTTCACATTCCATTTTAGGAATCAGATCAAGAGTAGGAAAAGATACCATCATTAGAGAGTCTATAGTAATGGGTAATGATTATTACCAAACACTTGATGATATGACCGAACTTCCAGACAACAAGCTACTCGGTATAGGAAATCAATGCATAATCGAAAGAACTATTTTGGATAAAAATGTTAGGATAGGTCATGATGTACACATTATTGGAGATCCTAGTCTTACAGATATAGAAACGGATACATACTGTATTAGAGAAGGGATTATCATTATAAAAAAAGGTGCATTTATTCCTAATGGATCAAGAATTGGTAAAGTTTGATCTATATCAGATAATTCTCCGTGTCAATTTTTATATAGTTTCGCGCCCTAATTTTTAAAGCGTCTGTGTATGTCTCCAGAAGTACAAAAACATTTTAGTGATCACGAGTTTTATCCTGGATCACTCAATGAATATAAGCAAGAAGGAAATGTAGTAAGCCTTTCAGCAAGTAGTGACACTGTTTTGAGGGTTTATGCTATTTCTGACGAAATTCTCAGATTCAGATATTCCACAGATGGTTATTTTGAGAATGACTTTTCTTATGCAATAGATCCAAAGTTCAAAGGTGAATTAAAAACCTTTGATGTTAGTGACGATATCACTGACATAATTATAACCACTGCAGCAATAATCTGTAAGATTAAAAAAGCCAACCTCAACGTTACCATTTTTGATTTGGACGGTAAAATAATCGTAGAAGATGAGAAGGGCTTTCATTGGGAGATGAATAACAAATTTGGAGGAAATATTGTAGAAATGTCCAAAAAAGTCCAAAGAAACGAGGCTTTTTATGGCCTAGGGGATAAACCAACAGATCTCAATATTAAAGGCAAAAGGTTTGAAAACTGGGGCACTGACAATTATGGATATTCTAAAAATACAGATCCTCTCTATAAAAGCATTCCGATCTATTATGGATTGCATGATGGGATAGGTTATGGTATATTTTTCGATAATACATTTAGGTCCAATTTTGATTTTGGAAGTGAAAGAAATAATGCTTTGAGCTTTTGGGCTCAGGGAGGGGAGATGAACTATTACTTTATTGCAGGGCCCTCATTAATGGATGCATGTAGGAGATATACTCTTTTCACTGGGACCCCAGAGATGCCTCCTCTTTGGTCTCTAGGTTATCAACAATGTAAATGGTCTTATCATCCAGAATCTCAAGTAAGAGATGTCTGTCAAAAAATGAGAGAATACCAGATTCCGTGTGATGCCATCTATTTAGATATTGATTACATGGATGGGTTCAGATGTTTTACATGGGATGACGAAAAGTTTCCTGCACCCAAAAAGATGATTGCCGATTTAAAAGAGGATGGCTTCAAGACAATGGTTATCATCGATCCTGGAATCAAAGTAGATAAAGATTACTGGGTTTTCAAAGAGGGATTGGAAAATGGCTATTTCTGTAGACGACCTGATGGCCCTTTTGTCAAAGGAAAAGTATGGCCTGGAGAATGCTATTTCCCAGACTTTACAAACCCAGAAGTAAGGGAATGGTGGTCTGGATTATACAAAGAGTTAATTGAGGATGTAGGAGTTGCTGGAGTTTGGAATGACATGAATGAGCCAGCTTTATTTGAAGTAGAGAGTAAAACTTTTCCAAATGATGTCTTACATGATTATGATGGAAACCTTTGTAGTCATAGAAAGGCCCATAATGTCTACGGGATGCAAATGGCAAGGGCTACTGCAGATGGTGTAAAAAGATTTTCTAATGGTAAAAGATCTCTTATAATCACTAGGTCTGGTTATTCTGGAATGCAGAGATTTTCATCAGTCTGGACAGGTGACAATATTGCATCGATAGAACATCTCTGGTTAGCCTCTGTACAAGCACAAAGGTTGAGTATTTCAGGGGTGTCATTTTCAGGTTCAGATATAGGAGGATTTATAGAGACTCCTTCCGGAGAATTATTTATCAGATGGATACAGTTGGGAATATTTCATCCTTTCTGCAGAGTACATTCATCCGGTGATCATGGTGATCAGGAGCCTTGGTCTTTTGGTGATGAATATGCAGTACTCTTTAAGAAATTTGTTGAGATCAGATATCAATTATTAGGGTATCTGTATACCACATTCTACGATTATCATAGGAATGGTACACCTATGCTTAGACCAATAGTATTTTATGATCAGCATGACGCTGAAAATGTGAGTAGAGATCACGAATTCCTTTGTGGGCCAGACATATTAGTACTTCCAGTATTGAATCATCTGGGACAAGGAAGAAACATTTATTTACCTGAAGGTGAGTGGTATGATTACTGGAATGGTGATCGATTTGAAGGAAAAAATCATATCACAAAAGAATATACCCTTGAGAATTTTCCGTTCTTTATAAAAGCTGGTGCAGTAATTCCTATTTACCCAATTCAACAATATGTGGGTGAAACTGAGGTCGAAGAAATTGAGTTAAGAGTGTTTTTTAGCTTCTCGCTTTATTCTAGCCAATTTTATGATGATGCACAAGATGGATATGAATATGAAGAGGGAGATTATAGGTTATCTAAGTTTACTACCAAAGGAACTGAATCCAGTTTTATGATCATACAAGAAATAGAAGGAAGTTTTCAATCAAAAATCAAAACCTATTCTATTTCATTGAAAGGAATACCTTTTGACATTAGTGCTATACATGTCGATGGAAGACCAATTGAAACTATTGAGCACGAACTTAAAGTATCTTCAAACTTTAAAGAGATCCAATTGGTTTAATTATTCAATAACAGAAGATATTAAGGTTTAATTAAAATACCTTTGGGCGCAAATTTTTACTGAGTAGAAAAGCTGCGCACAAATGAGTGAGATCACATCAAGGTATGTACCAGGAGAAGTAGAAGACAAATGGTATCAACACTGGAAAACAAAAGGATATTTCCATTCTGTTCCAGATGAAAGAGAATCATATTCTATAGTCATTCCTCCTCCAAATGTGACAGGAGTCCTTCATATGGGTCACATGCTGAATAATACTGTTCAGGATATGCTTGCCAGAAAAGCTAGACTAGATGGTAAAAATGTATGTTGGGTACCAGGTACCGATCATGCATCTATAGCTACAGAAGCTAAGGTGGTAAAAATGCTTCGGGAGAAAGGAATAAAAAAATCTGATCTCAGTAGAGACGAATTCATGTCCCATGCTTGGGAATGGAAAGAAAAATACGGTGGTATCATACTGAATCAACTTGAAAAACTAGGAGCTTCATGCGATTGGGAAAGGACTGCTTTCACCATGGATAAAGTTAGATCTGAGTCCGTAATACAAGCCTTCTGTGACCTTTATGAAAAAGGAAAACTCTATAGAGATTATAGGATGGTCAATTGGGACCCAGAAGCTCAAACTGTATTATCCAATGAAGAGGTTCTTTATAAAGAAGAGAAAGGAAAGCTTTATCACTTACGTTATCAAATTGAAGGCAGTAAAGACGAGTACATTACAATTGCAACTGCAAGGCCCGAAACAATAATGGGCGATAGTGCAATAGCTGTTCATCCTGATGATCCGCGATATTTAGAGATGAAAGGTAAAAAGGCCATTATACCAATTCTTAATCGGTCCATACCAATCATATTTGATAATTATGTAGAAATGGACTTTGGAAGTGGAGCTTTAAAAGTAACTCCTGCACATGATATCAATGATTATGAAATTGGCAAAAGGCACAGTCTAGAAACAATTGATGTACTCAATGCAAATGGTACAATAAGTGACGCAGGGCAGATTCTGGTTGGAATGGATAGATTCAAAGCTCGTAAAGCTATTATTCCAATGCTTGAAGATATTGGTCATTTGATAAAAACTGAGGACTATGAAAAGAATGTAGGAAGATCCGAAAGGACTAATTCAATTGTAGAACCAAGGCTTTCACTTCAGTGGTATGTAGATATGAAGTCTCTGGCAAAACCTGCACTTGATGCTGTAGAAAGTGATGAAGTTGAATTCTTTCCTAAAAATCAAAAAAACCTTTATAGACACTGGATGGAGAATATCAGAGACTGGTGTGTCTCGAGACAGCTGTGGTGGGGGCATCGTATTCCTGCATATTATTATAAAGAAGATGTCTATGTTGATGTTAGTACTGAAGGGGCATTTGCAAAAGCAAAAAAGGATCATCCAAATATTACTATGACCGATTTAAAACAAGAAGAAGATGTACTTGATACTTGGTGCTCTTCATGGCTCTGGCCAATTTCTTGTTTTCATGGTTTTCAAAGTAGAGAAGAACTAGACTACTACTATCCAACAGCCGTTTTGGTTACAGGCTGGGATATCATTTTCCTTTGGGTTGCTCGAATGATTATGAGTGGGTATGAATGGGAAGGAAAGCGTCCTTTCAAGGATGTATACTTTACTGGAATGGTAAGAGATCAACAGAGAAGGAAAATGAGTAAATCATTAGGGAATTCACCTGATGCACTTAAACTCATTTCTGATTTTGGTGCTGATGGTGTACGATTTGGTATTATGTCGTCTTCACCTGCAGGTGGTGATCTATTATTTGATGAAAAGCTTTGTGAACAAGGAAGAAACTTTAGCAATAAAATTTGGAATGCCCTTAGACTTGTTAAAGGGTGGGAGATGGCAGATGTAGATCAACCAGTTGAGAATAAATTAGCTATTAATTGGATTACACAGAAACTCAACGAAGTTGTTCAATCTGTTGAAGATGATTTTAATCAATATCGTCTGTCTGAAGCTACCATGACTTTGTACAATTTTATTTGGAATGACTTCTGTTCTTGGTATTTAGAAATGATCAAACCACCATTTGGTGAAGGGATTGACAAGGAAAGCTTAGAGAGCACAATTCAGCTGTTTGAGAATATGATGATCATACTTCATCCACTTATGCCATTCTTGACCGAAGAAGTATATCATTTGTTAGACGAAAGGGAAGATGGAGATGATTGTATTATTGCTCAATATCCAAGTGCCAATGAGGTTGATAAGGATCTAATAAAAGGAGTCGCAGGGATTCAATCTATTATAGGAAAAGTAAGAGAAGTCAGGGCGTCAAAAGGATTAAAGCAGAAAGAGAAATTGACATTATTAGTGGAGTCCAAAGAAGAAATTGAAAAAATCTATTCCCATCCCGGAGCAATTCAATTAGTGAGCAAATTGGCCTATTTAGGAGAATTCAAAGACACAACCAATTTTCCAGAAGAAGGTGTGTCATTTATGGCAGACAACAGAAAGTTCTTTGTGCCCTTAGAGTTGGAAATTAATGTAGAAGAAGAAATAGAAAAACTCACAAAAGAAATTAAATATGCTGAAGGATTTCTTCAGTCCGTAGCTAAGAAATTAAGTAATGAGAGATTTGTCAATAATGCTCCAGAACAAGTTGTGGCCAATGAAAAAAAGAAACAATCTGATGGTCAAGCAAGACTGAAAATTTTGAAAGAAAGTTTACTGAAGCTACAAGCCTAAATAAGAATTCGGATGAACTTATAAAACTTATATCAACTTATTGGTTCTAATAAAGTTTACAATGAATTGAGATGGAGAATGATACAATTCTTGATATGTAGAATAGGATTCTTGTATTTCTTCTCTATGATTAGCGATGAACTCAATCTTGTTGATTAAGTCATTGGAATTAGAAATTTCGAACAACACTTGCCTCTGATTGAGTTCTTTAGCTTCTTGAAATTTAGAAAAATTTGGTCCCACAATTATAGGTTTCAGAAAATATGCGGGTTCTAAAACATTATGAATTCCCTTGTTAAATCCTCCGCCAATATAAACGATTTCGGCATAGTGATATGCAATTTTCAAAACTCCAAATTCATCCAAAACACATATACTACTTTCCTCCTTTTTCATCCGAGAATAGAACGATATTGAATAATCTTTAAGTTTCTTCTTGATTAGCCTAAGGTTATAATCATTTATAT
>DKPS01000054.1 GCA_002471345.1 Saprospiraceae bacterium UBA7328
TCAATTAAATACAAAACCCAATTATAAAAATTCTAATTTATTAAACATAAATAAATTTGAGTTAGATAAAGATTTTTCCAACACTCATACATACAAATATTACACTCAAGCGGTAATTGATGCATCAAAAAAAGATGGGGCTATTATTAATATAGAGTGCTTAGATGAAGAATGTATGGCATCAATGCTTGAAATAAGTGAATTGAATGATAGTTGTGAGAAATTAATAATAAGAAAATAAATTATGGCACGGGATAATAATGAAATACAAAAATTAAGAGTTGAAAAAGATAAAATAGGAACCGAAACACTAAAAACTATTTTACAACTCGTAAGATATGATATACCTGTTTTAATTGTAGGAAAATCATCAATTGGTAAATCTTATACTTTATTACAAATTACAGAAAAATGGAGGCTTCCTTCATCTATGCTTTACATTGGTTCAGAAAAGCCTGAAAACATAGAAGGATTAGCAAAATTAATTAGTAAAGATTACGATACAGAAAGAGATAGTGAGGGTAAAAAAATAAGAACAGGAGAAGATATTCTAAAATTCTTAAAACCTTATTGGTTTCCAAATAGTAGTACAATTTCTACACAAGTAGCAAATGGTCAAACAATTTTTGACAACTACATAAAGGTTTATGATAAGCCTCAAACAAAATTTTCTTATTCATACAAAATACTTCATCAAATATTACTAGCATTGATGGAATTAGATTACCCTGAAGGCGAACAAGAAATTAGTGTTCAGTTGGTAGATAATCCAAGAAACAATTTATCTAATGCTACTACTCGTGAAATATTGAATTCAAAAGAATTTATATTCAAAAGAAGCCCTGAAACGGCAGTACAGGCAGAAACTGCATACGAGTACACTTTAGATGCGTTAGAAGCAGGAAGAGATGACATACGGGACTTATGTATGTATTTGTGTACCATTTTAGGGTATGGTAATTATTGGTTAATACTTGATGAGTTAGATAAGGTAAGTGAACACGAAAAAGAAAAATATGCACCATTGTTACATATTGTTCGTGAAAGAACATTGAAGAGTTGGACAATGAAAGAAATAAACAACAAAAAAGGAATGCCAATTCCATTAGATGTTGATTATGGAGATTATCGTAATATGGCAGATTTAGTTCGTTCTCAAATATCTAAAGGATTGCCTTTAATGGACTGTAGAATAGTTGGAATAGCAAATGCAACTAAAGATATTGAGGAAGCACTATTTAGAAGATTTTGTCAAATAATTATGCGAAGCACAATGGCATTATATCCACCGGATAAAAACGCAACCAAAGTAATGGACTGTGTGGATAAATTTGGTCCTAATGATATGGATGTTTCATTGCTATTAAAGAAGGTAGCTTTTCTTGATGAAGTTAACCTACAATGGCAATACAGTTTTTTACCAAAAATGCTAAATCAAAGAGATAGAAGTGGAAACTATTTTTATCAAAACTTTAGTTCATATTTTCAAAAAATATTGGGAAAGGCAAGAGGAGATATGTCAGGAGCAGTAAGGCTTTTGTCAAATGATGATAAGGTTTTCAATGATACTGCTTGGGGAATGATTTGGAGAGATAATTATCTTGGAGGAAAGTCAAATTATAAAAGTGACCCCGGATTAAAAAACTATTATGAAAGTTTAGGTGCATTATGGCTATGTTTAGCTGAAGAATTATATACAGAGAGTGATGAGGAAAGTTTTGGGGCATCATTAGCAGGAGCATCAAAAGTAGGCGGTGGAAATATAAGCCCTGTAATGAGATTGAGAAACGAAATAGCACTTTCATTTAAAGATTATCAAAAGGATTATTTCAATTATCTTCAATTAGAGTTATCTAATAGCTATGCTGAAACTAATGGCAATCCATCTAAGCTAACTTCTTGGACATTGAATGCATTATCATACATTCAGGCATCTAACGAAAATCAAGCAGGAGATTATGACCAATTAGCAGGGGTAGGAGATAAAATGATTCCTTTTATATATCAGCAAATAATGATAAATCTAAGAGGAGATAAACAAATAGACTCTGATTTATTTACAAAGCAAATTTTAGAAGTAAATAACTTTTTTGAAAAGTTCTTAAATAAAGAAGGAGAAATTGAAACACATACTCTTAAAGTAGATGCTGAACAGACAGAAAAAATGATGTATGGCGAAACTAAATCGAAATTAAGAGGAATGAAACCTGCTCAAAGAAAAAGTCAAGAGCAAAGTGGATTATACGGACTAAACAATTATGAAAACTCACTTTCTTTAAGCCTTTATATTAGATATTACTTTATGGGTGCTTTTGCATCATTTTTTGATTCAACTTTAGCAGACAACGAAAAATATATCAAGTTTTTACAAGAAAGTAAAAAAGGAGGGGAGTCAGAAAAAGTAATGAATTTCTTTAAAAACCCTAGAGTTAAATCAATACTTACTAGGTTCTATGAAGGAAGTTTGAATGAAAGAATGAAAGAGTCAGGAAATGGAGTAAGATTAAAAGAATTAATTGAAAAGTTATAATGTCAGAACATAAATATTATACTGATTGGAGTAAGTTTTGGGACTTTTATATGCAAAGTGCCAAAGATGATATTGGTGAATTTAAATTTCAGGCATTAAAAAATAGTTCAGCTAGAATTACACAAAATTTAAAAAGAATTTCTGATGATTTTAGATTAGGTGTTCTTGATGATTTGATTAGAGAAGCAGGAATGATACCAAATGATATATTGCTTTACTATGACCCAAAAGCTACAACTTTTTACTCAGCATACTCAAGAAAGAAAAAAAGATTTTATATAGGCTATCCAACATTTACTAAATATATGTGCTATTGGGAACCTGCTATGAAAGCAGCTTTTAGACACGAAATGGGTCATATATTAAGAGGAGATTGCTTACTTACAATGCCTTTTAGCGATGTTCGTAATGCTAATTGTTGTATGGACATCAGAATTAATGACCAACTAAGTAGAAGCGGATTATTAGAGGTTTATAAGTGTATGAATTTTAAGGATAAAGACCAATCTCTTTTAGTTCCTGAAGAACAATTTGGTAAGATTGATTTGCCTTACGATGCGGATAACCCTTACATACCTGAGTGGTGGATTATAGCTAATAAATTCAATAAAGCTAATAAAAGACAAAAGCAAGAAAACGATAAAGACCAAGAACAAGATAAACAAGAGCCAAAAGATTTTGAAATAGGAGATTATGTAATAATTGACACAAACGAATCCCCTTACAATGGCGACCCCGGAAAAATAGTAGATATAGATGAAGAGGGAAATTATGTTGTAGAAAGTATAAGTGAAGAAGAATTCAATTCGTTAATGGATGCAGTAAAAGAATCAAGAATGCAGCTTACGACAAGCGGAGATTTACTTGGTGTATTTACTAAATCACAAATAATATCAGCTATCCCTGAAGAAGAAGGACAACAAGGAGAGTATGGAGATGATGGTGAAGATGAAGGTCAAGGAGGAGATTCAGGAGGAGATGATGATGATGATGGAGAAAGTGGAGATTCAGAAGGTGGAGATTCAGAAGGTGGAGAAAGCGGAGATGGAGAAGGTGGAGATAGTGGAGATGAAAACAAAACTCCGGAAGAAATAATCAAAGAAAAAGAAGAAATACTTGAGGATTTACTAAATGGAGGAGTAGATGGAAACAATCAAGGAGATGGTGTGTGGTCAGATGAGTTAAGCGAGGATGAAGATGAGGATGAAGAAGATGGCTCAGGCTCAGGTTCGCAATCAGACACGGAAGAAGATGAAAGCAAAGATGGAAGTTCAGAAGAAAACGAAG
>DKPS01000021.1 GCA_002471345.1 Saprospiraceae bacterium UBA7328
CTAAAGCCACCATTAAGCCAACTGGGCCTCCTCCTGCTATAAGTATTTGTGTATCCATTTTATTCTGATGTCCCTATCAATTTTTCAACTCCTTGCAGAATATTATTGCCAATAAATGTTCGCTTACCATTATTCCCGTTTTACGTTTGAATCATTTTATTTGTACTCAATTGTGCTTGTCTTTTCAATCTTTATATTCTCGAAAGTGATTAGTGTTTTTACAACATCATTTTTATCATCAAACCCGATTTCAACAAAAGGTATAACCCCAAAAGAATTGTCGCAAAAAGCGGCAATAAATATGCTTTCCAGTTTTCTTTATTTCTGATCATTGTGTAAAAAGCTCCTGCCATAATCAACACCAAGAAATAGGCTGCAAATCTGTGGTAGATTGTAAACAGGACTACTATTGCAAGCAATTCAGCTGCGGCTAGCACATACATAAAGGCTGTACCATAACCCCATTCTATGTATTTACTCTTCATTTTACCACTCAATTTTCCTAATACTGCCAAGCCAAACACTGCGATCAATAGCCAAAAAATAATGTTGAATACATTTTTGGCTGTACCCAAGAATAAAGGCAATTCATAGATTACTCCAACTTCTTCTTCGTAGGCATTATAGCCTACTAACATCTCATTAAATTTATCTTGATTGCTAAATATCAAATTATTACGCTCTTCAAGATCTTCATTGAGATTGAAAAGCTCCCAATCACCAGTTCCAATCGGTACGGGTCCTTGAATGATTTTCCAACCGTCCTTTATAAATGCTCTTGTGCCGTGTAATTCGTATCCAATGCCTTCTCCTTTATGTACATCTACAGATGGATCATTTAGAACTGGCACGAGGGATTTGCCCAACATTTTAATCATTTCAGAACTAGCTGAACTCGGGTGTCCCACACCGGCTATATCAAGGATGGTAGGCATGATATCTCTTACATGAGTGAATGTCGAACACACTTCTTTACTGCTTTCTTTTATATGTTTTATAAAACATGGTGTACGTATACCCCCTTCTGTGGTAAAACCTTTGAAATCACGATATAATACAGTGCTTGCTACAGCCCAACCTGAATTCATATTCGTAAAAGAGTTGATCATTCCTCTATTCTGCATTTCATTATTGAATTTGCTAGCATACTCTTCAGTATATTCAGGATAGATCTTTTTAGAATCTAGTCCACTTGCACCATTGTCACTTATGAAAATGATGAAAGTATTATCGAGGGCATCATTTTCTTCCAACCAACTATAAACACGACCAATCTGCTCATCCATGTAGTCCACCATAGCAGCATAGGTCTCCATATCTCGATTTATGTTTTGCTTTCTGGCATCAGAGAGATCGGACCATTTAGGCACCAAATCGGGCCAAGTGGGTAGATTCTGAGCAGTAGGAATGAGGTTTTTCTTTTTTAGAGATTCAAACCGCTTCTCTCGAAAGACTTCATATCCTTCGTCATACACTCCTTTGTATTTACCTATGTAGGCTCTAGGTGCTTGCAACGGATCATGAGGAGCAGTATAAGCCAGATAAGCAAAGAATGGAGTGCCAGAGTCTCTATCTCGAGCCATCCAAGAAAGTAGGCTATCGGTATAGTTTTTTGTAGAATAAAAATCCTTGGGCAGCGTCTCCACTACTTCTCCATTTCGTCTATATACAGTTGGTTCTCCTGGATGCAAGGGCATTTGATCGGCATAGTGACTAGCTCCTCCAGGCATTAAAGCAAATGTCTCTTCAAATCCTCTATGATGAGGTGCATGTTCATCTTTATGCCCCAAATGCCACTTGCCTGACATGTATGTTCGGTAACCGGCAGCACCTAAAACCTCTGGCAATGTTGCCACTCTGTCGTTTAGATATCCTTCATAGCCAGGTTTACCTATTTGCTTTTCTGTGAATCCCCCTTCTTGTGCGCCTAGGCCTACGAGATGATTATCAGCACCTGTCAACAATATAGATCGCGTAGGTGCACATGTAGGCATGGTATGAAAATTAGAAAAGCGTACACTTAGGCCAGCAATTTTATCCAAAACTGGAGTTGATATTTCACCGCCAAAGGCTCCTATATCAGAATAACCTAAATCGTCGGCTACAATAAGGAGGACATTAGGGCGAGGATCCTTTTGGATGATCAAAGTGTCCTGTCCATAACCACAACCGGACCATAAAAGAATGAGAGTCAGATATTGGATTTTCATAGCATCTCTTGTTATTATGTAGTTCTAATAAATTATACCCTATCTCATCACTTTCTCATCACCAAATTGTACCCACTGATATCTATTCTCATGCATCTTTTGACCATCCGATTCAGGACTTCCCATAGTTATATATTGGCTAAATGGAGCAACCACTCCATTAATGGTTTTGAAATCGGTGAACTGGGCGGTGATTTTAATGAATTTTAGTTTTTGTCTAACTGTAAAATTGAGCCACTCTACCATGCGCGTTTCTTTGTCTAAATACATGACATATTGATCAAATTCACGGTTAGGAGTTTCGGTTTTCCATGTGGCATAAAGTAGATCATAGGCCTCCCCATTTACAGTGCTTTCTCCAGCATAAGCTATGATTGGAGCCTCGCTGATGCGAAATGGAAATTGAAACCAATAGTTCTTATAGATTAGTTTGTGATGGTATTTTTCATTATGGACAAATTCCTTTTGACCACTTTTAAGCTGATATGATTTCCAATCTTCTACTCCCCAAGTCTGCCCCTTATTTGGCCCGTTCAGAAGAGTAAACTCACTATCATCAGTTCCTAAAGTGGAAGTCATTTCAAATTGTTGTGGCAACTCATCCCAATTAGCCATACCCAATTTGTCATCATACCAATCAGCAATTTGTGAATAAGAACCTGTCTTATATGACAACCAATCATCTAGCCCCCCGTAAGCGGTTTGCATTTCTTGCAATAGCTCTTTACCTTTTGCAAAATCTTCATCAGAAATACCACTTCTAATACGATCAGGTCTTAAATCTGAGGGTGTGAACACAAACCATATCGCGCCTATTAATAAAATGCCAACTGCTACTCCTGATATTTTCCAAAATCTTTTCATGATATTATGCTTGGTTTTTACTGTTTCCTTCTGTTATTGGAGACTTTTTTTGACATTCACTAGTCCTTGGTTTTATGTTTTGTTTTTCCATTTCTTAAGACTTATACTTTCATCCTTACATCATGATCTGCTATCCAGTTCATTTGTTTTCTTATCAAATTTTGGATACAGTAAAGATTCATACTGGAAGTATTTTTTTAAAAGCCAAATCCATCAGACTCTGAGGAGCGAGACGTTTTAAAAGTGATAGAACATGGGCTTTATCCATTCTGACTCTTAAGGGCCTTTTTTTACTCGTTAATACCTTATGTATTCTATTAGCCACCTTTTCAGGTGTTAGTTTGCTCGCTTCTGTGTCATTCGCCATCATCTTAACCATGGCGTGGGATTTCGATTGTTCTTTTACTCCTTTGGTTAAATGCAAATGATTTCCTGTAGCTGGCCTTTTCATATGCATAGCCACTGGTTGCATTATCACTACATCAATAGGGCTATCACGCAATTCATGATAAAGAGCTTCGCTAAAAGCTTCTAATGCAAATTTTGAAGCAGTATATGCAGACATATAAGGAATGGCCAGTTCTCCTCCTGCTGAACTCATGTTGACAATTACACCATTGTTTTGCTTTTTAAAATAGGGTAGGATTTGGTGACAGAGATTGTACGCACCTATTACATTATGCTCGAATACTGACCTGAATTCTTCTACTGATGTCTCCTCTACATTGCCGATTATCATTTCATTGACACAATTGACTACTGCATCTAGCCTTCCTTCCTTAGCTACTATTTCTCTTAAGGTATTGGCTATAGAATCAGAATCTTTGATGTCCATTGGCAAGAGAATACAATTAGATATGGTTTGATCGGCTTTGCGAGAAGTGCCATAGACTGTCATTCCACCCTCCGTAAGAATACGAGCTATTACTTGGCCTAATCCACCTGTTACTCCTGTTATTAACACTACCATTATCGATAATTCATGTTCAGTTTTTGATAATCATTTAAGACTTGTTGAGCCTGATTGCCTGATGAAAAAATATACTTGTCAGGTCGAAGTAATACCACTTTCACGTTCTTCTCTTTTAACCAGTTATTAATCTTCATTTGAGTATCCTTTTGCACGTCTGTGATCATTAGTTTTACACCTGATCTTTGACAAAATCGAAGATCATTATCTGAAATAGCTTCAGATGAAATCAATACCCAATCATGCCCTAAATAATCGTCTGAATTAATTACCTCTCCTTCAGAGGTTTTTAACTTGAATTGAGGGAAAATACCTCTAGAATACTTCCTCTTACTAAAGAAACCTCTACCCAATTTCGGAACAGGTGGATTGAATTCTCCATCGTTCAATTTGAGAAATGGTATCAATTTAAGGAAGAGCAAAATATAGTAGAGCCTAGTTTTGAATAGATACCCCACGCTTATAGCTATTCTTATCAAATGCTTCATATGGGGAGACCGTTCTGATCGATATGTACTCAAAATATCTCGAGAAAACTCTCGGTTTATGATGCCCTCTAATTTCCAAGACAAATTGATAATATCTCTGAAACCACCACACATGCCTTGCCCAATATATGGTGCTGTTAAATGGGCTGCATCACCTGCTATCAAGACATTTCCATCTCTCCATTTTTGTTGGACAACAGATCGATACTTATAAAATGAAACATTAATTATCTCTATGTTTTCGACGTCATCTCCAGCCTCTTTAATATATCTCAATGCACTTTCTTCGGTTAGTGCATTTGGGTCTGGGTTTTCTCCTTTAAATTGAAACTCCCACCTACAATGGAGATCTCTGCCTATCATTCTTACCCAAGCTCTTTTAGTGCTGCAATACTTCTGAGCATAATCTATATTAAAATTAAACTTGCTCACGTCGTTGGCAATAGCATCGATTTTCAGAATATGACCATTATAGTTTAAGCTGTTTTCTTTAATGCCAAGTTCATTCCTTACAGTGCTATTTGCTCCATCACAACCGATTAAAAATCGGCCTTGGAATTTCTGAATGAATTGTGGGTTGTTCTTATCTAAACATGACACATCCACTCCATTCTTCACATTATTAAAGCTTTCCAATTGACAATTATAAAGCAGTTTTACATTGTGAAACCTCTTCGCACCTTCTTCTAATATGCTTTCGAATTCAGGTTGGTAAAATAAATATGGGCCTTTTTCAAAATCCCCATCCTGAGGATTAGATAAAGTGAAAAAGACTTCATTATCCCGTCTCAGCAACTGTAACCCTTTTATAGTTCTAGTCCGAGGAAGTACCGCTGATGACAAATTTATAGTTTGCAGATTCCTCAGAATTTCATCATCCATTCCAATTGCACGAGGATACTTCCATCGTTCGGAATGCTGCTCAATAGCAAGCACCTTCCATCCCTTTTCACCAAAAACATTGGCAGCAAATAAGCCCACCGGACCCAGTCCCACTATGATGATGTCATAATGGTCCATTATTTCAATATTATATTCATGATTTTTCTCAGGACTCAAATTTTGAAAAAAGTATATCTATGACTATATCAGCATGCTTTTCTATTTCATCCTTTTCAAATGGGTCAGTATTGTACATTTTTTTCATTTGAAAGGCATGAATAAAAAAAACATTAGAAGCACCAATGATTATGCTTGAGATATTAGCTGAAGGGATTCCTCTGAATTCTTCTTTACCTGAAGCCATACTAACCTGAGAACCACCAAAAACGTCATGAAGAGGCCGCAAAATAGTTTCCACTAACCAATCGGCTCGATCTGTTTGTGTACACATCTCATGAAAAATCACTTTATAAAACTCAGGATGTTCTGCAGAGAAGTAAATGAATTGCCGAGTGTACGCTTTCAAAGCAGCTATGCCGTGCAAGTCCTTAAAATAAGCTTGAACTTCAGCATTACGTTTCTCTAGCCTTTTACCCAATTGCATCACACATTGTTTCCAAAGGTCATCTTTACTTTCAAAGTGATAATTCATCAATGAATTTGCAATACCCGCTTTCTCAGCAATAATTTTTTGCCGAACCCCATCAAACCCTTTGTTTGCAAATTCTTGTAGCGCGATTTCTAGAATTGCTGTTTTATCTATTTGCTTAGATGCTTTAGGTCTACCTCTTTTTTTCTTTTGTATGTTTTTAGAAATATCCATTTGAACGATGTTCTGCAGTTTTTCTTGGTGATTAATAAAGCAACCTTATCAATTTCAATTTAATAATTTATTGAATTTATATTTAAATATTACACAAGCAATTAATCGCACATTTAAATCAATATTGGCAATAGTAAGTATATATTTTGATTTTAAAAATATTTAATTAAATTTTTATTCAATTAAATATCCTTTTATTATCCATATTAATTGAAGATATAAAACAGAGAATGGGCTTGCTCTAATTATTTGATTTCCTACTCTAATTGTGTCTACAATACATAATTGAATAATATATCAATTAAATCGATTAACTTGGACTAAAGAAGAATATAATTAAGATGCTAAGGAAAAGAGGACGACCTTCGGAAAGAACAGGTACAGATCAGACAGCATTACTCAAAACGGCGTTAAGACTTTTCGGCAAATCAGGTTTTGAAGGAACTAACATCAAGACTATTGCTAGTGAAGCTGGAGTAGCAGGGTCGCTTTTATATTATCACTATACAAATAAAGAAGGTCTCTGGAAAGCTGCTATGTTTCTTCTAGGACAAGAGTTACATGCAGAAATGGCAGCAGCAGAACAACTTTTTCGAGATTTGGATCCCCTTTCATTCATGAAAGCGTGGATGCGGAGATTTGTATATTTTTCTGCAACAAATCCTGAATTTCATCTAATTATTACTTATGAAATGGCTAATTCTTCAAAAAGAGCGGACTGGCTACTAGAGGAGATACTTCATCCATTACATGAAAATTTTAGCCTAAAAGCTGTTCAATTGCAGAATGATGGAACGATTAAAAAATTACCGTTAGCTAATTTTTTCTCTATTGCAATTGGCGCTGCCAATGTTTTCTTCATTCAATCCTATCAAATGAAAAAATTATTCAATACAGAAGTATTTGATAATAGTGAAATTGAAAAACACGCTGATGTCGTGAACGAAATAATTTTTAATGGGCTATTGGAACCAGTCAATAATTAGGCATGCAAAGTATCACTAATTTTATTGATATATCATTCAATATATAAATATAATATACTATTATTCTTATCATTCAAATTTCTGATCATGAGATTACCAATGCATTACAGGACAGTTCAAATTCTTTTGACTCTTAGTTGTTTAGAGTTTTTTGGACCTATTATAAAAGATACTGGTGTATCCCACTTAATGAACCCCGAATGGGTAGGACATGCTCGAATTCATTTGGGATGGCTATTAGGATTTATGTTTTTTTCAGGATTGGCTAATTTGTATTTGATTTGGTTTCGCAAACCTCAATTGAAAGACAATTTAAAAGTTTCAGTACTGTGGCAAGGGATGCATTTATTGGGTTTCTGGGGAGCGGTTGTACTTGCACCATTGTATAGTGGACAATTGGTAGATCATCGATATCATACCTTTATATTAGGTATTGAAGAGAATGCTTTTGTCTTTGGTGTTCTCTCTATCATTTTATTGGTAGCAATCTATTTCTTAAGAAAGATCAAAATCCAAAATTGATATCTACAGAAGTTCTCATTATAGGCGGTGGCCCATCAGGAATGATCAGCGCCTTATGTCTAGCGAAATTAGGTGTGAAATCTATCATTGTAGAAAGAAATGATGGAATCAATGAACATCCTAAAGCTCATGAACTCAATACACGATCCATTGAAATATTAGACAATCTTGGGATTACAGATAAAGAACTAAGAGCTGAGGCCGCTCCATTTAGTGATGGAGCCAGAATCTTGTTTTGTAAAACGATAAATGAAGAGTTTGGAAGAATTGACTTATATGCAGATAAGGAGCGTCGCAATAAGTATCAACAACATCTGAAGTCAAAAACAGCATATCTAAATATTTCGCAAACAGAAGTAGAAAAGGTTCTGCTGAGACACGTAACAGTTAATCCATTTATTGAAATGAATTTTGATCATCAATGGCAATCATTGACTCAAAATGAAAATGGTGTATCTAATGAAATATTAGAAAAAAAAGAAAGCAGGACTTTCTCAATCCAAAGCAAATACGTTTTGGCAGCAGACGGTGCGGGCAGTAGATGTCGATCAGCATTAGGAATTAAAATGGAAGGTCCTGACAGAATACAGGATTTTGTGAGTGCTTATTTTGAAGATGATTTGCGAGCACATATAAAAACCTCCGCAAAGTTATATTGGATGTTAAACCCCAAAGCTGGAGGTACATTTATTGCACATCACATTGAAAAGAGATGGGTTTACATGGTACCCATTTACTTAGACTATGAGAAAAAAGGGTCTTTCACCAAAGCATTTATGGAAAACCGGATTAAAACAGCTTTGGGAAATCAGGATATCGACATAAATGTAAAATCCATCAATTTCTGGCATATGTCGGCCCAATTGGCTGAATCCTTTAGCAAAGGAAAAATATTTTTAATTGGAGATGCTGCCCATCGTTTCCCACCTACTGGTGGATTGGGAATGAATACAGGCATTGCAGATGCTCACAACATAGGCTGGAAAATCAAAGCTGTTTTATGTGGTTTGTCAGATGAGAGTTTATTAGATTCTTATGAGTCAGAACGTAGGCCAATAGCACAACAGAATACAGAAGAAAGCGTCTTCAATTATCATAAAATTTTAGAAGTTATTGAGGCTTTTGGATTGAGTCGTGATGGTGTAGAGATCATAGCGAAATATAAAAATATGGCACCAATAAAATGGTTGCCAAGTACGTGGCGCAATAAGATTATAAATATAGGATTAGCCATAGCAGAAAGAAAGATAGATCAATATTCTACTGATGAAACTGTCAAGAACAAAGTGCTGACCACCATTGCTGATCAAGTTGCTCATTTTGATCGGATTGGACTAGATATCGGCTATGTATATGAAGAAGGGGCTCTGATACCCGATGGAACGGAAGCCATATATCCAGAAGATAGGGTTTCCCAGTATATACCTTCTACCCGACCCGGGTCAAGATTCCCTCATCTGGCATTCAATGATTCTCCTTCTTTAAAATCCAGCCATGACTTATTGGGCTATGATCGATTTACACTAATTGTCGATATTGATGGAGAAATCTGGGCCAAGGCACTAGACCAATTACCCAACAAATACAAGTCAATTATTGACCTGAAACAACTGAAGAAATTAAATTTATCTGATCCCGATTATCAAAGCATAAAAACTCTTTGTGAAATAGAATCCACAGGAGCTCTATTGATCAGACCCGACGGACATATAGCTTGGCGAATGATTAGTCATTCTGGAGATCCTATCAACATCTTGAAAGAAGTTTTTGAGACATTATTTAGAAATAACAACTGAGTACATCATGAAAATCATAAAATATCTGGGTGTTGTTTTAGCAATCCTAATGCTGACAATCGTTGCCTTTGGTTTGTATCTTAATAGAGGTTTGCCACATGAAATCAAACCAGCAAAGTTGACCTGCCTTGATCTTTCAGAAGGAACAATTATAGCTTTTGATACTGTGCCAGAAAACATATATGGTGTGGGTTTAGCCTATGCTGGACATATAAATGAGACGGCTTCTGAGTTTGACCCAAGTGGGGATCCCCCTATATTCCAAAAATCACTGAGCAGTATAACGAATGATGGAGCTAGAGTCAAAATACCAAGCCATGAGGAGCTAATATTTGCTTTAGAACAACATGAATCAGGCATCTCTGAAAATTTAAAGAATATTAAAAATCTTCCGGCCCTATTAGATTATGAAACAGAAATGGGCTTTGTGCTTTTAGAAGACATTGCCAATGGACAATTGAGTGATGACAACTTTATTCCCAAAATTGGATTTTTCATGGCCAATGATTTTGGTGCACGAAGTGTGGCTATTATGGGAGAAGGCCAAAGCAATAGATATAATTACTGGGGTATTTCCAAAAGCTTTCCGGGATTTACACCTATGAGTGACCAAATGTGGATACCTCATGAATTTCAGGCTAATGCCATACCATGTATTATAATAGAAACATTAGTAAATGGAGAAGTAAGACAACATCAAACTACTGCAGACTTAATATATACACCTCTCCAAATGCTGCAAGCCATCCAAAGAAAGTATCCAAAAGCAGCTCTCAAAAAAGGAGATTTAGTCTTAACAGGCACACCAGCTGGTGTGATAATGTCTGCCCCACGATGGATGATGAGGGCAGCCGCTATTATTGGCTTAGATCGCATTGATAAGTTAAAAGCTAAAATAGGAGAAAGTGAAGTAGCCAAATTTTTACAGACTGGTGATAAAGTGACAGTGAGAGGTGATGGTTTAGGAAGTGTATCTGTTACAATATCAGAGTAAAGTTACTTTGTATGATCTATGGGCTAAATTTTATTCAACCTTAATGATAACAGATGTTATCACGATACCACTAACTTTTCTAATACTGTATCTATTAAATTGTCCACGACTTCTTTTGGGTTATTAGAGAAAGTCCCGTCAGCCCGATTTGCCAAAATAACAGAACAACTGAGACAGTTATGGCCCAAAAGATTGCTTAATAAATAGAGTCCTGATGTTTCCATTTCAAGATTAGTAATACGTAGATCATTCTCGGAATAAGATTGAAGATCATTCATCCATTTATCAGAAACTCTTACTCTTAGTGATCTGCCTTGGGGGGCATAAAATCCTGTAGCAGTAGTAGTTATTCCTTTGACCATATTTTCTCCGATAGAGGCCAAAAGCGCCTCTGAAGATCTTAATGCATAAGGCTTAGAAAAATCAGCATTAAGATTAAAGTGTGATCTCAATGATGCCGTTAATATCTGTTCGCTCTGAGAAAATTGATAATCATAATAGTAAGCGAGGTTATCAGTACCCATAGCATATGCTGATGCGACAAAAGATCCCACAGGCACATCTACATGGACTGATCCAGTTGTACCTATTCTTATAATATTCAGTGACTTGTGTTCTGGCTTTACTCTTCTTTCATTGAGGTCCAAATTAACGGCAGCATCTAGTTCATTTAAAAAGATATCAATGTTGTCAGTACCTATACCTGTAGAACATACAGTGATTCTTTTCGATTTATAGATTCCTGTGTAGGTTGTAAATTCTCTATTGCTGATTTCATACTCTAAGACATTAAAGAGTCCGCTTATTCTTTTTGCTCTATCCTGATCACCGACTGTGATCACTGTATCCGCTATATGTTCAGGCAATAAATGTAAATGATATACACTACCATCATCATTGACTATAAGCTCAGAAGGTGAAAGGTATTTAGTCATTTAGAATGAATTTATATAATAGTTGGAACAGTCCCACCATCTGCTCTTACTGCTGCACCATTTGTAGCTGAAGCTAATGGGCTACAAAGGTAAGTCACCATATGCGCTACTTCATCTGTGGAAGCAAATCTTTCTATAAGACAAGAAGGTCTCATTTCCTTAACGAAGCCCTTGCTTATAGCTTCGATACTCTTGCCTTGTACCGCAGCTAGTTCTTTGAAATAATTTTCTGCTCCTTCTGACCATGTAGAACCTGGTAGTACTGAATTGACAGTAACATTAGTCCCTCTAGTAGCTTGAGCTAATCCTCTAGACACTGCTATCTGAGCAGTCTTACTTACTCCATAATGAATCATATCCTCTGGAATTTGCACCCCTGATTCACTAGAAATAAAAACAATTCTACCCCAATTCTTCTTTATCATTTTAGGCATATATGCACGGGACAGTCTGATTCCACTCATCACATTCACATCCCACATATGATACCAATCTTCATCAGTGATTTGATCGTACTCTAAAGGAGCAAAAATGCCTACATTATTGATAAGAATATCTACATCTGTGACATTGTCAATTAAGGCTTCAACATCCCTTTTATTACTAAAGTCGGCTATTGCTGAATACAACTTTGCTTCTGGCACTTCCCTTTTTATGGAAGCAATAGCATTCTCGATCCTTTGCTCTGTTCTTCCATTTACATATACAGCAGCTCCTTCTTTAGCTAAAGATGTAGCTATTGCTAATCCTATTCCAGCAGTAGATCCAGTGACTAAAGCTAGCTTTCCTTTTAATTGCAAATCCATGAAATAAAGATGCTGATATTTTAATAAATGAATCCTATGTATTTTAAATCTTAAAGATTGAAATTGATAGATTTGATACAAGTATTGCGCAAGAAAAAACAATGTCATGAAAATAGTACAAGCTACAAGAGACCATATCGATGACTTAGTTCCTTTATTTGACGGTTATCGGATTTTCTACAAACAAGAATCAGACTTTAATGGCGTCAAAAAATTTCTCTCAGCTCGTATTCAAAACAATGAGTCTATCATTTATTTGGCCTATATAAATGACAAGGCGGTTGGGTTTACGCAGCTTTACCCTCTATTTTCATCAGTATCAATAAAGCCTATGTATCTTTTAAATGATCTATTTGTAGATCAATCCATAAGAGGAAAAGGTGTAGGAGAGGCTTTAATCAAAGCGGCTAAAGATCTATGTCGAAATGAAAATAATAAAGGCATGGCCATTCAGACCGCACCTGACAATCCTGCTCAAAACTTGTATCAAAGATTAGGCTTTATTAAAGATGTCGACTTGCAATTCTTTTGGATGAATGACAAAAGCAGTTAGGTTATAGTTAGCAATTAGGACTGCTCACCCCTTAGAATCGAAAGCATATCTCATTGTCGACCTTCCCTCAAACCAACTTGATGGAGTATATTTAATTGAGAAGCATAAGTCTTGGCTATATTCTCTTGGGTAAAGACTTCCTTGGTATCTCCGTAAGTAATTAATCTTTGATTCAAGAGAATCACCTTGTCAAAATAATCATCAGCTGTGGCTAAATCATGATGAACGATCATGACTGTCTTTTCGTCTTTAGTTAATTCTTTGAGAATATCTATGATCTTATTCTCTGTAGTAATATCTACCCCCACAAATGGCTCATCTAATAGAAATATATCAGCTTGTTGGCAAAGTGCCCTTGCAATAAATACTCTTTGCTGCTGGCCTCCAGATAGTGCCCCTATCTGTCTCTTTGCAAAATCTTGCATTCCTACCTTTTCTAATGCTTCTTGTGTGATAGCATGATCATTTTGATCTAACCTTTGCAGCACTTTTTTATGAGGATACCGACCCATTTGGACAATATCATATACAGTAGCTGGAAAATCCCAATCTATCTCATCTTTTTGAGGAACATAGGCCACTTTTTTACGCACTTTTTTCATTTCATCCCCTAACACCATTACACTACCAGAGTTTGGTTCAATGAGCCCTAGTATAGTTTTAAAAAGTGTTGATTTTCCAGCTCCATTAGGGCCTATAAGGCCATAAATGTGACCTTTTTCTATGTCCAAGTAGATATTTGAAAGAACTCTCTTTCTTTCGTATGAAATATTTATTCCTTTTACTGATATACTCACCTCACTCATACAGACATCTATTTATTCATTAGTCTGATGCCAAAAAACATAGCCAAAAGGAGAAATACAGCAATCCCGAGATAGAGGGGCAGGTTACTCTTTTCGGGTAACTCTTCTTGATCTTTATTTCCAGTTAGAGCTTTGACTATGGTATCTGTATTTGATTTTAACATGTTGATGTAGGTATCAGCAGGTGACTCTTCATCACCCAAAGAATCTGCAAAAAGCTCACCCCCTATTCTTACATCATTATCCTTAGCAATCTGTTTCATCATTTTTGGATTGATCGTACTTTCAATAAAAATAGCAGGCACATTATTTTTCCTTATGGCTTCGTTTACTCTCATCACATCTGCTGTCTGAGCTTCTGCATCAGTAGATATACCCATAATGGCGTCGAGTTTCAGACCATATGCTCTCCCATAATATTGGAAAGCATCATGAGAGGTGATCAATATTCTTTTTTCCTTTGGGATTGTAGCTATCTGAATTTTAATATATTGATCTAGTTCTAAAAGTTTGGATTTATACTTTTCAAAATTTTGATCAAATACTGCGGCTTTACTTGGAAGCAAATTGACCAAAGCTTTTCTGGTATTTTCGGCATAAATTATCCCATTAGAGGCAATCATCCAAGCATGAGGATCAGCACTATTTTGATAAGTGAGACTCCTCAACACATCTATTCCTTCTGTTACAGTTACAGTTTCTCCTTTAGTTCCTGAATTCTCTATAAGCTCATTCATCCATCCCTCAAAGGTGAGTCCATTGATCAGGACCAAATCTGCTCTGTTAACCATCCTAGCATTAGAAGGTGTAGGTTCATGTATATGCGGATCTCCTCCAATCGGCACAATCATTTCTAATTCTACTTCATCCCCTGCTATATTGTACGCTATGTCATAAAGCATTGATGCAGAGGCTACTACTTTCGGCTTGGATTGTGAAAACAATGGGCTAAAGCACATTGCCCCCAAGGTCATTAGAATTATATACTTTTTCATTATTAGCTCTTTATCAATAGGTTTTTACTCACTTTTTCACTAATCAAATGTGATGCATTATTATCAATTTTAATCATCATTGATCCATCATAGTTGTTCTTTTCCAAAATTTCCAATTCAGTACCCAGAGAAATTTGCAGCTTGTTCAGATATATTAAAAAGTCCTTATGGTGCTCTTTCACTCCTAGCAAAATTCCCTTTTTACCAATATCAAAACCATCTAATGATCTTTGTGCTCTAATGGTAAATTTTCCTTCGGCATTAGGAATAGGATCTCCATGTGGATCAAATTTCGGATGGCCCAAATATTCATCCAATCTATCTATAAGAGAATCGAAAGGCACATGCTCGAGTTCTTCAGCAATTTCATGTACATCTACCCAGGAAAACTCCAATTTCTCTACTAGAAAGTATTCCCATAATCTATGTTTCCTAATTAAGTCGGTGGCAATCTTACTTCCACTTTTAGTCAGTGATACTCCTTTATATTTTTTATAGAGGATAAGGTCTTTATCAGCCAGCCTTTTGAGCATATCTGTCACAGAGGCGGCAGATGTTTCAGTTATTGCTGCGATGGCATTTGTATTTACTCTTCCATTCTCTTTTTCCGAGACTTTATAGATTGCCTTGAGATAGTTTTCCTCTGTACGAGTAAGCATTTTTTTCAAATATTTAGACTAATCTAAAAATATTTGTCATAATAATCAAAAAATGGAATAATAATCTATCATATCATACTATCTGATCATTTGTCAAATTGCATTAAATTTGCGCGTCTTTTATAAATATTAATAAACAATTACATAACAATATAGAATTCATGGGACAACAGATTATATATGCCATTCCAGCCCTTGGGGTATTGGCATTACTTTATACTTTTTGGAAATCTTCTTGGGTCACTAAGCAAGAAGTTGGTACAGAGAAAATGGGAACTATAGCAAATAACATTGCTGATGGGGCTATGTCATTTTTGAAAGCAGAGTACAAGGTACTTAGCATCTTCGTGCTAGCAGTAGCAGTTATACTTGGGTTTAGTGGTACTATAGAAGGATCTTCTCCTTTGATTGCCGTAGCTTTTATCATTGGTGCTATTTGTTCTGCTCTAGCAGGATTTATAGGAATGAGAGTGGCTACTAAAGCAAATGTAAGAACTACTCATGCAGCTAGAACCAGTCTTGGAAAAGCTCTTGAAGTAGCTTTTGCAGGTGGAGCAGTAATGGGGATGGGAGTTGTTGGTCTAGGACTTTTAGGTCTAGGACTCTTATTCATCATCTTCAGTGGAATGGACGGATGGTCTATTGGCAAGGTGATTAATGTTATTACTGGATTTTCTTTTGGAGCATCATCAATTGCACTTTTTGCAAGAGTAGGTGGAGGTATATATACAAAAGCTGCCGATGTGGGAGCCGACTTAGTAGGAAAAGTAGAAGCAGGAATTCCTGAAGATCATCCATTGAATCCAGCAACGATTGCAGATAATGTAGGAGACAATGTAGGAGATGTAGCAGGAATGGGTGCTGATTTATTTGAATCTTATGTAGGTTCTATCATTGGTACTATGGTACTTGGAGCTGCATTTATCGGTATAGTAGGATATGAAGATACCAATGCTTATGGAGGACTAAATGCAGTATTGCTTCCTTTAGTCTTAGCAGGAATTGGAATTATCACTTCTATTATAGGTACCTTTTTTGTGAAAGTAAAAGAAGGTGGCGATCCACATAAAGCATTGAACAGAGGTGAGTATATCGCAATGGGCCTTATGCTTTTAGCTACTATTTTTATAGTAAGAGAAATGCTTCCTTCGGAATGGGCATTTAATGGCATTACATATTCTAATATGGGAGTGGTATATGCTGTTCTTTTTGGTTTGTTTGCAGGTTTTGGTATTGGATGGATTACAGAGTTCTATACCGGTACAGGTACAAAACCTGTACAATCTATAGTAGATCAATCTGTCACAGGTGCAGCTACTAATATAATAGCTGGTCTAGGAGTAGGCATGATGTCTACAGCTATTCCAATTATCATTCTAGCTATAGCTATAATCGGTGCATATACTTTTGCAGGGCTTTATGGTATTGCTATTGCAGCTGTAGGAATGCTATCAAATACTGGAATACAATTAGCTATTGATGCTTATGGGCCAGTTTCTGATAATGCAGGAGGTATTGCTGAAATGGCAGAACTTCCAAAAGAAGTAAGAGAAAAAACAGACAAACTAGATGCTGTGGGTAATACTACAGCAGCTATTGGTAAAGGTTTTGCGATTGGATCAGCAGCATTGACTGCCTTGGCATTATTTGCGGCTTTTATTACATCATATAATGTGTATCACCCTGATGCACAACTTGCAGGTATTGATTTAACTAATCCTTACGTAATGGCTTCTCTTTTTATTGGTGGTATGCTTCCATTCTTATTCTCTGCACTTTCTATGGGTGCTGTGGGTAGAGCAGCAATGGATATGATACAAGAAGTTAGAAGACAGTTT
This sequence comes from Saprospiraceae bacterium UBA7328, assembly GCA_002471345.1. Lineage (GTDB taxonomy): Bacteria > Bacteroidota > Bacteroidia > Chitinophagales > Saprospiraceae > UBA7328. The sequence goes on from DKPS01000021.1 coordinate 17,128, forward strand.
AAGGACATTCCAGAATTGACTGCAGCTCTTGCTGTGATGAAGAAAAATGATGGAAAAGAAATGAGCAAGTGGAGCGCAGCTGATAGAAAGACATTCGAAGCAGCTGATGGAAAACCTGAATATGGAAAATGCGTAGAGATCAGTACTAACGCTTCAATTCGAGAAATGATACAGCCGGGACTTTTAGCAGTATTGGTACCAGTAATTGTAGGATTTGCTCCAAAGCTTCTGGGATTAGGAAGTGTAATGGGCGCTCAGATGTTGGGTGGTTTATTGGCAGGAGTAACAGTTTGTGGTGTATTAATGGCCATCTTCCAGTCTAATGCTGGAGGTGCGTGGGATAATGCAAA
>DKPS01000166.1:0-7899 GCA_002471345.1 Saprospiraceae bacterium UBA7328
GTGTTTTGGCAATTCTTCTCTCAATGATAGGGTTGTCATTTCAACACTTAGCTTTTTTGGATGTATTTGGAAGAACTGGAGGCTTTGTACTTAGACTAGTATGTATACTTGCTGGCATTATTATTCTATACGTTTCTAGTGTAAAAAGGGAGTAATTCTCATCTTTAAGGATACTCATTTTACTAAGACCAAACTATCATTCCATTCCTCTATACAAGGTTTGGGAAATGATCAATTCCTAACGTTCTGTTAGAATGCTAAAATGGATCTAAGTTTATTCTAAATTTCTGTAATAAAAAGTCCTGTCAGATTCTTCATGGTATTAGAATGATTGTTCAGATTATTCTATCAAAACATATAGGTTCAATATTCAAATTCTTGTATACATCACCCGATTACTTTTCTTCTAACTTTTCTAATGCTCCTTGAGCTCTCTTAAATTCTGGGTTTATATCAAGTGACTTTTTATAACTCATTATAGCCTTTTGAGTATTTCCTGTTTTCTCATAAGCAGCCGCCAGAACATAGTGGGATGTTGAAGATTCTGGATATCGCTTCACTCCATATTCTGCTACTTCTACTGCCTCTTGCAGTTTTTCATTTCTTACTAAACTATTTGCAATACTTCCTATCGTCCTTTCTCCAAAACCATAGGTGTCTTTCCCAGCATGTTTCTTTTCCATCTCTTCATACAGTATTATCCCAGCTTCACTATTCTCAGACTCTATTTTCTTAGAAACAAGACCAGCCATACTTGGCCCCCTTCCCATTATCATCAATTTCACATCTACTTCCTTGAGTAAAGCCATTGTGCCTAGTGATGGAATAATATTTCCAAAACCTCTCTTCGGTATACCATATTTGGTGCGGTCAAGTTGGAAAGAACCTAAAGCAGCAACACGAGGCTCTCCAAATACAAATACGACATCTTGATCATGAGTATATTTAAAAGGGATATTAATCTCTTCGGTGATTCCCATCATTGTAAAATTCCCAATAATGTTATAACCATCATCCGTTGCTATAGTCCTAGTTGATTCAAAAATTATTTCAGGAAATTCTTCAGAATTAAACCACCCTGCCCCATTTAAATCCTTATCTCTATTAGTATTTCCAGTATTAAGGCTATTAACATCAATGTTCACATTACAGAAAAGGCTCGATAAATCCGATCGGTCTGCATAACCAATGACTCCTTCAAAATCATTGAACCTTCCGTCAATTGAGGATATTCCTCCTGCAAACCCAACGGAAAAGGAAACAACAGAATGTGAGCCATCAATAGGCAGCTCATATTTTTGACTAAAAGAATAAGGTAGATTATAAAGAGCAAATGAAATAAATAAGAAGAACAACTTTTTCATAACTGACGATTTTTGTGATAATCAATATAACAACGAATTTGATTCCAAATTATCCGTAAGTGGACATTTATGCGTTATTCTATCATCCAATAATTGCTCTTTTATGAATTGATCAATCTAAGAAGGAAATAATCTTCAACATCGATCTAAAATTTCAAGACAGATTGATAATACACGCAGTCTGAGTAAATGATACTGTTACGTCCGTGTGATGTGTGATCATAACCTTGGCTTCTGGGTATTTTCTCAAATATCTCTTCTGCTGGATCATTCCAATCTATTCACATTAAAATTGGGGTCTTCCTTTTTAATTGCCGTTATAAGTTGATTGACTTGATCACCTGCTATTTTAGCATCTTCAATCTTGTCATCTTTAATTAGCTTGGCGACTTTAGATATCATATATTTTTGTGATGATAAATCCCATCCATTATTTAGGTTTTTTCTTGATTTAGTTTTGACTACTAGATAATTTGTTTGTCACTCTTTACATCCATAAGAATATTTATAAGTCTCATTCCCATGTAAAAAATCATAACTTTTGAATCCATTGTTGATCGCCCATTTAATGTTATGAGAATGTAACAGCCAGCCAATAAAAACATCTTTGCTTTCTACATTTCTCCCAGCTACGAAAAAATACATATTCGGCTTTTGCCAATCTACAAAGCAGGCTAGAACTCCTAACGGAGTATCATTTCTCCAAAAAATCGGCATATATAGGGTATTGTTTTCAAACCCGTGAGCCACAACACGTCTATACTTCTGAACGACTTCATCTGTATCTGATCCTCTTGTAGAGGCCCATTTATCCGTCCATAGGTCTACTAAAATATCTAAATCTCTATCTAATTTTTCTCGACTTGTAGTGGTAATGTATAAGTCTTCTGAGTGTTCTAGTTTTCTATTAAACCTTCTAATCTTTTGCCTTGTATTTGAACTAAGAGTCTGCAAATAGGACTCATATTCATTTGGAAGCTCTATATAAGGACATATTAATTTATCAATAGTCCCACCATCCATTTTTCTCTCTTCTTTAGATAGTCGAAATAGGTCATTAGAAAACTGGGAAAGAAATATTTGAGTTCGAGTTATAGATGCATAGAAATATTTGAGAGTAAGCCTTTCCCAATGCATTTCTTTGAGCTTATCCGCAAAGGCTTTTATTATGTCAGTTTCATACAAAGGCTCACAAATAAATCCATGATATTGTCCCCAGTGTAGAGTTCCAGCCATTTGTATCTCATTGCAGAATAGCTTTTTGCTCTTACTCCATTTCGTTTTTATTCTTATTGGAAAGAAGCCAATATATTCACTACCTGGAAGGTCCTGCCTCACTGCTAAAATTCGACACTGATCTGGATGATCCAAAAATATTCTGGGGAACCATGTCCACGAAAGAAAAAATTGAGATTCGGGATCTTTAGAATAGACCGTATTCCAATCCGTTTCCAATTGATTAAAATCATCTAGACTATCTATGGTATTAACATGCATTTTATTGGCAGTAAAATTCCTGCTAATCTTCAAGCTTTTTTGCAGGCATCGAAGCACCCCCTTGATGTAAAATCAAACTTTCAGCCTCCCCCATTTCATCCAGCTTAAAATCTATACTTGCTGTGACAACTTTTAAAAAAAAGGTTGATTCAGATTCTGCAAAAAGAGGAAATTCTGGTTGATTTGTTCCTTGAGCATATAGGCTGCCATCTCTATAAGTTATGGTAAGTATGAATTCTGGTTGTATTTCATATTGACCCACATACTTTTTCATAGTAATGGGATCTACATTTATTTCTACTCTTTCTTTTGGAGCGTCTTTGTCTATTTCTATTCCTTTTGAAGTACCATCCATCGTATTCATGACTACATTCCTTTTTCCAGTATCATCTGCTGAAAAATGGTACTCTGTTGTACCACCTTCAAAAATGAAGTGATTTTCAGACAAGGCAAAAATTGGGAGGTTCGTACTCCCTTCCCTTTGACTATACAATTTGCCTTCTTTCATGGTAATATGACGAACTGCATTTTCATATTGATAAGCACTTACCCACTTTTTTAGCTGTTCAGGACTAAGTGATATTTCATCTTTTACATTAGGAAAAGATTTTCCTATTGCCATTGCCCCAATTTTGGTTGCTGCATCACCAATGTCTTTACAATTACAATTAGACAATCCAACGACATATATATCTTCCTCAGGGAAATAAATTTCATTAGTTGTGAATCCGAATATGCCGCCTCCATGACTTACTATTGGCGATCCTTTCAAGTTTCCTTTGACCCACCCATAGCCATATGATATCTCTTCTCCATTATTAAGTCTTGAACCATTAATTGCTTTTTCAAGGCTCGACCTTTTGATCAATTCATTTGCATTTATAGCATTTTGCCATTTGAGTAAATCATCCACTGTAGACATTAATGAACCCGCAGCATATGGCAAGGTTAAACTTAAGTATTCTGCATTTTGATAGCTATCTTCATCAACCTGATAACCTGAAGCACGATTAGGGATAATTTGCTTCATTTTCCCATAATAAGAATTAGACATTCCTAACTTTTCAAAAATGTTTTTTTCGACAAACTCCTCATAGGTCATCCCCGACAAATTTTCTATGATATATCCGAGAAGTATGTAGCCTGAATTATTATATAAAAACTTATCTCCTGGATCAAAGTCCATAGGTTCATTTTTAAATACATCTATTAGTTCCTCTGGTATCATATCCTGACGAGCCAATTCCATAAAACTCTGCATACCGGTATAGCTCTTAATTCCAGAGGTATGGTTAAGGAGATGGTGAATTGTGATTTTTTTATCATGCGTTGGATAATCAGGAATGTATTTAGTTATCTCATCATCAAGACTGAGCTTGCCTTGTTCTTCTAACATCAAGATGGATACTGAAGTAAATTGCTTAGTGATGGATCCTAATTCAAAAACATTTTCAGGGCTCATTTGTGATTGAACTTCCAGGTTGGCTAAGCCAAACGCTTTTCTATAAATTGGTTTTCCGTTTTTTGCAACTAAAATGGTTGCACCTGGGCCTTCATCTCCATACATATGTGACATATAGGCGTCCATTGACTGTTCCAAGGTCTCTTGCGCAAATAAAACAGATGAAAACACAAATAATAGCGATATGGCAAAAAGTTTTTTCATTGATATTCTTTTAGATAAGTTTATTTAAGCAATGGTCAGTAATAATGATAATTATACCAGCTAATTAAAAGAACAACAATTGTAGTATAATTTAAAATCAAATCACGAATAACTCTTTTTTGTAGACCTTTAAATCAAAAGACATTGATTTCAGGTTTTCATTATTCATCAAATGATTAATTGACACTTTCCCTGAGTGAAAACACAAATTCACATTACAACAGCGTAATTAGTTATTAATTTGCTCATTAAGTTAAAAGTTGAGCTAAAGTGAAGTGTTGTCGAGTTAAAACCTTACACCTACACTCAACCCAGCTGTATATGGGCGCAAATTATCTTCATGAGGAAAATAATCATTCGATCTAGCAGCTAATAGTGTGTATACTTTGAATTGTCCCTCTATCACCAGATCGATTATTTCAGATAAAGGGATTTTTTTGTTCAACAAAAGACTAGAACCTATACTACTGTTAAACAAATAGGGCTTTGTGCTATCAAAACTTTCTTTATGAGTATCTATAATCTGCCGATCCGCACTACTTCTTTCTCTAAAATATCCAGTTCCTATTGGATAGTCCAAAGCCGCTGATATTCCAATAGACCATTGATGCCCTACATTAATATTTAGGTAAAAAGGGAAAGAGATATAATGCACGTCATCCCACATTTCATAGTTGATTGGAAATTGCCCAAATTCCTCTTCTCGCTCTGGAGTAGCGTCAGTCCATTGAAAATTTCTTTGAAATCCAAATCGGCTATAGGAGATACCTATTGCCGTGTTTAAGACTTTATCAGCATCATTAAAATAATATCTAAACTCTGCACCATTACCAAATCTTCCTTTTTCTCCTTCTGCATTTTCATCAATATTGGTTTTGAAATGATAGGCATGATGACCAGAAATGTGCACACTAAAATTCTTCTGAGCATATGGAGAGATGTTCAAGAAAACAAACAGCCCGGTAGCTAATAGAGAAAAATAGATTTTCATGTGCAAGACGTAATTATTAAACACAAGTTTATAACGTGAATTTGTATTAGGCTATGATATGAATCACTTCCTTTTGTGTTTTAATACCACTTCTATCAATACATATATTTTAATAGCACATCCAAATACAATAATCTATTTATCTTTCATGATGTCTTCTGAGAAATCCAATCATTCATCTCGCCAATTATCAGCCATTCTATTTGCAGATGTAGTCGGCTATACCGCTCTTATGCAAAAGGATGAAAGCGCAGCGACCGTTCAGCTCCGTCGATTTCAAAATGAAATGGAAAAGATAGTGGCTGAATACAACGGTAGAATAGTGAATTTCTATGGAGATGGAGCTTTATGTACATTTAAAAGTCCTCTTGAGGCCATGCCCTGTGCAATCGAATTGCAGTCAGGCTTTCAAACTTCTCCTATTTTACCAGTTCGGATAGGTATACATAGTGGTACAGTAGTAACTGAAGGTGACAAAGTTTTTGGTGATAGTGTGAATGTTGCAAGCCGTATTGAGTCTATGGGCATCCCAGGAGCGATACTTGTATCCAAAAAAGTAAGAGATGAACTCAAAAATCAACCAGATATCCTACTTCCATCTTTAGGGCAATTTGAATTTAAAAATGTAGAGGAGCCAATAGAAGTATATGCACTTGCTAATGAAGGCTTTGCCATTCCTCGAAAAGAGGAAATACAAGGAAAATTCAAAACGAAGCCTGAAACCAAAAGAAAATGGTTATGGCCATTATCGTTCCTTATTATTGCCATCGCTGCATTAGGAATATGGAAATTCAATGCTCCAGCGGGACTTGAATTAAGTGAGCATATCAATATAGAACCTGGAATAACTGTACCAAATGATGTCAAGGACAAAAGAGTAGCTGTAATGGTATTCGAAAATCTGACCATGAACCCATCAATGGACGCCTTTGGCAAGATGACATCTGATTGGATTACTAAAGGACTAATGGAAACCAGAAAAGTCAACATCATCAGTGGGGCCAACATCCAAAGTAAAATACAATTGGCTGGTGCAGGCCTTAGTAATGTGGAAAAATTTGCAGAAGCAACAGGAGTAGGCGTGATATTAGAAGGTCGGTACTATATTCAAGAAGGCAACTTGATCATTCATACTAATATAATTGATGCTGAGAAGGGAGAGGTGATTCATGCATTAGATCCCATAAGTGGTCCTAAAGAGAATATGCTAAATCTTCTGGAGCAACTCACACAAGATGTAATGGGATATTGGGCAGTTGAAAAAATAGAAAGATACCTCCAAAACCCTCCTAAATATGAAGCTTATAAAGTTTTAATGCAAGCCGAATTACACTTTTATACTGACCCTGAAGAATGCGAAAGACTGTTATTAAAAGCTTTTACTTTGGATTCTACATTCTATATCCCTATGCTCAAATTGCTACCTCTTTATGGCAATATTGGAAATAGAGATCAGTACGCCCATGTATTAAGTTTTTTAGAGACGAAGAAGTCAAATTTCACCGAATGGGAAAAACTACGGTATGAAGCACAGACAGCAAGATTTGATTGTGATTTTGCTCAAGCTGCAGATTATGCTAAAAGAAGATTTGAGATGGATCCAAGTGACATCATTGCAACTAATAATGCTGCGGAAAATCACCTTATGAGGAATGATCCCTATCAAGCTTTGAGTATATTAAATGATGTAGATTTACGACTCCGGGATATGGACATACTAGCTAGTAATAGAGAATTCTTTATAGCTTGTTCTCATTACATTTTAGGTGAATATGAGAAGGCTATTAAGGTCATAGACTCCTACCCTTTTGAAAAAATAAGAAGTACATACGCCAATCTATATTTAGGGTCAATAATAAGAAAAGGTGAATTGGATAAAATTGATATTGTTAAAGAAGAATTTTTAAAACGAGACTGTTTTACTAATAGAGGAGAAATGATTACAAATGGGGATCTTCTTTTAGTTATTTGCAACATTCTAGCTTCCATTGGACAAGATTCTTTATTAGAGACTTATGCTTCTCAATTGGAAAATTGGGCTATGTCTAATAAAACCCATTCAAATTTTGAGGACTTACTTACTATGTCTCAATACTATCAAGGAGATTATAACAAAGCGCTAATTCAGTCTTTAAACATTGACAGTCAATTGTTTATGCCAGAATATTTGGGGTTTAAGGGAATATGTTATGCTAAAATGAAGAATCGTGAAAAAGCAGAAATGGAAATTGAAAGAATCAAAGATCTAGAGGAAAACAGGCCCGTAACACTAGGTAGGAAATATTACAATATGGCCAGTATTCTTGTAGCTTTAGGAGATTCTGACAAAGCAATGGACTTATTGATTCAAGCACCTGAAAACTGTTTCCCTTATAATAAAG
>DKPS01000166.1:8224-11983 GCA_002471345.1 Saprospiraceae bacterium UBA7328
AGTTTGATCATCGTTTTGTGTCTTTATATGATGATCCAAGGTTTATATCTTTAGTGAAGCCGAAGATGTAATCAGACATAAAAAGTAAATCGTCTTGAACAGTGAGTTCATTCCAATTCTAACTTGATAACGAAATTCTTTTTGTACCCAATTACTGCATTTAGAACTTTAAAAGTCAGCTTGTCTTTTGAAACATCTCCTTGAGATGTTATAATTTTCAGTCTCTTAGTACTATGAGGAATAACTTCTATGATATCCGTATTTGCATAAAAATCATAGGGAGAGGTATTATGCAAGTAAAATGTTGCATCAGAAGAGTTAACAATATCATATTCTAAGACTTCAGAATATCCGATATATCTTTTATTCACAAATTCAAGACTTGCCTCTATTAGTAACTTCATATTGTCCTCTCTTCCGGAAAGTATGTTCTCAAACCACGTAACTGTCCTTCCTGCAAATAGAGCTTCTTTGATGCTCTCTTCCGTCTTCTCTTTTGCAAAAATTAATGATACCGGGCGATGTCCACCATTTTCTAATCTATATTGATAATCCACAAGTCCATGTATATCAGATGTACCCATAATTGTAAGGTTGTTCTCAAGAGCCACTTTTACACCTTCTTCAGAAAATGTGAGGTCATTCACAACCTCCATACCATGAAGCAAGTCTTCTTTGATTAGTTTTTTGTGAAATTCGGTAATTTTAGGCAAAGCACTTTTTTGTTGGGCAATCCAATTGGGATGATTCCAAAAAATGAATGCTCCTTGGTTTCGGGCTTTGCGATAAGACTCCAAAACACTCTCACTCATTATCTCATTCACATCTTTCACGAATAAGGCATTTGCATGACCAGGAGGAAGATCTCTGGTGATTTCTGTGCCATGAATGACAATCATATCATAGGGTTTAGCAGCTTTTTTGGCAATATGATAGGATCTATTGCGATCCGGGTTTGGAATATCATCACTCCAAGGCTGATACTCTATGTGTTCTGTCATAGATATTACATCCAAACCATCTTTTACTGCTTCATCTACTCTGATAGTGGGCCATACTAGTCCATCACTAAAGACTGTATGAATATGAAGATCAGCTTTCAGCGTAAGAAAACCATCTACATCTGGAAATTCAATTATTCTATTTTGGTCCTGTGCAACACAGACATTTAATGCAAGCAAAAAAATAGTAGAAATGAATGTACGCATAGTCATATATTTTTTATAAATCTCAATAGTAAACACATTATTTGAATTAAATACTCTTGGAAAAACAAGTTAAGAATTACAGATTCAAATAGTCATTTTTTCTGAATAAAGAAAAGTGTAGATTAAAACAACATTCCTTTTCTCGCATACTCTCAAGTTACATAATCAAACAAATTACAAGTCAAGGATTATATATTTCTAATCTTCTTTATCTTTAATCCATGCCATCTGAAAACACATCTAGTCGCCGCTTAGCAGCCATCCTCTTTTGCGACATACAAGGATATACCGCTATGATGCAATCTGACGAAGGTCTGGCAATGTCTAGGCATAAGAGATATCAGGATGTACTCAAAGCTGAAGTGGCTCAGCACAAAGGAGAGATTATAAAAATCTATGGTGATGGAAGTTTATGCCTTTTCAATTCTGTATTAGATGCGGTGAATAGTGCAAAGGCAATTCAAATAAGGCTTCAAGAAGACCCAAAAGTTCCCCTTAGAATTGGAATACATTTGGGAGATGTGATGTATAGGGATGATGACATATATGGCAATGCCGTCAATGTGTCGTCAAGAATAGAATCTATGGGTGTCCCTGGCTCTGTATTAATGTCCAAAAATGTATATGAGAAGGTAAAGAATCAATCCAGTTTTTCATTTGAATCTTATGGTTCATTTGAATTTAAGAATGTTGATGAACCAATGGAAGTCTTCGCCTTGACCAATGAGGGCCTTGTAGCCCCTAAGAAGTCAGAGATGAAAGGGAAAATCCAAAACAAGAATAATTCTAACTATAAGCTCTTTCTTGGCATATCAATTCTTTTACTTCTGCTTTTCACTGCTTATTTATACAACCAATGGGAAAAGAAAGAATTAGACCTAGAAGATGAAACGGAAATGGTATTCAATGACAAATCCATCGCAGTTCTTCCATTGAAAAATTTAAGTGGAGAGAACGATCTAGAATATGTATGTGAGGGTATGACAAATGCTATTATTTTGAGGTTAGCATTAATAAAAGATATGGACAAAGTCAGTTCTTTTACTTCCGTTCTGAAGTACAAGAATTCGGATAAGGGGCTGAAGAAAATAGCTCAGGAGTTGGAAGTATCCAAAATTTTGCAAGGAAGTTTTCAAAAGTCAGGAGAACAAATTCAGATAACTCTTCAACTTATCGAGGGATTTACTGACAATCAGATATGGTCCCATTCCTATACTTACAAATGGGAGCCTGATGATATATTTGGAATACAAGCTACTATTACCGAGACAGTCGCTCAACTAATGAATGCTGAAATAAGTTCTGACGAAATAGCGTCCATTCAAAAATTAACTACCACCAGTAAAGAAGCTTATAATTTATATCTCCAAGCAGAGTATCAGAGATATAAATCCAATGAATTTTCAATTACAAAAGCAATTCAACTTTACGAGGAGGCATTAGCTATAGATCCTGAATTTATTGAAGCATACATTGGATTGGCTTGGGTATGGTCTACAAGTGGACTGGTCTGGGGGATTTTCGGTGAAGAAGAAGCATGGTCAAAAACTAAATCTGTTTTAACCAAAGTATTAGAAGTAGATAGTTCCAATACTCAGATTAATGAAGATTTATTCGCAGGATCATTTTATTACGATTGGAATTTTGGAGTTAGTGAGCCTCTATATGCAAACTTACTGATTGTTGATCAAAAGTTTTCTTCCGGTAGAGACATGACCGACTATGCAAAAAAAACTGGTAGAAGAGAAGAAGCTTTAAAGATTGCGGAAAGTATGATTAGTGATCGCCCAAATAACGGGATGAGTTACTTTTCTAAAGCAGAGGCGCTGTATTATTTAGACAGAGAGGAGGAAGCCCTTGATATATTGATAAAGGCCGATGAATTATACAGCGATAATCAATTTTACCTTAGGGAAGCAGCAAGACAGTACTTTTATATGAAGGAATATGATCGCTTCAATTCTCACCTAGAGTTATTGATGAGTAACTATACAGATCGTGCCCCAATTCATCTCTGGATGAATGCTGTCAAGTACAGTTTAGAAAGCGATATGGATCAAGTTCAGAAATACTTGAATATTTTAGAAGAGAAATATGACAAGCAAGACTCAGGAAGTCCTGCCTGGTTTTTAGCAATGTACTATTTTTCTATCGATGAAATCGATGATGGATTTCTCTGGCTTCAAAAATCTTTTGACCGACATGAAGTGGAAATGACTTGGCTCCAAGCTGAACCTTTATTACAAAAAGTTAAGAATGATAAGCGCTATTTGTCCATTCATCAGAATATGAAATGGCCTAAATTATTATTGGATTAAGTAAGTAAGTGATTCTGAAAATTACTCGGAATGCGTTTTTGCAAATGAAATATAATTCTGTTGAATTAAAATACCACCTACTGAAAATAAATGGAAGCTGAGTTTTTATTAATAATCATGTGCTATCTCTTCTGACATGATTCTTAACTGTTCGAATTACGGGTTCTTCATAATTCTTGATTTATACAATTTTGTTAATATGAATCAAGTATTTACTAAATAGCAAATCGTTC
>DKPS01000193.1:0-3788 GCA_002471345.1 Saprospiraceae bacterium UBA7328
AGCAGTAATTTGTGTTGCACATTTAGAAGCAATACCCAAAACAGAAGTGGAATTGATGGAATATGGATGGGGAACGTTCTCGATTTTCTATACAGTTTGGACAACTGAAAAGGGATTGGGAAGAAAAATAGTTATAGATGTATGGAATCTTTTAAAGGGCCAACATTTCAATAATCGATACATCACAATGAGCCCAAAAACAGAAATGGCAACAAAATTTCATCTGAAAAATGGTGCCATTTTATTACAAGAGAATCAAGTAACTAATAACTTTGAGTACACATGAATATATGGGTAGAATATTTTCGGTTGGATGAATCTGTTAAATGGAAACCACCAAAACCATCAGAAGTCAGTAGAAGATTTTTTGATAAAAATAATGATGCAAATAGTTTTGCTAAAAGAATGAATGAAAAGGGATATCACGCAACAGTTAAAAGAGACCAGAGCTTATAAGGAAATAAATGGTAGTATATTCACATTTAGCAATGATAGCATTTGTGATATTAGGCTTATCTATGGTAAGAATAATGATAAACTTTAGTGCATTATTGGCGAAGAATCACAATAATGATCCAGATGATGATGTGTACTTTTACTGGCCACATACAGCAATGTGTTTCATAACCTTTTTTACCATCATACTATTTTGGTGGACTTCCTTTCCATTGAGAGATATCAATTATTTTCCAAATGAAGATTGGAATCTATTCACATTCCTATTATATTTGATGGTGCCATTTTTGTTCTTTATGGTTACTGAAGTAATAGCTCCACAGCCCGAATCATATACAGACAACGAAGGAAAACACCAACATTATTCAGTAAATTTAAAGGAATACTACTACCATAATCATAGGTCTATATTAGGATTAGCATGGATATTACAAGTTATGCTTCTCGCAAATCTTTTCGTATTCTTTAAAGGTGAACTGGAATCATTGAAAGTATTAGGTAGAGTGGTTATGCTTTGTGTAATGGCTCCAATGGTAGTGAGTAGTAACAAGAGAATACACGAAATTGGTATGGGAATATTCTTAGTGGGATTCATTTACACCATCTTAAAATATCATGTATATGCGGTAATTTAGGGGATAAAATATGAGACCAATAGATGGAATCTTTTTAGCTATATTGTGTATAATGGTAGCATACTATATCATGTATATTTTTGGTATGGTTGGATTTTAAAATGACTGAGGTTTGGGTAGGAATAATATTGCTTACTACTCAAATAGGAGGAATTCTACTTGACAAAGAGTTTGAAAGTCACAATGAATGCTGGAAATATTATACGACTCATCCACAAATGGAAAGAGTAGAAAATAGTATAGCAACGACACGCCCTGTTATGCTTTTCAAGATACAATCTTTTGGATTAGGATGGATTACTTGTGAAAGAAGGTATAAATTTAATGGAAATCGTATTGATAAAATTCCACCGATTGTTTTATTACCTACACCAGAGAGTAGAAAATGACAAAAGATCCTGAAGAAGACATCGCCTTCCATCTTGCTTGGCAAGCAAAACTCAAAAAAGAGCTAAGTTTAGTTGAAACATATTCTGAGCGTATTGCAATCAGAAGAGAATTATTAGAAGTTAGAGAAACAATAAGAAACTTTTTTAAGGAAACAGAATGAAAAATTTAGAAGAATTGTGGGGTAGAATTGCTTCAGTAACGAAGGATGAGGTGGTTACTGCTGTTCTCAAGGATGAAATTTCTCTTTATGAATCCAGAATACAACCAACTGGAACTGGATATCTTCACGATTCAATTGCTCAATTGAGAAGAAGAACAGAAGAAATACTCAGCAAATGATAATTACTACTACCACTATGCTTATAATACAAGCGGCAATTGTGTCATGGATTGTGATTACTGTTCCAGAAGATTGCCCGTTGAAATATATGAAAACAACAGATAAGGGTGGAATTCTTGAGCATCCTGAACAAATTCATGATTATTGTAGAACCGCACCTTTACCTTATGGAAGATATTATTGGGTTTTAAAGGATAAAGAGAATGAAACCAAATGACCTATTTCTTCTGTGTATTTTAATTACATGGATCATAATAATATACTACATGAAGCACGGATAAAATATGATAGAAGCATTTATTTGGAAACACCTAATAGTTATAGTGTGGACATGGGTTACTATATGTCATTTCTGAAAAAAGATACACTACAATGAGTGACAATTTTTTCGATAAAGTTCCAGAGGATAGAACAGCTGTTGATAACATTTTCAGACTGAATGTTACCAATCAGATGAGATTGAATATTATGGCCGACGCAAAGGCCAACATCATGATTACTGTTACTGCTATCGTTTTCTCTGTTACCGTAGCAGAATTGGACAACGAATTGTTAATGTATCCGTTGATATTTTTTGCTATTTGTTGTATCGTTTCATTGCTGTGTGCTATAATAGCAATAATACCTAGCACCAATTATCCAAAAGATGATTATGGAAAGTTGGACAAAAAATCTCCATTCTTTGACCCACTTTATTTCGGTCATTTTTGTCATATGGATATAGAGGAATACAAGGAACACTATGCAGATACATTATTAACTGATGACAGAATATACGACACATTAGCAAAAGAGATGTACATTAGTGGTACAACTCTAGCTCTTGTAAAATATAAGTGGTTACGATGGTCTTATACTTCATTTCTTTTTGGTATGTTTGGTGCGATGATTATAGCCATTTTTGAATTACCTATATTTTATGGTTCGTGGAACATAATCAATGGTCAGTTTGGAATAGATGGAGAGGTGTGGCAAAACTTCAAAGATGGATTCTGTCAACTATCGTATTATTGTAGGAGCAGATTATGAATAGAAAAAACTTGACTTTATTGAATTAATTTGTTATATTGATAGAAATGAATAGAAAAAGGAATTAAATGTCTAAGAAAAAAAATACAATATATCCTAAAGTGGATGATCAAATAATTTGGGGTGTTTTGTTGAGCATAATTTTAATATTATGTTTTTGGCTCTGTGTGATGCTTTATCATGTAAATCAAGATGTCAAACAAATCAAGAATGACCTAAAGGATATATCTGAAATGCTGGAACCCATTGAACACATATCAGATCCAAAAGGGTTGATTCTTCACATGAAAACGATAGATACGGACATTTCATCAAAACAGAATCAATAGAAAAGAAAATGAATAATCACGAAAGAGAAAATTATGGATGGGGATTGTTACAGGATATGATAGAGCGTGAAATACACTCAGCATTTCAACTTAGAAAGCCCCAAGATGAGGAAAATAGAAAACAAAACAGACACAATCCACGATACTCGCCTATTAAAGAAAACGAAAGAATATGAATCCGAAACAATTTTAGTGTATAAAACAAAAGATGGTTATAACGGATACATAGTGAAAATACACCCCAAAAAATAATTCATTTTTTTAAAGAATTGTCTTGACAAACATATCATCTTTCTGTATAATAGTAGTTGAAGATGAGGGAAGAACCCGAATCAGTAACCCAAACGAGATTTGATTATGATGTTAGGAAAACGAAACGGAAAGATGGTTGGAACTGTAAACCTCAATGATAGGGGCAACAATTCAACAGTCCTTGCCCGAGTGACAAAATGGGGTATGGAATCTTTCAAGTTTGTGAATGAGACACAAGCGGTAAAAGCACGTGACCGATGGAGACATTCGGTATTAAATGAAACTCTAAATTTTGACCTCATAAAGCCAGGAAGATGCTGGTTTGTGAGAGTAACAACTAAGTAAAAAGAAACCCCC
>DKPS01000193.1:4178-8200 GCA_002471345.1 Saprospiraceae bacterium UBA7328
AAGAACGTAGATGTTCTTAAATTTGAAAATGAAAAATCAAAGTACATTGGATATGAGATACGAAACAAGAAAGGCAAAAGATGGTCTTTGGTTCGTAATCGTATGAATGATAGGTATCTTGGAGTTGTAAATCATGGCTCCATTAACAATCATAAGTTTCGTGGATATGAATGGATGTCTGATGAAACTGGTGATTTAGTAGGAGTTTGTTAAATCGGTTCGTTAAGCTGCTGGCTTCTCTTTTGTTACCGTATACACTTATATGTATAATAATCAAGAATTCCAGCAGAAAAAGAAATGGAAATCAAAGGAAATAAAGTAATTCCACATACACAAAGAATGTACAAAGTGGGATACGGGCCCAATCTATGGGGAATAATAAGCGAGGATTCACTTGAGAGATATACATACCTAGAGGGTGCTTTAGAATTAATTGGAGAAAGAACAATCTATTATCTGGACGGAGAAGACAACGATGACCAAAAGAACGAAAGATTTTCGGATACACCAAGAACAGAAAAGTAAAACCAAAGCAGAACAAATATTAAAAAGCGAGAATCTATGGAATATAGAGGATGAGAGATGGTACGCTAAAGTAGGACAAAGATCACATAGTCCGAAATGGTGCTCCTGTCATATGTGTGGAAATCCTCGCAAGTACTGGAATGAAAAAACAATACAAGAAAGAAGAGATGAACAAAGAACCTGACGACAATCCTTTCACAGTAATTGTGATTTGCATTCTTTTGTTTTTCTTATTTCTTGGAATGATGATAATGATAGCTACACCAAGTAATTGAAAAAAAACTATGATACAGAAAAAAGAACGAGGAACATATCACAGGGGATTCCTTGACCTTACAAACACCAATATGTGCTATAGGTGTGAGTACTGCCAGCAGGGATTCAATCAGATTTATCATCTACAACAAATAGCGATAGAGTGGTTTATCTGTTCAAAGTGTAGACATTACTACAACGTTTCTGTAGACGATGTTTTTGACCTCAAATATGTAGAAACTAAAAAAGAATGGAGAGATACAAGAGTCAGTATCTTTTTTCCTTACCCTATGGGCTTTGACGAAGATGGCTGAACTGGTCACGATAGCATGGGTCGCATTAGTAACGACTTGGAATCCGTCAGTAGAAAGAACAATAGAACGAGAATTCAGCACAGAGAAAGAGTGCTGGGATTATTACGAAACAGAGATTTCGCCAGGCACAACTCTAGCAGAAAGTAAATGGGGAAAACAAAACCTAACAAGTCAAAACAAAAGACCAGATAAGAATTTCCACTTCAAGACAGTTAATGATTACCCTATAAGAACATACAAGGGAACAGGAGAGTCACCAAGCGGAAAGGATTCAATATGGTTAAGTTGTGAAAAGGAAAGAAAGAAATGAGAAAAGAAGAGATTGAGAAGAAAACGAAAGAGTTGCTGGATAATGGATTTTCTAAACCATATGTCGCTTGTATGATTGCTCGAATGAAAGAAGAGTCGAATGAAAACGAAAGCAGAGAGAGAATGTATAAGTATGTAGATGAATCGTCTTTGCACTAAAAAAAGGAGAAGAAAAAACAATGTTTGGCCCAATAACAATACCTTACGAATCAGTCATGCTCTTGAATGAGTGCCGACTAAAACCCAATGTAAAGTTCGATGATGTAGAACTAACAATAGCAGAGGTATGCTCAAGAACTAAGGACACACAGGAAGGATTCATTGCAGGACAAGTATTCTCTTATGCAGGATTCATATCACCAGAAGGATCAATAGGAGAACAGGGCGAAGAAGAACCACATTTCCTGCTAGTAACATATTGGAAAGATTTCACAGTACACGAAGAATCACATCAAGTACCAGAGATAAAGAAAGCGTTCGGTGACTTGTTAGAATTCCTTTCAGAAACAAAAGAACTAGGATATCACCTAGAATGGCAAGGAGAGAGAGAAAATGAAGCCGTGGTTTAATACAGCAATAATTCTTATGTTAACAGTTATATGGATAATAATAGGATGGCAGTTGCACAAAAGATTATCTCATGTGGAAATGATACAGAGAGTTAAAGAAATATCAGAGTTGCGACAAGGAAGACTTCATGATATATGGCATAAAGAAATGAAGACAAACGAGGACAAATGACATATAGATTAAACTATGAAAACGCAACAGAGAAAACCTCATTTGGAGAGTATTTTGACAATCAACACGCTGCGATAGTCAAGGCTATGCAGGATAAGAATAAGCAATTGAATGTTGAATGGATGGAAAGGTACGAAAAAAGACAAAAGGAAAAACAAGCACACCAAATAATAGAAGAGATTAATAATGACATATAGATTAAACTATGAGAATGCCACAGAGAAACGACAAGCTTTCCAAGAAACTGGCTATATGAATATACCGAAAGAAGACGGACAGATTAAACATCCAGAACACCTATGGAGACATGAACATTTACAAGTGTTACAACGCGAAGCACTGAAGGGTAACGTAGAGAAGTGTAGAGAGATGATACTAGAATTACCTGAGTATCAAAGAAAAGATATGACAGAGATGATGATTAAGTCTGTTGCTGAGATGGGTAGAGTATTGGAGTTGTAGAGTTTCCAAAGTTAGTGAGAGATTTGAAATTGACTTATGAGTCCAATATGTTATAATAGTATATGTAGAGTGAGGAAAGGAAATAGTTTTCTTTCCCCGATATGTAAACTATAAAGAGATAATGAAATGACACCAAGACAAATAGCCATAAAGAATAAAGATATTACTTATGAAGCAAAGAAACCTTGTAAAGATTGTGGTAATTTTACGAGATATAAAAATGGAGATTGTATAAAATGTGTAAGGGACTATCAGAAAACAGAAGAGTATAAGATGATTTCTAAAAAATGGCAACAGTCAGATAGTGGGAAGGAATCATTTAAAAAATATCACAAAACAACTGCTGGTGCTAAACGTAGTAGTAGAAGTAGATTAAAGACTTTGTATAATATAACAGAATACGATTGGATTAGAATGTATGAAGAACAAGATGGAAAATGTATATTACCTTCATGTAATTTCACTCATCACTCTAGATGGTGGGAGCAGGGAATGGAAGGTTTTCATGTAGACCACAATCATAAGACAGGAAAGGTAAGAGGATTGATGTGTCCGAAACACAATAGAAATTTAGGAAGTGTAGAAAAAGATAGACAAATATTCTATGAGATGATAGATTACTTAGACCACAATAACGAGAAAGTGATTAAAAAGTAATCACTACTGTAAAAGAGAAGAAAAAAAACAAGAATAAGGTGATTGTGCTGTATATTCCCCTGAATTATAGCGGTGAATGGTCAAAAAAAGGTAGTGTAAATAGAGGGTAGAATTAAATAGTCAATAAATCGGTGTGTGGTGTGGTTACCTTCCCACACGCCCAAACGCCTAAAAATCCCCTCTCACATACCCTAACGAACCTCCAAATCAACCCACACAACAACAAACCTTTTTACACTACCCCAGACATCTTCCCAGAGAAAAAAGTAAAAAAAGATACGATTTGACTTGACAATGTTGACGTAATGCTATATAATAGTAAGTAAAGAGTGAGGGAATTAGTCTTTTGCTCATGAACCCCGATCGAAAACAATGAATTATGACTGAAATAGAACGAGTTGAAGCAATACGGATTGAGAATAAACTGGATGACCTCAGAGATACCACCGCAAGACTTGCTGGTGCTGAGATTAAAGTAGATATGTTGCGAGACCGTAAGTGGATACTGGTGGAAGAACTCAAAGCACTTGGTCACGACTTCACGGCCACTTGCGAAGGTGTGGATGTGATATTGTCAGCACCACCTTCCATGAGGTTCTAAAAAAAGATACGATTTGACTTGACAATGTTGACGTAATGCTATATAATAGTAAGTAGAGAATGAGGGAAGGAGTTGCGAACCCCGCTCATTACTCACGGCATGACAAGGTGTCGAGATAGTGGACGCTCCATGAGTCTCAATGTCGTTAGAAAGGATAC
>DKPS01000085.1:0-4179 GCA_002471345.1 Saprospiraceae bacterium UBA7328
CTCTCACTAAATTTTGATTTCTTCATAACAGTTTAAATTTAATTCATTTTTAAACTGTCTTATTTTTACGCAAGGATACAGAATAGTTCGTATTTATAAACTAGAACGTCTTTACTCATTTTAAGCCATAAATAGATTCTGTCTTTGATAGAGAGGTTTTTGGCAGGCTATTTAAGCTATTCCAATATTTAAATTTTGGTGTACAAAGAAATGGATTGGGTATGGGTATGCTATTTGTTCAATTTCAAATATTCATTGGGTGTCATCCCTGTTTCTTTTTTAAAAAAAGTATTAAAAGCAGTTTTAGAATTAAAGCCACTTTCGTAAGCCAAACCTAATAGAGAAAGGTGGGCATATTTAGAACTTGTTGCTATTTCTTTAAAAGTTTTCACTCGATAATGATTGATGTATTCTGAAAAGTTTTTGCCAATTTTTTCATTTAGTAACTCTGACAAATTATTGGGGTGAATTTCTATCATTTGAGCCAGTTCACGGAGGGATAAGTTAGATTGAAGATAAGGCTGGCTATCGGACATATATTTTTTTAATTGAGTATAATAATTTTTTGCAGTTTCCTGTGTTAAGGAAGACCTTTTGTATTTCTTTTTTGGTAACCCTTGTAATTCCTTTTTGCCAAATATAGTTTGCATTATTTCTTGAAATCTTGGAACTGACCGAAGGGGTTTAGCAATTGGATCTGTATAAAGCAGTAAAATTAATGGCAGTCTATATTCAATTGCTTGTTCCATTATATTAATAGCTTCATCATATTTCCCTGATATCGTTTTAACCAGGATTAAAAAATTCATAGCACTCCCCATCGAATCCGTTTGCATTATTGCTTCAAGTTTGGCAGTGTATTCTTCTGTTTTGGTATCATTGTTTAAGGCTGCATAGGCCATTATTAATCCTCCCAATTTTGTTAAATCTCCTCCTTTTTTATCTGGAAGATTTTGAAAGAATGACAATGCATCTGCGGGTTGGCCTGTAAGTAAGTAGGCTTCTCCAATATATAAATGAGGAAAGGGCAAATTGGGTTTTATAGAAAGACTTTTTTCAAAATATGGAATAGCTTTTTCATATTTTTCTTGAAGATGAAAAATAAATCCTTTAAAATGATTATTCATTGCTGAAAATGGATCGAGTTGAAGGGCTTTGTCAATATAATTTAAAGCGGCATCAAATTTTCCTTCTACCGCAAGAAGGTTCGACATGGTTAAGTAGTTTTCATCATTTGGTTGTAGTTCAATTGCTTTGATAATATGGTTGTAAGCGCTTTCAAAATCCCAGTTTTGCCAACTACAAATCCATGAAAGGTTACGTTGAGATTCTGGCAAATTGTCATCCAATACAAGGGCTTTGTCAAGAAAAGGTTTTGCTTTGACAAAAGCGTCAATTGGAGGCATAAGCCCCATTGTTCCTAAAAAGGTATAGCCTTGATTTATATCTAAATAGGGTAATGGAAAATTAGGTTGATCTGAAATTACTTCTTCAAAAATTAAAATAGCTTTTATCGTATCCGGCTTCGTCAACTTCATTAAATAATACCTTCCTTTTAAGTAATGTTGATAAATTTTGACTGGTATATCTGGTACATCTACTAATTTGTCATTTATATCAAAATGGCCGATATGCTCTCGTAATTTATCAGCAATTAACAGACTGAGTTCATCCTGAACAGCAAAGATGTCATCTATAGACCTATCAAAAGTTTCCGACCAAAAATGAAAATCCTCATTCACATCAATTAGCTGTGCCGTTAAACGCATCTTATTCCCAGATAATCGAATACTTCCTTCCAGAACAGTAGAAACATTTAGCTCTCTGCCAATTCGATGAATAGGAAAATCCTTATTCTTAAAAAAGAAAGAAGAGGTTCTTGAGGTAACTCTCAGGCCTTTTATTTTGGTTAAGGCATTGATGATTTCCTCGGTCATTCCATCGCTAAAATATTCATTATTCTTATTTGCACTCATATTGACAAATGGAAGAACAGCAATGCTTTTAGATGTATCTCTTTCTACTTTTTGTTTCCCTTTCAATTCTGATTGCTCTGGAATTTTTAACCCATCATTGGCAATTGCAAAAACTTCAACTGGATTTTTTATATTCTTTAGCCGAAAATGACCTAGAGAAATTGTTGAAAATTGATCATGATTTGTGAGCTCTCGATTCAAATTTTCTGAAATCAACACAGAACCAGCAGTGCCCATACTTTCTATTCGGGAAGCAAAATTTACACCGTCACCATAAATTTCAGTTCCATCAAAAACAATGTCTCCTATATGCAATCCAATACGCATAGGAAGAGGATCGTCTTTCTGCAGCGCCATTTGAATAGCTATTGCACATTCCACAGCTTCTACCCCACTTCGAAAAATACTTAGTGTACCATCTCCGAAATATTGTAATATTTCTCCGTTATAGATCTGGTGATAGTGTTGGAATTCCTTTCGATGACGCGATCTTACATCTGCAGCACTCTCTTCACTCTTTTGCATCAAGGCAGTATACCCAACAATGTCTGTAAACATAACAGCAGCAAGGCGGCGGTTCTTTTGGTTTTTCATCTTTAATTGATCTTTGGGTTTGTGCACATCGCCCAGTCGACTTCTCAAAGATATTCTTTCTTTTATGGAATGATTCTGGTCTTTATTTTTAAAAAACCATCCATGAATATATACTCACCCCAAAGTTGATCATTACTTGGTAATTTGACTGTGATCGAATATCATAAGGAATTTAGCAAAAGACTTTCTCCCGCTCCTATCAACAAACTCAAGACCACTTCCTTGCTTGACAATCGTTTTAAGTCAAAAGCATTTGAATAAGCAAGCCACAAGGCAATTACTACACAACCAAAAAACAATGCAACCGCAAAAAGTGGTAAATTATGAGATATTATTCCGAGCCAATCGAAAATTATTTCTTCCAAGGCCGTGTGTCCGAATAAAGCCAGAGCAAAATTTGTTTTAGAATGATTGGACAATAGTCCAACACCTCCCATCAACAACATCACACTCACTATCACTGGAGAAAATTGCATGTAGTATTGAAGACTAAAATAACTATGTACAACCGAAATAGGTGAAGTAGCAAATCTTCAGGATGAATTTGCCAGTAGAAATGTTAAATGTATTGGTCTAAGTGTTGACAATGTTGAATCCCATAATCAATGGATAATTGATATTGAAGACATAATAGGTAAAAAAGTATCTTTCCCAATCATAGCAGATAGCGAAAAGCGAATAGCTGAAAAGTATAAAATAATTCATTCATTTACTGACGCTAATTTCACCATAAGATCAGTTTTCATTATTGCCCCTGATAAAAAAATAAAATTGATATTAACCTATCCAATGGCGGTGGGCAGAAATTTTGATGAAATATTACGTGTTATTGATGCTTTACAATTAAGTGAGGATTATGATGTAGTGACACCCGCCAATTGGCAACAAGGTGATAAGGTGATAATTGCGCCTTCTATTTCAACTGAAGAATTAAGTCATAAGTATCCTGATGGTTATGACGAAGTAAAACCATCCTTACGGTATGTGAACTCACCTTGATTTGAATTTGCCTTTTTTATTAATCATACGATTACCTACGCCTCGCTCTACATCTCCATTGATTTTATCACCTTCTAATCTATATGTGATCATCTGGTAAAGATATGAAATGGGCTAATTGTCATTGATATTAATGCAAAATACGTGCAATACACTTCTTTGGTAACACGTGTACACCTAAATCCGTTAGTTCCAATCGATATACCTATTTTTGACACTCATACATGTGAAGAATGCGTAAAAAGGAACTCGATCTAAATAAAAATGAAGACCATCATCTTATCAAAATTGGTGAATGGCAGAAACGTCTCAAAGTAGTTTATCAGGGTGGAGGCAAAAGTAAAATAGTCAAGCACCATTCCAAAGGTAAAATGACCGCAAGGGAGCGGATTGAATATTTAGTGGATGATCCTAAAGAAGTCATGGAACTGGGAGCATTTGCTGGGTATGACATGTATCCAGAATATGGAGGATGTCCTTCTGGAGGTGTAGTGACCGTCGTTGCTAAAGTAAGTGAAAAGATGTGTGTAATTATAGCTAATGATGCCACAGTAAAAGCTGGAGCATGGTTTCCTATCACTGGAAAAAAGAACCTAAGAGCTCAAGAAAT
>DKPS01000085.1:4489-4613 GCA_002471345.1 Saprospiraceae bacterium UBA7328
AAAGAACCTAAGAGCTCAAGAAATAGCACTGGAGAATGAATTGCCACTTATCTATCTTGTGGACAGTGCTGGGGTCTTTTTGCCTCTTCAAGATGAAATCTTTCCAGATAAAGAACATTTCGGG
>DKPS01000085.1:4924-5539 GCA_002471345.1 Saprospiraceae bacterium UBA7328
TCCAGATAAAGAACATTTCGGGAGAATATTCAGAAATAATGCACAGCTCTCCGCTAAAGGGATTCCACAGATTGCAGCAATAATGGGTAGTTGTGTAGCGGGAGGAGCATATCTTCCAATAATGTCAGATGAAGCTTTGATAGTCGAAGGCACAGGATCCATTTATCTGGCAGGACCATATTTAGTAAAAGCTGCAATAGGCGAAGACGTAGATAATGAAACCTTAGGCGGAGCTGATACTCATTGCGATATCTCAGGTGTCACTGATTATAAAGTGCCTGATGATAAGACTTGCTTAGATACCATCAAAGAATTAATAGACAAATCTGCCGATAGAGCACGGTTCGGTTTCAACAGAGCTAAATCAAAGGCACCTTTGTCTTCTATTAAAGAAATCATTCAGCATTTTCCTTCTGAAAGAGCAAAACCATATGACACACATGAAATTCTGAAAAGGCTTACTGATGAATCAAAATATACAGAATACAAAAAGGACTATGGTAAGACTATCATATGTGCATATGCACGTATTGATGGTTGGTCTGTAGGAATCGTAGCCAACAATAGGGCTGTGGTAAAAAATGCTAAAAAAGAAATGCAATTTGGAGGTGTAAT
>DKPS01000167.1:0-252 GCA_002471345.1 Saprospiraceae bacterium UBA7328
TTCAGATATTGTTCAGGAGTTAAATTTTGATGGACCAGGAAATGAGGTAGAACCTGCTGAAAATGTAGATTTAGTGCCAGACAGAAGCTTCGATGCATGTTTCGTACTAGAAGAAGATACGGAAGATCTCTGTACAGATGGATTAGACAATGATGAAGATGGATTAGTGGACTGCTTAGATCCGGGGTGCAACAATTTATGTTCAGAAGATAATAGTATAACCTGTAATGATGGTATTGACAATGATAATGA
>DKPS01000167.1:567-5171 GCA_002471345.1 Saprospiraceae bacterium UBA7328
TGGTATTGACAATGATAATGATGGTATGATAGATTGTGATGATGATTCATGTCTGACACAATCAGGTCAATTCACATCTACAGCACCAGATAATTGTCCAATTCTTGATAATGGTCAGTTTCTTTTTTCTTTTGGCAGTAACAATGTAGAAATTAGCATTGATGGGGGACTAAATTATGTAAGCGATACTATTGTGGATAATTTAAGTGAAGGAATAGATAATGATAATGATGGTTTAGTGGATTGTGCAGATCCTAGTTGTGAAGCAGCAGGCCCATGTACACAAACAGAGCAACAATTTTATGGAGTAAGGATGTCTCTTGAGTCTTTAGATTGCGAAACCAATCAAGCATGTTATAGTGTAGAATTGAAAAGTGAAGGAAGAACGGCCTTTACTCTTGGCAATCAGGAATATGCATTATTTTATAATTCCGATATAGCCACATTTGTTCAAGGAGTATCTGTAATGGAACAAAATACTTTCACTCCTTTTACTTTGGTTGAAAACACAGAGAATCAAGATGAAAGTGATAAAAATGGATTAGACTTTGACACTGATCTAGGATTCTTGAATTATAGAATAAATCTGAGTGGGTTCGAAGCAAGTACATTTGAAGTACCAACAAATACTTGGGTAAAGACCTCTACACTATGTTTCAATATTTCACCAGACGCTATAGGTAATCCTGAAGAATGCTTCAATGTTGTATGGGGCCGAAGTGGCACGACTGATGAGTATTCTCAAGCCATTGTTACAATTGACGAATTCATAAGCGTATCAGAAAGCAGAGAGGTTACTGGCATGCTGTATGATGACCTCAATTCAGAGGACGGCAATGAATCTTGCTTTACAGAATCTTGTGGAACATCTGAAAACAATTTGGCCACATGTACAGATGGGATAGATAATGATAACGATGGCCTTGTGGATTGTGCAGATCAAGATTGTGCTGATGTGACGTCTTGTAACTCAGTAGAAGTATTGATAGGAGACTTTGTCTTTGCTGATTTGAATGGAAATGGAATTCAAGATGTCGGAGAAGGTGGGTTGAATGGAATTACTATTGCATTATTTGCAGATAGCGACAATGACGGCAATGCAGATAACCCCAATACCCCATTAGCAACAACAGTATCTGCATCTAATGGCAATGGAGAAGCAGGTCAATATGGATTTGGGGTTGAACCTGGATCTTATGTTTTAGTTGCAACAGGCCTTAATGGGTTTTCAATTACTACATTGGGCGCTGGAAATGATGATACTCAGGATAGCGATTATAATAGTGAGACCTCTTCTGTTTCAGTAACAGCCAACGCAAATGAGACTAGAGATGATGTAGATTTGGGTCTTTATAGATTTGGATCAATTTCAGGTATTGCCTTTAATGACCAAAATTCAGATGGTCTCCGTCAAAATGGAGAAGCTGGCTTAAACTCAATTATTGTCAATCTTTATGCGGATACAGATCAAAATGGTGAGCCAGATTCATCAGATGAAATAGCTACGACAACCACGACAACTGTAAACGAGGTAGCTGGTAGCTATCAATTCAGTGGACTTGTTCCTGGATCATATTTGGTACAATTCATAACAGGTCAAGGATTTGCAGGTACAATAGCTAATGCTGGAAACAATGACAACCTTGATAGTGACATTGATCCAATAACAGGAAATACAGGAACGATAACTTTAGCATCAGGGGAGAACATTGATAATATATATGCAGGCTATACTAGTGGAACTGCAATTGGAGATTTTGTGTGGAATGATACCGATGGAGATGGAATGAGAGATGAAAATGAAAGTGGTATTAATGGCATTACAGTAAGGCTTTTCAGCGGCACTGGAATTCTTGTGTCTAATACAATAACGACAAATGACCCAAATACTGAAGAGCCAGGTTACTATAAGTTCATGGATGTGGATCCTGGAGATTATTATATAGAAGTGATATTAGCAGGAGGGCTAGTCAGTAGTAATGCAGATGCCATTAGTGATGAAGAAATAGACAGTGACCTTACTGGGGCAAATGGACCAAATACCTCTTCAACTTTTAGTTTAGCACAAGGTGAAGTCATATGTAATCTTGACGCAGGGGTATATTCTGGTGGTACTATTAGTGGTTTGGTATGGTTAGATGAATTAAAAGGCACCTCTGGTGTGTATGAAGATGGTGTTGATTCTCCACAAGCTAATGTCACAGTGAAATTATTAAATGATGAAGGAGAAGTAGTGGCTGAAACTAGTACTGACGAAAATGGAGAATATTCCTTTGGTCCACTCAAAGTAGGAACATATATTGTCATGTTTGTAAGACCTAATAGTGACGTATCGTTTGTGAATGCCAATATTGGTGGAGATGAAGCTATAGATAGTGATGTACAAAACAAACAAGATGGCACCACGAATGAAATAGCAATATCGGTAGGTGGTGAGGCTACTAATATTAGCGCGGGATTACAACCAGGTACTTTGCCTGTAGAACTTGTGAGCTTCACAGGATATTGGAACCAGAAGGCAGATGTGAATGCTCTAAACTGGATTACTGCAACAGAAATCAACAATGACTTCTTTGAAGTTGAAAGAAGTTTGGACCCTTCAGGTTCTTTTCAAAAAATTGGTGAAGTACAAGGAAATGGCACCTCAAGTACAGTAAAAGAATATGATTTCTCAGATGAGAATATCTCACTCAGTGGCACCTATTATTACAGGTTAAAGCAAGTAGATTATAATGGAGACTTTGATTATTCTGACGTGATTGCAATTGATGTTAGCAGAATAGGAAAAGCTTATGTCAACATCTTACAAAATCCTGTGGTGACAGATATTTCACTTGAATTGTTCACAGAAGATGGTGCTATAGCCGCATTCGCACTTTATGATATAAATGGCAGATTGGTAGAAAATGTGATACAAAATTCAACAAGAATCCAGAAAGGGAAAAATAGTATGTCTGTAAATGCCGAAAGGTTAAATCAAGGTCAGTACATACTAACAGTGACTATTGCTGACGAAAGATTTATAAAGAAGATCATTAAACTGTAAAAGAAATACTGCCTGATGGCATGAGAAGAATTTGGTTTTCATTCTCATTTTTAGGGGGGAGTTACTTAGTAACTCCCCTTCTTTTTTGTCTTTTGTTACTAATACTAGCAGAATTGATCGTATGCCATCTTAAGATTATCTGCAATCATTTGCGCTGTTCTACCTTCTATGTGGTGTCTTTCTAGCATGTGCACGAGCTTCCCCTCCTTAAAAAGAGCAATAGCAGGAGAAGAAGGAGGATATGGAAGTAATAATTCTCTTGCTTGATCCACAGCTTCTCTATCCACACCGGCAAAAACCGTATAACAATGATCAGGTTTTTTTTCGTTCTGAATTGATATTTTAGCCCCTGGTCGTGCATTTGCTGCGGCACAGCCACAAACACTATTTACTACAAGCAAAGAAGTTCCTTCTGACCCCTCTATAGAGCTTAGAACTTCATCAGGTGAGGTAAGGCCTTTGAACCCAAACTCTGTAAGGTCCTTTGCCATTGGTATTGTTAATTCTCTCGGATACATATAAAATGTTTTTTAAAATCTATTTGCAAAAATAGGGTTAAATTATAATGTCTAAAACAATAAATATGTTCCTCAAAATCCAGAAATTAAATGTCGGAGATAATAGATGGATGAAGTATTCTATCGTATTTGAACCTCTTTTTGCCAATAAAATTAACCCATTAATGGTTTAGTTTTGTAGCATAAAGTCAGAAGAAGTAGATGTTTCCAGAATATGATGTAATAGTAGTAGGTGCAGGTCATGCAGGATGTGAAGCTGCCCATGCCGCAGCACGAATGGGTTCTAAAGTTCTAATGGCAACCATGAACATGCAGACCATAGCACAGATGTCATGTAACCCAGCAATGGGCGGTGTAGCTAAAGGCCAAATTGTCCGTGAGATTGATGCCTTAGGAGGAATGTCAGGTATAGTGACTGACCATACAATGATTCAGTTCAGAATGCTTAACAAGTCTAAAGGCCCAGCAATGTGGAGCCCTAGAGCACAAAGTGACAGGTTAGAGTTTGCCAGGTTATGGAGAAATAAATTAGAAGAAAACGAGAATGTAGACTTTTGGCAGGAAATGGTTACAGGCCTGATTGTAGAAGGGGACATATGTAAAGGTGTAAAAACGGGGATTGGTCTTGAGATTAGATCGAAGACCGTAGTACTTACAAATGGAACTTTTTTAAATGGCCTAATCCACATAGGTGAAAAGAGTTTTGGTGGAGGAAGAGCTGGAGAGCGGGCAGCAACAGGAATAACAGAACAGCTACTCGAATTGGGTTTTGAAGCTGGTAGGATGAAGACAGGTACTCCACCTAGAATTGACGGAAGGTCATTGGACTATTCTAAAATGGAAGAACAGCCTGGAGATGAAAACCCCGCAAAATTTTCGTTCACAAATACTCCTAAGCTAACAAAGCAGCATCATTGTCATATTACTTATACCGCTCCTGAAGTTCATGAAGCATTGAAAGAGGGGTTTGATAAGTCTCCAATGTTTAATGGTCGAATCAGAGGATTGGGACCAAGGTATTGTCCTTCTATAGAAGATAA
>DKPS01000046.1:0-11774 GCA_002471345.1 Saprospiraceae bacterium UBA7328
ACTCTGCCAGATTTTTCTACAATAAGGGATTTTGTCATTTTATATTTTCTTAAGCTGGCCAATAATCAGGCCTAGGTAAACCTGGGAAAGTAATCCTAAATGTCTCTGCTCCAGCGAAGTTAGGAGCCAATAGTCTTTCTCTATGAAACTCTCCTGATGCTCCAGCATACTTTCCTGTGCCTCCTAGGATAGTTCCTGTGAACTTCTGACCTTTTACACCCCATTCGAAAAACATGATACAATGGATAGAATCTGTGATTGGCTCATGCCATTCATTGGGATTTTTGGCTGATCTAAAGGCGAAAGTTGCTGTCTGTTCTAGTATGATCTTTCTGTCCAGCTTGTCACATTCTTCTACACTTCTTAAGAATGCTTCTACTCTCTGTTTGTCGTTCTTTTGAGGGATAACTTTACGGTCAATGGTAGCAGCTAAAAAGTCTCTGGATATATTGGTCAGAAAACGATTGTTTCCCGTGAAGTTTCCTATAATTTTATCTGGATATGCAGGCTCAAATTCTCCATCATTGATCATATTCAACCCACCTGAAGTCTTTGCTATAAAGTCAGGATCATTCGGATCTAATTCAAGTGGATTTTGACAACAATAAGAATCGTCAATAGTGCCTCCTGGATGAATCGGTCCACCACCATGAGCAATCATGCCATTGACTGGTAATTTTTTACCTACATAGCTCAAGTAATTTCTTGGTATTAGCGTTGAAATTAATGGTATTCGTGCTAGTATAGCTTTTCTTTTTATACCTGAGAGGGCCATTTGGAGTTGCCAATTATTCGTTTGCCCAAATTTATTACCATCTGAAATGGTGTCTATTACTAAGTCTTGATTTGCCATGTTTATTTAGTCTAAAATGGTTTTGCCAGAATTTTCAAGAATGATCGCCATCATCTTCTGTGCTGTCTCATGACCTGAGTTTTGATTTTGACCTGTTACGAATCGTCTCTCTTCGTCCACTACGGATATCGTTTGGAACATATCTACATTGCCACTATTGTATTTGTAATTTACTCCCAGCTTTCTTAACTCTGATTCAGGGTGAAGAGGAGTCTGCGTGATGCCCAGTTGTATGAGTTGTCTGTCGGTAACTCCTGTCATAGTGCGGCCTGTGATTAGGAAGTTGCCCAAGGTGTCTCTGGCCTGAATTAGGCCCAATGCTCCATGACATACACTTCCTATCAGTGGCTTCTGTGCATAGTATGCTTCACTTACTTTCTGGCCCAATACTTCAGACTGTCCCAGATCATATGCCGCTCCCCAGCCTCCTGCCATCCAAATGACGTCGTATTGAGTGAAGTCGATATCATCTATTTTTTGTGAATTCTTCACTTTAAGCTGAAAGTCCTTGTCCTCTAGATACCTTTCGTCGGATTTAGATTTGATCATAAATAAAAAGGATTGTGGATCTACAGGTATTTCTCCACCTTTTATGCTTGCCACATCGACTTTCATCCCTGCATCCTGAAATTCATAATATGGTACAGTCATTTCTGATGCAAATACACCTGTCGGATCACCATCGGTCTCTCCTGGAAAATTAAGTACACCATGACTGGTAGTGATAATGAGGGCTTTTTTGCCAGCCATTTCATATGATTTAGAATAAGCATAGTCGGGATGTAGTCCAGCTTGATGAAGAATATTAGGTAATTGACTTACTAATACTCCAATAGTACCAAATATCATTGCTGCTGCAGTAAGTAACTTTCTGCCTATCGGCTTATCACCAAGGTTATGTTTGATAAAATAATAGCCCGAGAATATACCTAGTATCAAGTGTAATACAGCCCCTTCAGGATTAGCAAAAACTCCTCCAAGAAAACTGGAAAGGATGCCAATGAATGCTCCGATGTTGAATACGAAAAAAGCTGTTAAAAATACTTTTACCAAAAGTTCGTCAAAGCTATTTCTCCATGTGTAAAATCCTAAAAGGCCTAATCCAAGTGCTGCCGCACCGTACATACGAGCCATGCCCATATACCCGCTCACGGAAGTATCAAAATCAGGAATGAGTTGAGGCGCAAAGAAGAAAATGCTTCCTGCTAAAAGTTCGATTATTGTGGAGATGAATATGAATTTTTTCATGTTTAAGTTTATAAAGATCAGGAGCAAGTTTCAAGTTCAAGAACCAAGCTTGCTGACGTATTTTAATTATTGGACTTTTTATTTTTGATGATTGTCGCTATTATTTTAATTAGTTGTTCTACCTCGTTCTAGAAGTTGCATACGTTTTGAACTTTCTCCGTAGTTCACTTTTTCAAGAATCCTCAGATTTACTCTCGACTCTTTAAGTTCCTTAAGAGTCAAAGCGAGTTTGAAAATCTTATCCTTTACGGTATTTGTTCCTTGAGATTCGCCAAAATTTAAAGCAGAACTTCCGGCTGATCTCAACAATTGATTTTCATAATAAGTACCTGTCATATCAGTAGGAAGATCTTTGCATAGAAAAACAATGTCCGCTGTCAAATCCACCAATCTATTTTCTAAATCATATTTTTTTTCTTCCACTTGAATTTTCTGATTTGTAAGCTTTGAATTTGATACTTGAACTTAAGAATTGCTATTGTTTCCTTTATCCAACCCATCTTTAAAAGGTGCTGCCAGTTGCCCCATATAGTCTTCGGGATATTCAGGATTCAACAATCCTATTTCCTCTATATGTCTCACAGGTACTTCTTGTCTTTCTGGGTGAAAATAGGTGCCAAACAGTCTGTCATAGACTATCAAGTTATTGCCGTAGTTGTTATTCGATTCTTGTATCTCTTTAGAATGATGCCATCTATGCAGATCGACCACATTAAAGAACCAGTAAAGTGGACCTAGCTTAATATTGATATTACAATGCTGCGAAAAACCACAGACAACAGTCACTCCAAAATACATGGCTAGTACAATACCATCCGCTCCAAGGAGAACTGGAAAAAGCATTTCTGTAAAAGTAAACCATGTCTTATCTACGGGATGTTGGCGAGTAGCATTCCACCAGTATAATCTCTTAGTAGAGTGGTGTACTGCATGAAAATTCCATAACCATGGCACTTCATGAGCGAGTCTATGTCCCCAGTATCGCCCTGCATCTCCGAGTAAAAGCATCAATATCAACTGTAGCACAATAGGCCAATCACTCGGCCATATGGATCCGCCCCATTGCAAAGAGAGCCAAGCTGTACCTCCTGCTAAAAGAGCAATGAACATAGGTTTCAGGAAAATGGGTAGAATGATATAGGCTACGGTTCCGCTCACTAAATCATTCTTAATGTCACCATGAGAATGATTCCAATGTTCTTTAAAAGGCATCAACCATTCTGCTAACCAAAATACTAATCCTACTGCTACAGCAACGACATAAGTAGTGATAGCCACTGATGACCCATTGCTAACCAAAAGGTATATGATATATGGAGTGCCGACTAATACCAAAGGGAAAAATGCCCATTGCATGAAGCTGTAAAGTGCACTGTCTTTTTTTATTATTGATTCCATGTGCTCAAATTAGCAATATTGTATCAACCCTACCCGAATCCAATCGTCTCCGTAGCAATCAATCCTCCATATTCTAACGCTAATTCTCTAAGGTGACTGATCTTAGCATATTCTTCTGATGTAGACATATCTATAAATGCTTGCTTCGATGGGTATTCGACAACAAGTATTCTATGTGGTTCATCAGTGTAGTCACCTATCACTGTTTTGTTAACTTTTCCAGCCCATATTACTCTACCTCCTACCTTCTTCAATAGAGGGTCTACTGCTGCACCATAAGCATTGTAAGATTGTTTACCGGTCTCATCTCCATTGCCGCTCTTGGCTTTAAATTTTAAGATGTTGAGCATGACTACTGGTGTGTCAGCTGGATAGTTTTTGATAAAATCTACGAAGCCTTCTTTAGTGGCCATTACTTGATCTGTGAGATTCATTTTTATGTATTTTTTGATTTTCTAATGGATAAAAAGAACATAATCAGACAAAGGAAAGGTAAAACCATATTCCCCACTCCTCCTGGAGCTTGCCCTGTAGTTTCTAATGATTTATAAAATGATAACCCAAATCTTCCTCCATATTCTAGTATTAGAGAAAGATACATTAATGGAATCAGGCTCTTATATTTTAATGCCACAATCAGATACAATAACCCAAACATGACCTGTGATAATCCCCAATACGCAAAAAGAAATATGACAGCCTCAGCGCCTCCATTTGTATAGGTGTCCAGAGGAATAGTAGCGATACTTTGGGCTCCTCCATCATGCTTAAACATATGAATACAACTTCTTACAATAGTCATCGTAGTCAGTAGATAGAATACCCACAAGGCTATTTTGTGACCTCGATATACATTATCTGCTGGTTGGGGAAATACTTTGTTCCACATGGTTGTTTAGTTTTTATATTGAAATTATGTGTCCTATCGCTGCCAAAAGAGCTAATACCAATGCCACCGTGAGCGGAAAGCCTCCCAACTGAAACCATGGGCTTACAGGATAAGCTATGCTCTTCTCAAGTGCTGCAAATTTGAACTGATGCTTCTCATGAAATTTAGGGTGAATCAAAATCTCTATGAAATCTCTTCTACTTCTGAATCTATTGATGGCACTGATGCCCCACTGTTCTGCATTTTCTATGCCTATAAGATCTACAGATTGTCCTGCTACTCTTCCTTGAAAAATCCCTATCCCTGCACGCTTAATCATCATACCCATGAAAGACTTATGGTATTTAATCAGCACTTTCAGCGATTTATCTCCTTCTTCCACACCTTCCACTAGATCAGGTTTCTCTTTGAGCAATATGCTATTCACCATGACAAAGCTCTTCCCGTCATCATTCGTCAAAAACTCTTTCAATCCTCTCAAATCTTGATCCTTATAATCATCATAAGCAGCTAGTTTCTTCAGATAGACTTCTACCTCTTCCTTCTTTAATTTTCGCCGAAAGCCAAAGTACCAGAGGGCAAAAAGTAGGTACAATGTGATAGCGGATAGCCATATGATGAGTTGTGTTGTCATGTCGTCAAGTTCAAGTTCAAGTGTCAAGTTCAAATGTACAAGTTGATGGATTCGGCATTATTGAACTTGATACTTGTACTTGATCTTTTTAATTTTTGTTTTAAGTCGTTTCCATAAATTTCACCATCAACCCTGCAATCTCTTCACCTTTATCTTCTTGCAGGAAATGTCCCCCTGCCTGAATGATGGTGTGAGCTTGTCCTTTACAGCCAGGAATCAATTTTTGTAGTGCTTTTTCTCTTCCTTTAGTTATCGGATCACTATCAGAGAAAAGGGTTAAAAATGGTTGTTCCAATTTCATCAAAGTCTCCCAGGCCTTTTTATTATTATTTGACTCTGGATCATCAGTACTAGTGGGAACTAATGAAGGAAATATCTTTGCACCTGCTTTATAACTTTCATTAGGATATGGTGCTTCATAGGCAGCTACTTCTACATCTGACATTTTAGCTACGGTTGAGTTTTGGATAATTTTTCCAACTGGTAATACTGGTGCTGTTTGTGAGAATTTTTGCCATTTCAAGAAAGCTTCAGAAGCCTCACGTTCACCTGTAGGAAGAAAAGTATTACCTGCAACTGTTCTGCTAAACAGGTGTGACTCCTCTGCTAATATTCTTAACCCAATCAGACCTCCCCAATCTTGACAAAAGAGATTAATGTCAATCAAACCAAGCTTTGAGATGAAGGTTTTTATCCAATCTACATGCTTTTGGTATGTATAATCAGAAGTCTCAGTCGGCTTTGATGACTTTCCAAATCCTATTAAATCAGGAGCTATGACACGATATCCTGCTGCTACAAATACTGGTATCATCTTACGATAGAGATAAGACCAGCTCGGTTCGCCATGAAGACAGAGCACTAGTCCTTTGTTATTTGATCCTTCATCGACGTAGTGCATTTTCATGCCATTTTCTACTTCTACATAGTTGGGAGAAAATGGGTAGTCAGGAAGATTGTCGAAACTAGATTCAGGTGTTGTTAAGAATTTCATTTTGTTATCTTTTAATTTTAAACTCAAGATCAAGAATCAAGTACAAACTCATTGTGTATCCTGAAATCTTTTGAGCTTGAATTTGCACTTAAACAGGATTTTTCACAATAAATTTATGCGTCCTATCTGCCATAATCTCCCCAATATCATCTTGAATAAAGTGATTGGCATTTTCAAACTGCTCATGATCTTGGCCTTTGGCTCCTGGTACTGAGTTGATCCATTTTTCTTGTATACTCGGTCGTCCTAGCAAGTGATCTTTTAATCCTATGAAAGAGATGAATGGCTTTTCAAATTTCTTCAATCCTTCCCATGCTGGTAACTGCTGACCTACTATTCCTGTATTCATCGAAGGCAATGTCCGTGGTCCAGCCATATAGATGAATGATGGGAACGGAGCATCATATGCAGCCATTTCTCCCTCAGACAATTTGTTCGCAGTGGACTGTTGCATTATTTGCCCTATGAAATTGCGGGTGTTCTGTAAGCAATATAAAATCCATGCTTGAAACATATCAGGCATTCCTTTGAACCAATATTTTGCAATATCCTTATAGCCTTTGATCTTAGGATTTACCACAAGAGGATTAGGAATGTAGAATGGATTAGTCTCCTCAGTTGCTAATGGTAGTTCTCCATTGGCTAATATTACTCGAGCAAATAAATCTGGATTTTCACCGACTAGGCGAGCACCTATCACACTTCCCCAGTCCTGTATAAAACAAGTAATGTTCTTCAATTTTAATTGCTGAATGAACTGAAGTATCAGATCACAATGCTTATCGTAGATGTGATATTGCTCTTTGATGGGCTTGTCAGAGCGTCCCATGCCTATCATATCAGGAGCGATGCATCTATAACCTTGAGCGGTAAGAAGAGGGATCATTTTACGATACAGATAGCACCAGACAGGTTGGCCATGGAGCATCAGAATGATCTGCCCGTCCTTAGGACCTTCATCTAGGTAATGCATTCTCAGACCATCTATTTCAATATAGTTAGGTTGGAAATCAAAGCCCGAAAGATTTTCAAATTGTGAATCTGGAGTACGGACATATTCCACCCCTTCTTTAGTTTGATGAATAGTCACAGATTCGTCCCAGAATACTTCCTTAGGATATGGAGCGACTTCCATTACTCTTCTTTCACCACCTTTTTCAAAGTCTATCTGAATTGGTGATTTCACAACCTTAGCTGCAGTCTTTTTGATAAATTTCTTTAAACTCATTCTTTTTAGATTTTATATCTTCGGGTCATACTAAGATGGGCTAATTTAGGTTTTAAATCCTACTAATCGATTAACCTGATATAATAGTTCTAAAAGTGAGAGCAGCTGACAAAATCATATTTGTGAAGTGATTTAAAAACATATCATATCGCCTATGAACAACACATTGATCCTCAATTTATTAGCATATTTCTCGATCCGTAGCTATGCTATGCATCTCTAAATCTGCCAATTCTTGAGAACCAAGCCGTCATTCTCGTCAGAAAACATAGTTATTAAATTACTTCCATGAAAAAAACTCAACTCAAAATATTAAACAATGCAACAGCCCTTTTTAACAGAAAAGGGGTCAGCAATGTAAGATTGCAAGATATAGCTCAGAAATGTGGTATCAGTGCAGGCAATCTCTCCTACCATTACAAGACTAAAAAAGACTTAATGGAAGGAGTACTACAGTTGATGACGGATAACCGTAGCAAAATGAGTGCCGCCAATATGGAGTATGTGGAGAATAATGATTATACAAAGGTGAGCACTAATTATATCAGATTTCAAGTAGAGCATCGGTTTTTTCAAAGAGATTTATTAGAGATTATTAAGTTAGTGCCTGAAGCTGCAGCTCTTTTCGAGAAGCATATGAATCAAGTCATCAGTTTTACTAAAAATGGTATTTACCTTGCAGCGGGTAAAGGAATTATTATACCTGAACCACATGAAAACCATTTTTACTATTTCGCAAAAAATATATGGGGGATATTGAATTCATGGTTGATAGAAAGAGAGGTGCTAGGAGAAGAAAATGTAAGCATGGAAAGCATTCTTATAGCTATTTGGGAATTTCATTACCCATATTTCACAGAGAAAGGATTAGAAGTTTATGAGGAATTGAGGAAGAATTTGCCGAGTATGATTAAGGAGGAGATGGCTGTTGATAATTGAGGTTTTGAAGTTCAAGTTTCAAGTACAAGATCAAAAATCCATTATTAGCTAGGAGCTTATTGAACTTGATTCTTGAACTTGATCTTAACTAAAAAGTTACAGAATCAAATACCTAATTATCTTCTCCACTAATTGTTTTTAAATTTCAATTCTGCCAATAAGCAAATTCATCTTCCTTCTTCTTCGTTTCATTGATATGTTTATCTACGTGAACGGGAGAGCTCAATGCTCCTTCCCAAATCGGGTCAGCTTGTTCCGCTAAAAATGCAGCTAGTAAACTCGATAATTCGTTGTTTTTAGTTGTGTTTTGGTCCACTAAATTATTTTGCTCCGTTGGATCATATTGTAAATCAAAAAGCCATTTCTTCTTTTGCTGTTGATCCCAGAGTAGTTTCCAATCGTCTTTGATGACTTGAGAGAAAGTACCATTCTTAGTAAATAAGGGACGTTCAGGACTACCTGTTTTTGCACCTGTTAGATAGGGAAGCATATTCGTTCCATCTAGTTTACGATCGGTCGGTAGGGTAGCACCAGCTAGATCGGCGACTGTATTAAAAATATCAATATTGGAAATACGTCCATTATAAACTTGTCCAGCAGGAACACTATCGGGATAGTTGACAATAAATGGCACGTGAATGCCACCTTCAAAAAGTGATAACTTCCATCCTCGATAGGGCTTATTGACATCAGGTAAGCCTACATAATATGGAGCACCATTATCACAGGTGAAAATAATAATCGTGTTGTCTTCAATACCATTATCTTTTAGAGCCTGACGGATTTTTCCTACTCCTCTATCCACTGATTTTACCATTGCAGCTTGCACTCTTTCGATATGATCTTCTATATAAGAAAGTGCATCATAGTCCGATTTCAGAGCTTGCAATGGGGTATGCACTGCCCAATAGGCGAGGTATAAAAAGAAGGGCTGGTTCTTGTTTTTATCAATGACTTTGACAGCCTCATTCGTGAAATAATCGGTCAAGTGGTCATCTGGATGAAATCTACCACTGTCATTAAATTCAACCGCATAAGGCAAATTTGCCCATAGGAATTTATCAATTGGGTCAAAATCTAATTTCGCATTCACCACATTAGGGTCAGCTTCTGGTAAAAACAATCCACCCGTTTCCATCCACAAACTTTCATCAAAACCTTGATTGTGAGGTTGGAACTTTTCTGCTCCTCCCAGATGCCATTTGCCGATATGAACATTATGATATCCAGCAGGCTTTAATATTTCTGGTAAAATGATTTCAGATGGAGGCAGACCTATTTCAGTCATTGATGGTAAGTCTTCATCAGCAGCGACATTATAGATAAAGGGCTGTACCGATTCTTTATTCCAATCTGCTATAAACTTCCCAAATCCTTTAGAGGTAGGTGTATATTCGAAGCCAAAACGTGTGGAGTTTCTACCTGTTAACAGGGATGCTCTGGATGCTGCACAAACCGCTGTAGTCGCATAGCCATTTCGACACAAGGCCCCATCGGCTGCTAATTGGTCAATATTAGGGGTTTTAAATTGCCCATTTGCCATGCCACCGCCATAGCTGCTTACTTCATTGAAGCCCATATCATCAACCAAAATCACTATGATATTGGGTTTGTCCGAAGTCCTTGTGCTTGATCCATCTTTCCATACTATTGTTTGGTTTTGGCTTACTGGATTTTTAATACTGGAAATTATGCCTGGCATCCTGTGCCAATTGTATTTAAACCAGATGCTGCCTGATATTCCTATTAGGACTAAAATGCCGAGAATTATGAGGAGCTTTTTTTTCATAGGAGTTTTGTTATTTTGAAATCTGCCAAATTTTCAAAAAATGGCTTGTCTGCTGTTGCAGAGCAATGTAGTATTTTGAAATTGAAATTAATAATATATTAGGTTGTAAAACCTAATATATTATTCTTGCCTTATTTTGATTCAAATGCTATCTCTTCATAATTTTCATGCCATCCCAATGGTAAATCTCGATAGCGATCTTTTAAGTTCATATTTTATGATGGTGTATTGTTAGATGTTGGAGATATTTAGTCTCAATATTTAGTTAAGTATTAAGTTTAATGCAATTATAGGTTATAGAACCTAATGATTGGTTTAATTGGTTATATTTAGCTCATGTCTAGTATAACTCAGAAAATACCAGAAGCTTTTCGGGCAGAATCCGAAGCCTCTTGTGCTTGGTTTTCTAAAAAAGAGGGTATTGAATTTAAGGTTACTGGAGTAGTCGATCCGGAAAAAATAATCACCAGAGAAACAGCCACATCTTCTAGAGAGATTGAACTTATCCTATGTGGTAATCAGGCTGGTAACGATTTGTGTCTGCGTGAACGTTTTGAGGTTAAACCTTCAGGCACTGGGTTTGAGATTCGTCACCTTGCTGATATTGAGCCTGAGTCTGGTTCTCCTGCTCCTTTGTTAGACCCGCCTAAAGGAACGCGAAAGGATTGGCTCGAGATGATTGCAGCTAAGCATGATTTTATTGTTTTGGTTTTTTATAGAGGGTTTTGGTGTCCGCCCTGTCGTCTTGAGTTATTGAGTTATTGAGTTATCAAAAGAAAGGCATTGTGCATGAAATACGCCAAGCTGGTGGAGAAATTTATGCAATCACTAGTGAACCCCATACTTTAGCTAATAATGCTCAAAAGGAGTGGAAATCTGATATTGAACACATCGGTGATCCTCATCATGAAATCCTCGCTGATATTCATGACCGGGGTTGGCTTTCCCTATTTATTTGGAATTATAAGCCTGGTTTTAGGGAAGAGGTGACAAAGAATCTTTCTCACCCCAATGGTATTTATCAACCAGGTGTTCTAGCTGTAACGCGAGAGGGGCGAGTATTGTACCGATAGAGGAGCGTACCTAATCGTAAAAATGTAGGAGGTGCGTCTTGTAGGGTTACCGCCCAGCATGTTTGGAAGATGGTGCAAAAAGCA
The DNA here is from genome assembly GCA_002471345.1 of Saprospiraceae bacterium UBA7328. GTDB lineage: Bacteria > Bacteroidota > Bacteroidia > Chitinophagales > Saprospiraceae > UBA7328. The sequence goes on from DKPS01000046.1 coordinate 11,130, forward strand.
TTACCACAAGACCAGGATTCACCTTTGGACGAAGAAGCAGAGTTAGATAGTAAGCATTATCCTTTTCCGTTTTTTCTCCTTATGGTCTTTGCAAGTGGATGGTTTATCAGACCTAATTACTTTGTGATGGCCACTAATGATCATTCATTGGGTCAGATTAAGAAGCAATTTGTTGTCGCCAGACGGAGGATTATTCTATTTGCTATTTTTTGGATTGCCGCTATCATTTTGCTACCATACTGGCTTACAGTTGTTATCTTTTTAATCTGGGTGGCCATAATTACCCCACAGATTTATGAACTTTATAGATCAGGCGATTATAATACCAAATTTGGAACAGCGGATAATGTTTAATGAGATTTCATCCATTACAGAATAATAAAACATCAATACAATGATAGGAGTCATAGCCACACTGAAAATACAAGAAGGAAAAGGAGCTGAATTTGAGGAAGTAGCCAAACAACTGGTTGAAAAAGTGAATGCCAATGAAGAAGGAGTAGTATACTATGACTTGTATAAGCAAGATGATACAACTTATGTTTTCTTAGAGAGATACAAGGATCAAGAAGCACAAGACGCACATGGCAAAACAGACTATTTTAGAGAGCTTGGTGCTCAAATGGGAGGTTTTATGGCAGGCGC
>DKPS01000046.1:11991-12176 GCA_002471345.1 Saprospiraceae bacterium UBA7328
AACTTATGTTTTCTTAGAGAGATATAAGGATGAGGCAGCTAAAGATCTGCATGGCAAAACGGACTACTTCAAAGTGATCGGAGCTCAAATGGGTGCTTTTATGGCGGGAAGGCCTGATATTAAGCTACTGGAGTCGGTGTAGAGACGTCTCTCTTTCACTCAATCCTCTCACTCTGAATGGCTTT
>DKPS01000232.1:0-5737 GCA_002471345.1 Saprospiraceae bacterium UBA7328
AAAATGAAGGCCTGTTGTTGGTTCATCCAAAATATACAAGGTGTTTCCAGTGGCAATTTTAGATAGCTCTTCCGATAATTTTACCCTTTGGGCTTCTCCTCCAGATAATGTTGTGGCTTGCTGTCCTAAAGTAATATACCCCAACCCTACATCAAATAGTGTCTTAACCTTTCTATTAATAGAAGGAATATGGGCAAAAAACTCTTTCGCTTCTTCTACCGTAAGGTCCAATACATCAGAAATTGATTTTCCTTTATAGAGCACTTCTAAAGTTTCTCTATTATATCTTCTTCCAAAACAATCATCGCAATCGACATAAACATCAGGAAGGAAATTCATTTCTATTACTTTTTGGCCACCCCCTTGACAAGACTCACATCGTCCACCTTTTACGTTAAAAGAAAACCTCCCTGGTTTGTACCCTCTTATTTTTGATTCTGGAAGTTCTGAAAATATTTTTCTGATATGGGTAAACAACCCTGTATATGTCGCTGGGTTTGATCTTGGTGTTCGTCCTATTGGCGATTGGTCTATTTCTATCACCTTATCCAAATAATCCATTCCTTTTATACTTTCATATGGAAGTGGCTTCTTCAGACTTTTATAAAAATGGTTGCGAAGTATCGGGTATAGTGTTTCATTTATAAGAGATGACTTTCCGCTGCCAGAAACTCCTGTTACGCAACAAAATGCCCCTAAAGGGATTTTCAAGTTTACTTTTTTAAGGTTATGCCCAGACGCATTAAAAAGTTCTAGAAAATATCCCCGGCCTTTTCGTCTTTTAAGGTTTCCATCTATAATTTCTCTATTACTGAGATAGTTTGCGGTAGTCCCCTTCTTCTTTAAAAATGTTTTCGGAATGCCTTCATTTATTATTTCTCCACCAGTTTTACCCGCACCTGGGCCGATGTCTATCAAATAATCAGAAGCCATCATAATATCCTTGTCGTGTTCTACAACAATTACAGTATTTCCTATCTCTGATAGTTTGTGCAAGGACTGAATAAGTCTATGATTGTCTCTTTGATGTAGCCCAATGCTTGGCTCATCCATGATATAAGTAATCCCTGTAAGCTGAGACCCTATCTGAGTAGCTAGTCTTGTACGTTGTGATTCTCCCCCACTTAGTGTCCTTGATGGCCTGTTCAAACTCAGATACCCCAAACCTACCTCTAATAAAAAGGCTAATCTATGCTCAATTTCTTTTATCAACTCTCCTGAGATTGCTGCTTGTCTTTCACTCAGTGAAGAGTTATAGTTTACAAGCCATTCATGCAATTTGTCAAGATCCATGTTTCCAAGAAAGCCAATATGTTTCTCATCCAATTTGTAATGAAGAGATTCCTTCTTAAGCCGAAACCCTTCACAATCGGGGCAATGAGATATCGTCATAAAATCTTCTGCCCACCCTCTTATTCTCTCAGATGTAGTGTCTCTGTACCAACCTTCTAACATTTTGATTAGCCCATCCTTGGCAAGATCATAAGAAAAGTCATGCTTTGAATAAATCGTTTGACTACTTTCCGTTTTGTCTCCAAACAGCATCATTTTTAATGCTCTATCGCTAATATCTTTTATTGGGGTAGAAAATGTAAACTTGTGTTTTTTTGCAATAGCCCTAAGCTGGGTAAAAGTGCTATTCTCTCTTACTTCTCCAAAAGGCACAATTCCTTGTTGGTTTATACTTTTATTATCATCTGGTATGATCTTTTTCATGTCAGCTAACTGCACATTGCCTAGCCCCTTACATTTAGGACAGGTGCCATATGGGGAGTTAAATGAAAAAGTATTAGGAGATGGTTCATCATAGGCTACACCTGTATCGGGGCACATGAGTTTTTTACTCAATGCAGTAACTTTTTCACTCTCAGGTATACCGATCATAATGAGCTCATTGCCAAGTTTTAGGCCTAGCCCAACAGAGTTGGCTATTCGTTCTCTCTTATCTGAATCGACCTTAATCCTATCTATGACAATCTCAATATCATGTGTTTTGTATCGATCTAACTTCATTCCTGGAGTTAAATCTTTCAATTCGCCATTTACCCTTGTTTTTGTATAGCCCTTCTTGCGCATCTGATCAAAAAGCTCTCGGTAATGGCCTTTACGCCCTCTTACCAAAGGAGCCATGATCAGTATTTTTTGATCCTTATAATCATCTAATATCTTTTGAATAATTTTTTCTTCAGAGTATTTGATCATTGGTTTACCTGTTGCATATGAATACGCTGTGGCGGTACGAGCATACAACAATCGAAGAAAATCATAGATCTCTGTAGTGGTCCCGACTGTAGATCTAGGGTTCCACCCTGTTGTTTTTTGTTCAATGCTGATCACAGGACTGAGTCCATCTATTCTTTCTACATCAGGCCTTTCCAATTTGCCCAAAAACTGTCGTGCATAAGAAGGCATAGTTTCCATATACCTCCGTTGACCCTCTGCATATATAGTATCAAAGGCTAATGAAGATTTACCACTTCCACTCAACCCAGTAACAACTACTAGTTGGTTTCTAGGTATCTTGACACTTATGTTTTTGAGGTTATTCTCTTTTGCACCAATAACTTCTATATACTCTGTCTGTCCATTTTTCTTACTCAACAGATATCTCGCTTTATATTCTGGTAATTAATTCAGAAATGATTTGGGTGAGTTTTGGTTCAGCAATTTTCGCAACATCTATTACTTCATCATGGCCGGTAGGGCTCAATCTCCCTATTGGAAAGCACTCGTTTGTTACAACAGAAGCTACCAAAACCTTCATACTTGCATGCTTGGCGACAAGCACTTCTGGGACTGTTGACATTCCTACTAAATCCCCCCCTAGAGTATTAATCATATTATATTCTGCAGGGGTTTCCAAATTAGGCCCTGGCCAACCAAAGTAAACACCTCTATGTGTTTTTATATTATTCTCTTTTGCGATATCCTCAGCTTTGAGAATCAATTCTTTTTCATAAGTAGAAAACATGTCAGGAAACCTGGTTCCTAATCTCTCATCATTTTCTCCCCTTAACGGGTTATCCTGATGTAGACTAATATGGTCTGTCACAAGAACTATATCTCCAGCATTATAATTTCCATTTACACCACCTGCTGCATTTGAAATCAAAATCGTACCTATGTTCAATGCTTGCATTACCCTCATCGGAAATGTAACCTCCTTCATACTATATCCTTCATAATAATGAAAGCGACCTTGCATTGCCATTACCTCTACACCATTAATCTCTCCACAAATTAAATTTCCTGCATGTCCTTTCACCGTGATCTGCGGGAAATGTGGAATCTCTGAATAAGAAAAAATTTCTGCATTTTTAATTTTATCAGACAGGTTACCTAGTCCCGTTCCTAGAACTATTGCCACTTTAGGTGTGGATTTTAAACGCTCCTTCAAGTATTGAGCTGCTCCTTGTATTTGACTGTAATATTCATCTTTCCTCACAATAGACAATTCCAATTTTATATTTTGAATAATTCGGAAAGATATACAAAACAAGACAGAGGTGACAAGGTGCTAATAATTCCTTATATTTGCGCCACATTTTGAAAGCAGAGGGGAACGATGGTTCCCTTTTTTTATTCATAAATTTTAAAATGTGGACTTAAAATTAGTAGAAAGTCTTCTGTCAGAAAAGTTTGCAGAAGAAGAATTTCAAGATTGTTTTTTAGTAGAATTGGACTACTCAAAGGTTAATAATAAACTTCAAGTTTTTATTGATAGTGATAGTGACTTTGGCTTTGATAAATGCAGAAAAGTCAGTAGACACCTAGAAAGCTATATTGATGAAAATGAAGTTCTAGGACCTAAATACACCTTAGAAGTTTCCTCTCCTGGCATGTCTAGACCTTTGAAATTTCAAAGACAGTATGTCAAAAACAAGGGAAGAATGCTTAAGGTTTCACTCATCGAAGGAGGAAGTGTGGAGGGAAAGATTAGCGAGGTAGACAATGAAAAAATAGTTCTTGAAATCAAGAATGTAACAAGAAGAATAAATTTTGAATCTATAAAATCGGCACAATTAGTTCCGAGTTTCAAATAGTATGAAGAAATGAATTTAGTTGAATCGTTTTCGGAATTCAAAGCAGGCAAGAACATAGATCGCCCTACCATGGTAAGGGTTTTGGAAGATGTATTCCGAACGCTTATCAAGAAAAAATACGGGACTGATGATAATTTTGACGTCATCGTCAATCCTGCTAATGGTGATCTAGAAATCTGGAGAGTTAGAGAAATTGTTCCTGATGGCGAAGTTACAGATGATAGAAGTCAGATATCTATTACCGATGCAGTCGAAATTGATGAAGAGTATGAAATTGGTGAAGAATGTTATGAAGAGCTTGAGTTATTAGAATTTGGCAGAAGATCAGTAATGGCTGCAAGGCAGACTCTCATTTCTAGAATAATGGAACTAGAAAAAGATGAAGTCTTCAAATTATATTCAGCTAGAATTGGTGACATTATACTTGGAGAGGTTCATCAGATACTAAAAAGAGAACTGCTGATTATTGATGATGTAAGTGGCAATGAACTTATCATCCCAAGAAATGAGATGATAAGAGGGGATTATGTGAGAAAAGGTGACATGATCAAAGGTGTGATCAAAGAAGTAAAAATGAGGAACAACAATCCTGCAGTGATTGTCTCTCGAACTGATAATAACTTCTTAGCTAAACTTCTTGAACAAGAGGTGCCAGAAATTGAGGATGGACTGATAACTATTAAAAAAATAGAAAGAATTCCTGGTGAAAGGGCGAAGGTCGCTGTAGAATCATATGATGACAGAATAGATCCAGTAGGAGCATGTGTGGGGATGAAAGGATCAAGAATCCATGGGATAGTAAGAGAGTTAAAAAATGAAAATATAGACATCGTCAATTTTACAGCTAACAATAACCTTTTTATTCAAAGAGCATTGACTCCAGCAAAGGTGACTAGTATTAAAATGGATGATGAAAATATGACAGCATCTGTTTTCTTAAAACCTGATCAAGTGTCAATGGCAATTGGAAAAGGAGGGTCAAATATAAAGTTAGCAAGCAGATTAACTGGTTATGAAATTGACGTGTACAGAGATACAGATGAAGAAATTGACGATGTGGACTTAGATGAATTCTCTGATGAAATAGAAGAATGGATCATTGACGAGTTAAAGAATATCGGATGTGATACTGCTAGAAGTGTGTTAGAATTAAGTAAAGAAGAACTTCTTAGAAGATCAGATCTTGAAGAAGAAACCATAGAAGAGGTGCTCAAAGTTTTAAGCTCAGAATTTGATGAGTAAAACGTGTTAAAATTGAGTATCTGCTTTTATTAACGATTTAAATCGAATATGTCGAAAAGACTTGTAAAAATTGCTAAAGAATTAAATGTAGGAACTTCAACCATTGTTGAATATCTTACTAATGCCGGTTTTGAAGTAGAAAACAAGCCAACAGCTAAAATCTCTGATGAAATGTATTCAGAGCTGACTAAGCAGTTTAGCAAGTCCATGGAGCTGAAAGAGAAGGCAGACCAGCTAATTATTGGCACACCGAAGAAAGTAGAAGAGCCCGTAGTTGTAGCACCTCCTGTTGCCCCAACTCCGCCAAAACCTGTGCCAGAGCCCGTTGTAGAAAAGCCAATAGAAACAGAAGCTAAAGAAGAAATGGTGCAACCCAAAAAACCGGAATTAAAGGTTAAGGTGGTTGGTAAAGTAGATTTGACACCTAAAACTAAAGCTCCGGAACCAAAACC
>DKPS01000232.1:6077-82098 GCA_002471345.1 Saprospiraceae bacterium UBA7328
CCAAAACCTGAACCTGTCGCGGAACCCGTTCAACCTCCAGCACCAGAGCCTACAACACCTAAAGGAGAACCTGCTCCGGTTGAAGAAATGGTTAGAGCAAAAACACCTCAACTGAAGGGTTTAAAGGTGTTAGGTAAAATTGATTCTGACAAATTAACCAAACCTAAGCCTAAAGAAAAACCTGCTCCTCCTGTTAAGCGTGCAGATGAGGCTAAGAAAAAGAGAAAGAGAAAACGCAAAAAGATTACCGTTCAAAATACTGGACAACGGGATAATAGAGGACAAGGGCAAGGACAAGGTCGGGGACAACGAGGAGGCAGACCAGATGAAATCAAACAGGTCTCGCAAAAAGAAATAGAAGAAAAGATCAAGGCTACTATGGCCAGGATTACAGGTGGAAGTGGCAAGAAGAGACAGAAAATAAGAAGAGACAACAGAGAAGATAAAAGGGTAAAACAAGAGCTCATAGATGAGCAAATGGAAACCCAAAAAGCTGTAGTACAAGTTACAGAGTTTATATCTGTTTCTGAGTTGGCAAGTCTATTAGACATTGCTCCTACAGACGTGATTATGACTTGTATGAATTTGGGCGTTATTGTCTCAATAAACCAAAGGCTTGATGCTGAAATCATAGAGTTAGTCGCAGAAGAGTTTGAGAGAGAGATCAAATTTATTAGTGCTGAAGAAAATGAAGAAGAAGAAGAAGAAATTGTTGATGCAGAAGAAGATTTAGAACCAAGAGGCTCAATCGTTACGGTCATGGGCCATGTCGATCATGGTAAGACTTCATTGTTAGATCACATCCGGAAAGCCAATGTGGCAGATGGAGAAGCGGGTGGTATCACACAGCATATTGGTGCTTATGAAGTAAAAGTAAAAGACAAAAAAATAACCTTTTTAGATACTCCAGGTCACGAGGCTTTTACAGCAATGAGAGCACGAGGTGCAAAAGTCACCGATGTTGCTATAATCATAATTGCTGCAGATGATAGGATAATGCCACAAACAAAAGAGGCGATCAGTCATGCTCAGGCTGCTGGAGTTCCTATGGTTTTTGCCATAAACAAAGTGGATAAAGACGGAGCAAATCCAGATAAAATTAAAGAACAACTAGCAAGTATGAACTTGCTGGTAGAATCTTGGGGAGGCACGTTCCAATCTCATGACATTTCAGCAAAAACTGGAATGGGTATTGACGAGCTTTTAGAGAAAGTGGTCTTAGAAGCTGAACTACTAGAACTTAAAGCAAATCCAAATAGGGAAGCCCATGGTACAGTAATAGAAGCTTCTTTAGATAAAGGAAGAGGATATGTCACCAAGATGTTAGTACAGAATGGAACACTTAAAATTGGAGACGCTTTAGTCACTGGAGCTTACAGTGGCAAAGTAAAAGCTATGTTTAACGATAAAGGGTCAAGAATCAAAGCAGCAGGCCCTTCAGTACCTGTTCTTGTATTAGGATTGAACGGAGCACCACAAGCTGGTGAAAAGTTTAAAGTCGTTGTTAATGAAACCGAAGCAAGGAACATCGCTGGAAAGAGGCAACAAATAGAGCGAGAACAATCTAACAGAGCAAGTAAGCGTGTTAGTCTTGATGAAATTGGAAGAAGGTTAGCATTGGGATCGTTTAAAGAACTAAACCTGATTGTAAAAGGTGATGTAGATGGTTCTATTGAGGCGCTTTCTGACTCTTTAATAAAGTTATCTGTTGAATCTGTTCAGGTTAATGTTATACATAAGGCTGTAGGTCCAATAGCAGAATCCGACGTTCTTCTAGCTTCAGCTTCTGATGCAATCATCATTGGCTTCCAAGTTCGTCCTTCAGGAACCGCAAGGCAACTAGCTGATAAGGAAGGAGTTGAAATTAAAACCTACTCCATAATTTACGAAGCCATAGATGAGATCAAAGCCGCTATGGAAGGAATGCTTGACACAATCAAAGAAGAAGAGGTTGTTTGTGAAATAGAGGTAAGAGAGACCTTTAAGATTAGCAAAATCGGAACAATTGCAGGTTGTTATGTAAATAGTGGAAAAGTGACCAGAAACACCTTAATCCGATTAATCAGAGATGGCATTGTTGTCTTCCCTAATAAGGAAGGCGTTGTAGGAGAGCTTACATCTTTAAAACGATTTAAGGATGATACGAGTGAGGTCAAAGCTGGGTTTGAATGTGGTCTTACCATTAAAAACTTTAATGACATCAAAATGGGTGACATTATTGAAGGGTATCAGATTAATGAAGTAAAACAGACGCTTTAACCAAGGTTTAGTGATACACCATATACATTGAACAAGACAGAACTAAAAGATTTTTTAGATCAAAAAACCTTAGAGTTTAATCACCCCCGATTCATAGAAACAGATCCAATTTCTATACCCAAGAAGTTTAAGAAGCTTCAGGATATAGAAATCATTGGACTTTGGACGGCATTACTATCCTGGGGGCAAAGAGTCACAATCATTAACAGTGGAAATAAGCTTGTGCAGCTTATGGACAATACACCTTATGACTTTGTCCTGAATCACTCAGAAATGGACAGAAAGAAGTTTTCAAAATTTGTCCATCGAACATTCCAACCTATTGATGCTATATATTTCTTAGAGTTTTTCCAAAATTATTATAAATCACATTCTTCTTTAGAAGAAGCGTTTATTGATTTAAATGCAAAAGAAGAAAAAATCAAACATGGTCTAATTCAGTTTAGACAAATCTTTTTCAAGTCTGAATTTGCTCCACAAAGAACTTATAAACATATCGCTTCTCCTCTCAAAAACTCTTCTTGTAAAAGATTGAATATGTTTCTCCGGTGGATGGTGAGAGATGATAATATTGTGGATTTTGGTCTTTGGAAATTGATTAATAAAAAGGAATTAATTATTCCTCTTGACGTACATGTACAACGAGTAGCGCTTTCTCTTGGCCTTATGAAAAGAAATAAGTCAGATTGGAAAGCGGTGTTAGAACTTACCAAAAATTTAAGAAAATTAGATCCAATAGACCCTGTCAAATATGACTATGCACTTTTCGGTTTAGGAATTCTTCAATATGATGCTATTATTAAAAAAGGTTAACCCAAGGATAATATTTCAAGTTTCAACTGTCCTTTAATGAACAAAACATTCTCTTCAAACTGTTAACCACTTTCCCTACCTTTGTGTATACCATTACTATGAGATGAGCGATGCGATTAAGCATGAATGTGGCCTAGCGGTCATCCGGTTGCTAAAACCTTTAGATTTTTACCAAAAAAAATACGGTACCGCCCTTTACGGGCTAAATAAAATGCACCTCTTGCTGATGAAACAGCGGAATAGAGGACAAGATGGTGCTGGTGTAGCTACAATCAAACTTGACATGCCTCCTGGCACAAGATATATAAGTAGAAAAAGAAGCAATAGCCCCCAATATATCAAAGATGTTTTCAAGGGTATTTATAGCCATTTTGAAGATTGTAGCCCTGATCAGCTAAATGACGGCAAATGGCTAAAAGCCAACCGTCCATATACAGGAGAGGTCCTTATAGGGCACCTGAGGTATGGGACTCATGGAAAAAATATTATTGAAACGGTCCACCCTTTCTTAAGACAGAACAACTGGAAAAGCAGGAATCTTGTAGTAGCAGGAAACTTTAACCTAACTAATGTTGAAGAGTTATTTCAAGAGCTTATAAGATTAGGACAATACCCAAAAGAAAAATCGGATACTGTAACAGTACTAGAAAAAATTGGTCATTTTCTTGATGAAGAAGTTGACCGTCTTCATTCATGGTTTAAAGCTGAGGGGTATAATAATCAGCAAATCAATAAATTCATAGAAGACAATCTTGATATTCAGAGATTGTTACAGCGATCGTGTAGAAAGTTTGATGGTGGTTTTGTTATGGCTGGCTTAATCGGTCATGGTGATGCCTTTGTTCTGAGAGACCCTTCAGGTATTAGACCAGCATTTTACTATCATGATGATGAAGTAGCAGTTGTCGCCTCTGAGCGACCTGCTATTCAGACCACCTTTAATGTAAAAACAAATGAGGTTAAAGAATTAGGCAGAGGCAATGCTCTAATAATAAGAAAAGGGGGAGATGTCGCCGAGTTGCCATATAAAGACCAAAGAGAATCCACACCTTGTTCATTTGAAAGAATCTATTTCTCTCGTGGTACCGATAAAGACATATATAAGGAGAGAAAAAAGCTTGGCGAGAATGTGTGCGATGAGGTCATGGAAGCAATTAATTTCAATTTAAAAGATACAATCTTTTGCTTTATACCTAACACTGCAGAAATCGCTTTCTATGGACTTATAGAAGGTGTGAATAAAAGGGTTTTTGAAAAAGTAAAAAAAACATTACAAAAGAGTGGCAAAGTGGACCCTGCTGAAATTGAATTATTACTTCAAGACCAGCCACGGATAGAAAAGCTGGCTGTGAAGGAGGCTAAAATGAGAACATTTATAGCTGATGATAGTACTAGGGGAGAATTGGTATCTCATGCCTATGACGTCACTTATGGGGTCGTTCGAAACAATGTGGATACAATTGTTGCTGTAGACGATTCAATTGTAAGGGGGACGACCTTAAAAGAAGGAATCATACAAATTCTTTCTAGGTTGAAGCCTAAGAAAATAATTATTGTGTCATCAGCACCACAAATAAGGTATCCTGATTGCTATGGCATTGACATGTCCAAAATGAAGAGTTTTGCAGCATTCAGAGCTTTAATTGAGCTTTTGAAAGACACTAAAAAAGAACACCTTTTAGAAAAAGCATATAAAAAAGCAGTAAAACTTCAAAAAACAAAAGAAGAATTTCAACCAAATGTTTTGCAAGACGTATATGCAGAATTCTCTTATAAGGAAATCACTAACAAGATTGCTGAAATTCTTACCCCTCCAAACATCAACTGCGATGTTCAAATTATTTATCAGCGACTGGAAGGGCTACATGATGCATGTCCTGACAATAGTGGTGATTGGTATTTTTCCGGCAACTATCCTACACCAGGAGGCAATAGGGTAGCAAATACTGCTTTTATTAACTACATGGAAAATGTTGAAACTAGAGCTTATTAAGTCCTAATTTGTTGCATTGTTGGCCACCATAGTTATAACTTCGGTAAGTTTTTTGATGAAGTTCTATCCATTTGGTATCGATTTTTAATCAGAATGAAAAAAATAACTTATGAATAAGTCGGTTCGAGTTGTAATTACATCCATTATATTGATAGCCGTGTTTATTTCGGCGGCCTTAACATCAGAAGCTTGTAAAACAAAAACTAAAACGTTAGAAGAGAAGGCAGATGATGCCTTTGAGCAACATGGCGGAGATGAGTTTTTTGAGGATGATTTAACTCCTGATAATGAAACTTATGAAACGGACGACAATACAACAGATTTTTCAAATAATAGTACAGAACCTGAAGACTACACAGAAGTAGAAGACAAATCGTCTTATACCGAACCTGAAGAGACTGTCACGACTTACGAAGGAACACCGATTCGGCGTGCCACCGCAGAAGGTAAATACTTAATTGTTGCTGGTAATTTTCTTGTGCAAAGCAATGCTGATGAAATGGTAAACAAGTTGGTTAACTTAGGATACAATTCTGCAGAAGTAGCTGTATTTGATTATTCTCAATATTATACTGTAATTGCATCTCGATCAGATGATTATGCTTTGGCTAAAAATCTATCAGGTGAGATTAAGGGCAAAGGAGTAGATTGCTACGTTCATACCAGAAAATAGTTTCTGTTTTAAATACCATTCTCTTAGTTATCTTTGCGCACCTTATCAAATAGTTTGGTTGCAAAGGCAACTTTGGACTTACGTTAAAGGCACGTTAAACCAAAGAAAAAAGGATTTTAAGTAATTTTCTTCGCGTTTTTTCGGTGAACAGATTATCGTCCGGCTTTAGGTTTAAAGCATCTAATTTTTGAAAATTAAAAGAAACATGAAAAATATACTCCTAATAATAAGCTTAATATTATCAACGGTTCTTGGAGCTTCTGCCCAAAAGGTAGCTATTGTAGACATCAATGCTGTACTTGCCGACATGCCTGCATATCAAAAAGCTCAGGAAGATCTAGATCAAGTTGCTGCACAATGGAGGCAAGAAATAGCACAGCAATACGATGATATTAAGAGTCTTTATAATAAATATCAAGCGGAGCAGGTCCTCTTAAGTGACGATGTGAAAAAACAAAGAGAAGAAGAGATCATGGACAAAGAGAAAGATGTACGGGCCTTGCAAAAAGGCAAGTTTGGACCAGAAGGCGAATTATTTTTAATGAGACGTGAATTGGTAAATCCGATTCAGGAAAAAGTGTTTGACGCTATTGAACAATATGCTCTAGAAAGCAGCTATGACCTTATACTTGACAAAGCCGGTTCTGCAGGAGTCCTTTTTGTGTCTGAAGAGTATGATAAAACAGAACTTATTAGAAGAAGACTAAGCATTAGATAATAAAAACTATAAATTGATTAAAACTAAAGGATAATGAAACGAAATTACATTATAGGCTGCCTTGCCTTTTTACTTATAGCATCGATTGACTTAAGTGCTCAAAAATTCGGGTACATTAATTCACAACTTTTGATTAGCCAGATTCCCCAAGTGAAAGAGGCAAATGCTAATATTGAAACATTGCAAAAGCAACTAGAGAAACAAGGCCAAGAAATGGTTGCATCTCTACAAAATAAATATCAATCCTTAGAGAAGAAACAATCTCAAGGGGAAATTTCAAGAGTGCAATTAGAAGCAGAAGCACAAGGCTTAAAACAAGAAGAGGCAACTATTGCCAAATTTCAACAAGATAGTCAGCAAAAGATCTACGAAAAAAGTGAATCCTTATTGAAACCAATAAGAGATAAAATACAAACTGCCATCGATGATGTGGCCAAAGAAAATGATTTTCAGTATGTTTTTGATCAGGCTGTGGGCATATTGCTTTACGCTGATACATCTACAGACATCACTCCTATGGTGAGAACCAAGTTAGTTTTATAAAACAAAGTTTAGAAGGTCAGATATGTAAGCATATCTGACCTTTCTTATTCATTCCCGACTCTACTTCATCATCAACACTCTGATTTACATGAGAACGTTATTCATTTTAGTCTTATGTGTATCGTCCCTATCAATATCTGCCCAAACCAAATCATCGGATGACATTATTGATATTCTGGAAACTACTTCAGTTGACTATTTAAAAGCATTTACACAAAATGATTGGGAGGCATATACAAGTTATGCACATCCAAATATCATCAAGATGGCCGGAGGAAAAGAGCTATTGGTTAAATTGGCTCAAGAAACCTTAGATATGTACAAATCCATTGGATATGACATTAAATCTGGGTTTGTAACCGGTGATAGTCAAATTGTTAATACTGGAAAAGACATTCAAGCAATAATTCCAACCTCCTTGTATATGGTTGCTTCAGGGCAGAACAGTATTGAAACCAAAATAAAGCTCTTTGCAATATCAAACGATTTCGGAGAATCTTGGAAATTCGTGGATTTGTCCCAATATGACAAAACAAGTATAAAGACCTTTGTTCCAGAATTTAATGAAACTCTATTTGATTTTTGGTAATAAAGAAGTGCTATTCAATTTTCTTCGCTCCAAATCCGATGCTATCATTTAGGATTTTACCCCCGATTGCAAATTCTCTAAGGTTTTCAATCAATCCTTCTATTGCAGCTCTATCTTTTTCAAATGATATGATATGAACGTTTGGTCCTGCATCTAAACTAAAAAACACTGGAATATTTTCATTTTTTCTAAAAGATCTTATCTCATTTATAACTTTAATAGTCTTAGGCTCTATTAATAAGTAAGAAGGATCAGAAGCCATCATTAAGGCATGTAGAGTTAATGCTTCTGACTCAAGCATCTCCCCAAAGGCTGACAGGTTTCCCTCTTTCAAAATGCTTTTTAATTCAAAGACTCTATTATTAGCCTGTTCAAACCTAGTCTTGGCATATGGGTTTTCCTCCATAAGTTGATGACCTTTTGTGGAAGAAACAGACTTCTCTTCAGCACTTACAATCAAAATATCATTTCTCAAAGTTTTAAAAACATCATGAAATTCAGCTACGGGGCTTGCATAAAGATTTGATGAGTCTTCATTTCCAATCTTTCCCCATGATGCAAAATATGGATAAACCGACCTGCATGCACTTCCACTTCCCAGCCTAGATATATATGATGCTTTTCTTAAAAAGAATTCTTCATTTCCATTCTTATCGTTTTCTAGATTGTTCTCAATTTCACAAAGGCATAGGGCCAAGGCACTCATACTAGATGCTGAGGATGCGATACCTGAAGAGTGTGGAAAAGAGTTGTCAGAATTAATTATAAGTTTGGAATAGGGAATGAAAGAAAAATAACTCTCTATTCCTTCCAAATATTTAGTGATGCGGCCTTTAAAACTCTCATTCTCCTTTCCTTCAAAATAAAACTCAAGTTCTAGTTTTGATCGATACTTATCTACAAAAAACTCAACAGATGTTTGAGTGAATGCCTCCGATAGAGTTATACTTATAGATGGATTACGAGGCAGTTGTTGTCCATATTTACCCCAATATTTCACAATTGCCAAATTTGATGGGCTTTGCCATGCAACCCTTCCTGAAGAGTTTTGAATATTGCTTGCATTAAAAGTCGAAATAAACTCTGAATCCTTCAAATGATATTTATTTGCCGCTAAGATCAGAAGATATATTGAAATCCATAAGAACAATATCTAAAATAGGGTCATCTCCGTAAGCATAGCCTTCCTTTAGCTTGTAACCAAACAATCTACTTGCTCTATTCCAATATGCTGCTTTCCACCAGCCATTAGTGTTCTTAATTAGATAAAACATGCTTCTTCCCAATTCTCTTTCGATCATCTTAATCAATAGTTTTCCTTGGGTTTTTGATAGTTTTTTAAGTGGCCTTTGGAATTTCTTCTTCAATTCCTTGGCTAGTTTTCTATTATGCTTTTTACGTTTTCTTTTTTTCATGTGAGTGGTAGCATATTCGGCTTCCTTGAATATTCTTATTGCCTCTTGAGCATATGGATAAACACTACTAGCATACCTTCTATATTTCAAGTATCTGTAATATTCTTTTCTGTCTTGAAATGCTCTCGGGCTAGAGACATTCACATTGAATAAATCCGCCACAATAATAGTGTCTCCATTTTGAATCAATGCAGAAAAAACCTTCCCGCCTACATTTACTTCTACTGTTTCCTCTTTTTCGGTCAAGGCACTTGTGGTTATCATTTTTGTTAAAATAGAATCGCTCAACATATATTGAGCTTGTAGTAAATTGGCCATATTAACGGTAAATACAAGTAACCCAAACTTCATATAAATGCTCATTCCTCCTTTATCCTTTTAAACGAAAAGAATCAGACATAAATAGTTATAGATTTGTGAATCACAAAAAAGAATGTCAAAATAACTTGAGACTATCTGCAAATCTGATTTCGGTACTTTTTCACCCTTTGTTCATTCTGTATTACATCTTTCTCACCTTGCACACGATTACACCTGTGGCATTCATGTTTTCAGAAAATAGACAAAGAGTTGCCGTACACTTATTGGTTTTTGGCTTATCTGTTTTTTTCCCTTTGATCTCCACCATTGCCCTTCGAGCTGCGGGCTTGATTAAAAGCATAAGGCTTGAGGACAGCAAGGAAAGAATAGGCCCCATGATTGCAACAATAATATTTTATGTTTGGTTATTTCTGAACTATAAGCAGTTTGGAATTGGTCCTGACATTTTTATTGGAACAATTTTAGGGGCGACCATTGCATTATCAATAGCTTTTTTGATAAATAATTTTTCAAAAATAAGCCTTCATTGTGTTGGCGCGGGGGGGCTAGTAGGCGCTATTGGAACCTATAGAATGGCGATACCAGAATTGGCCTACTCATTTAGTTTTGGACAAAACACTCTAGAATACTCTCCTAATATTCTATTGGCTCTGATAATAATAATTGCTGGTCTCATTGGTTCAGCAAGGCTTTATCTAAATGTTCATAAAGAAAAAGATGTCTATGGAGGATATATAATTGGATTTACTGCACAAATTGTAGCCTATATGATTATGGGACCTTTTTAGTTTTCCTCTAAGATTTCAAATAACAAATCCATATTATCAAAAGATTTTAAACCTGTCTCTATTTCAGAACTGCCTTTTAAGATCACTCCTGCCTCGCTTTTATTCAAAAACTCAGTAATGTCCTCTTCTGTTGGGTTCACTTCTAAAAATGCTTGTGTGGTGCTTTGCGAGTCAATGTGAAAGGTGTCTGGGTTGACAAAATCCACATGAGTAAGGACTACTTTTGTGTTCTCAGATGTGTCTGCGGGAAAAATGTGAAATATATAACCATCTGAAGTGTATTGTAATATTTTACGTAGACATTCACTTTTTGAGGAACCTATAGCAAAAGGAGAAATTCTCACAAGGACTTCATCAATAAGATGAATGTTTTCTTCATTCATTTTGATCAGAATTTTTACGCCTTCTAACCACCCTGTTATAGCCATTATGTCGTTAATTCCAATCTCCCTAAGATCAAAGAGGAGATAGTCGACACCATATGATGCAAAATAACGTGCATCTGTAAGATTGGTAATACCCGATGCAATAACATTTCGTTTCAACATATATTAGAGCAGGTTTTAAAATGTTCCGATGGCAAAGATGAAAAAAGATAGTTATTATGACCTAGTTTATTACGTGACTAGGCAAATCCCTATAGGACGAGTTTCAACTTATGGTGCAATAGCCGATTATCTAACTTTAGGTTCTGCCAGAATGGTCGGGTGGGCACTAACACAAAGCAATCAACTAGGCTCTGAAGACATTCCCGCTCATCGAGTTGTAAATAGAAAGGGAGAACTAAGTGGAAGAGTACATTTTAAACCTCCTTCCAAAATGCAAACCTCCCTAGAGTCAGAAGGAATAGTAATCAAAGATGATAAAGTTCAGGATTTCAAAACCTGCTTTTGGCACCCTCAAGAACTCGATTAATAATAATAGGTTATTTACTCCACAATCATAGAAATCATTTCATACAACAAAGCGGGTTTTTCCTCTCCTTCTATTTCTACAACACATTCCATATATACTTTTCCGCTTCCCGGTTTTATGTCCACCTTTTTCAATGTGGACGTCATTCTTACGTTAGCCCCTGATTTTACAGGACTTATGAATCGAAGCTTATCTGCTCCATAATTGTACCCAAGTTTAGCACTCTCCACCTCATAAAGAGTATAAGAAAGTTTTGGAAGTAGAGATAGGGTCAAAAACCCATGAGCAATTGTAGTCCCTCCTGGCATATGTTTTTTTGCTCGTTCTACATCTACATGAATCCATTGATGATCTCCCGTTACTTCAGCAAACTGATTTATCATGTCTTGAGTGACCGCAATCCACTCTGACGGTGGAAATACATGACCCTCTTTAGTTTTCATTTCCTCTAAGTCTTTTATTTTGAGCATTATTGTTGAATTGGTGAAAGACGAAAATAGATAAATGAGTTGCAAAAGAATCAATCTTATCTCAGGTCCGAGAAATATTTCAACTGCTTTAATGTATTCTTTTGGAAACCGTCCTGATACAAAAGTTGTAGATGAACCTATGTATGCCTATTATCTCAGTCGTACAGAAATAGAACACCCCGGTAAAGAACAAATATTAAAGGACCTTCCTTCCGACCTTGAGGTCGTAAAACAAACGCTTCTATTCAATCCTCTAAACACAGATTATTATTTTATCAAAAGTATGGCTCATCATTATTTAGAGGAAGAACCTGATTTTCTTCTTGATCTAAACAATGTCTTTTTGATCAGAGATCCAAAAAAATTGATTTCTTCTTTTTCAAATGTTATTCCAAATCCATCATTACGAGATATTGGAATTAAAAGAGGGTATGAGTTATATCAGTATCTTATCAATAATGGAAAAAAATGTTTGGTGCTTGATTCTGGAGAAGTACTTAAGAATCCAGAAAAAGTATTAATCTCGCTTTGTGAAGGATTAGAAATTCCATTTAAAAAAGAAATGCTTCATTGGAAACCTGGCCCAAGATTAGAAGATGGGGTTTGGGCAAAATATTGGTATAAAAATGTTCACCAGTCCTCGGGCTTTCAAAAAAACATCACTAAAGAAGTAGATTTACCTGAAAGGCTTATTCCTTTGTATGAAGACACCCTCCCTTATTATTATAAACTTTATGAAGAAAGTATAAAAGCATAATAAATGTTACAAAAATTTGACAAAAGAAACGAAAACCTCAAAATATGGGTAGGAGATCAACTTTTAAACCGCAATGATGCAAAAGTCTCTGTTTTTGATAGCGTAGTCCAAGGTGGAGATGCTGTTTGGGAAGGACTAAGGGTTTATGAAGAAGGAGTTTTTCTTTTAGATCGTCATTTAAACAGACTACAAGAATCAGCAAAAGCGCTTTGTTTTGAATCAATTCCCTCCAATGACCATATCAAACTTTGTCTAAAAAGGACATTAGAGGCCAACAATATGTCTAAGGACACACACATAAGATTAACGCTCACTCGAGGTGAAAAAATCACTTCTGGCATGGACCCTCGTTTAAATCAATCCGGTCCTACACTCATAATTTTACCTGAATGGAAACCTCCTGTTTATGACAACGAACATGGTATTTCTGTCATTACCTCTACGATAAGAAGAAACAATCCGTCCTTTTTAGATTCAAAAATCCATCACACTAACCTTCTAAATAACATCCAAGCAAAAATTCAAGCCAACTTTGCTAGAGTAGATGCCGCTTTGATGTTAGATTATTTTGGATTCGCTGCAGAATTAAATGGCACCAATATTTTTATGTCCAAAGGTGACAAAGTCTTTACTCCTTTTGCAGATGCTTGTCTTCATGGTATTACTCGAGGATTAATAATTGAACTTTGTGAACAAAACAATATCTCTTGTGCCGAAAAGAATATTTCTCTAACAGAACTTTACAATGCCGACGAGGTTTTTTGTAGTGGAACAATGGGAGAATTAACTCCTATCACAGCAATTGATGGTCGAATAATTGAAAACAATTCTGGTATTGAAATGAGTAAGAATTTGGTTTCTCTCTTTGAAGGAGTTCGTAAAAATTTCTGTGTAAATCTATAGCAAAAGTGGGGCTTTAGCAGCCTTTTGGTAAAACTTGGCGCAATATTTTCAGGGTATACCATGTTAAATACTCAAATTGTAAAACTACTAGACCAATCAGATTTGCCTATGAAGCAGAACTACTCCTTTAAAATTTTAAAATACATATACAAAGAACTTTCCATAACAGATCACTTAGAAACGGAATATGCTATTAGTGATAATGAAGATTGGAAAGGAGAATACAACAAGCTCATGACAGGGTTTCTTGCATTGCCAAAGGTACAATTCTACCCCAAGCGTAATGTAGTAAGCGACATCATGGCATACAGTGCCGGTTCAATGGCATAAATTCTTTGTTTTATTCACAACTATCTTTGGAAATATTACTTTTGGTTATATAATATGTAACCCATAAAGTTATATTTCAAAAAAGAAAGTATGTCAGACAAAGATGCAAAACTCAAAGCCTTACAAATAACCGTAGACAAGCTCGAAAAGACCTACGGCAAAGGGACCATAATGAAACTCGGGGACAAGACTGTAGTAGACACAGAAGTGATTTCTACGGGGTCTTTGACTCTTGATATTGCTCTTGGCATAGGAGGCCTGCCAAAGGGAAGAGTTGTAGAAATATACGGTCCTGAGTCTTCTGGAAAAACAACCCTTGCTATTCATGCCATAGCTCAATGTCAAAAAAAGGGTGGAATAGCTGCCTTTATAGATGCAGAACATGCTTTTGATCGCACATATGCTGAAGCTCTCGGAGTAGATACCGAGAACTTACTCATCTCACAACCAGATAATGGTGAACAAGCTTTAGAAATTACTGAAAACTTGATTCGTTCTGGAGCTATTGATATTATCGTAGTAGATTCTGTAGCGGCATTGACCCCTCGAAGTGAGATAGAAGGTGAAATGGGTGATTCTAAGATGGGGCTTCAAGCAAGACTCATGTCTCAAGCACTAAGAAAATTGACCGCAACAATTGGCAAAACAGGATGCTGCTGCATATTCATCAATCAACTACGGGAAAAGATTGGTGTAATGTTCGGAAACCCAGAAACAACAACTGGGGGTAACGCTCTTAAGTTTTATTCTTCAATCAGACTTGATATTAGGAGGTCTGGTGCAGCCATGAAAGACAAAGAAGGAAATGTCGTAGGTAACCTGGTAAAAGTGAAAGTCGTGAAGAATAAAATGGCGCCACCTTTCAGAATTGCCTTGTTCGAAATTATGTATGGCAAAGGCATATCAAGAGATGGAGAGATCATAGATATTGGGTCAGAACTAGATATCATACAAAAGAGTGGTTCTTGGTATAGTTACAAAGACACCAAGATTGCTCAAGGGAAAGAATCTGCCAAACAGTTTTTAGCTGACAACCCTGAGGTGTCTGAAGAAATTGTTGGCCAAATTCTCACCCACTACAATATGGGCTCTAACAAAAAAGAGAAAACAAAAGCAGAGGCGACTTCTTAGTTTCAATATTATAAAGTGGCTGGACTATCTATAAACTTAAGAGGAGAGCATCTTATCCTCTTACCTCTTCGCGCTGTTTATTGGCCAGGTCAGTCTTGCCTCTTTATTGCAGATTTACATTTAGGAAAAGCACGTCACTTTAGAAAAGAAGGAATCGGCGTTCCAGAAGCAATTGGGGAGGAAGACTATTCTAAGCTTTATGATTTGCTAAAAGAATATTCTGTAGATGATATCTACTTTTTAGGTGACCTCTTTCACAGTGAACATAATAAAGAGTGGGAAAAAGTAGAAGAAATGGTTCAATATTTTTCAAGAACTACATTTCATCTTATTCTCGGCAACCATGATATCCTCAAGAAATCACTTTATCAAAAAGCAGGATTGGAAGTATATGACCAATATTTAGACCTTGGACCTTTCAAATTAACACATGAGCCTCCAGAGGTGGAAGTAGAAAATGAGAAATTCATATTTTGTGGTCATATCCATCCAGGGATAGGAATAAAAGGAAAAGGGCGGCAACATGTAAGACTTCCATGTTTTTATTCACATAATTATTATATGATTTTGCCTGCTTATGGAACTTTTACTGGTGTAAAAACACTTACATTATCTGAAGGCAATATTGCTTATGCAATTCTAAAGGATAAAGTAATTCCGATCAAGGAAAATTATTCAAAAAGAAAAAATGCGCGTGGTTAAAAAAAGTGAACAGGATGATTTGTTTGAGGAAGAACTTCTTCCTCATATCGATGCCCTGAAAACATTTGCCTATCATCTTGCTTTAAACGAAGCAGATGCTAACGACCTAGTCCAAGAGACTTATCTCAAAGCATATCGATTTATTGATAAATATGAAAAGGGTACCAACGCAAAGGCTTGGCTATTCAAAATTTTGAAAAATGCATATATCAATGAATATCGTAAAAAAAGCAAAAGGCCTACCCAAGTAGACTATGAAGAAATCACTTCATATCACGATGGTAAAAGTCCAAACCTCACAAGCTATTTCGACCTTAGAGATGATTTATTTGGGAACCTCATAGGAGATGAAATAACTCGAGCAATTAATTCCCTGCCTATGGATTATAGTTCAGTGATCTTGCTCTGTGATATAGAAGGTTTTACCTATGAAGAAATAGCAAAAATTATAGAAGTCCCTATCGGAACGATAAGGTCAAGGCTCTTCAGGGCAAGAAACCTATTGAAAAACAAACTTAAAAACTATGCGGAGGAAAAGGGTTATACCGATTTTAGAGGAGAGAAGAAAAAGGCCAACATAGCTAAAGAATAATCATTAAATTTGAAATAGACCATTCAAGTTCTTTTTTAGAAAAATTATTTCTACTCTATTTCATGGATTCTACCATGTGACCATTTTAAAGAAAACAGAAAAAAATAGACATGAAACAGAACAATTACTTAGATCATTTCTCACATCAAGTTAATTTGTATCTCGACAATGAACTAAGCAAAGAAGACGAAAAAGACCTCCTTCAGAGAGCTGGATCAGATCCCAATTGCAGTGGGCTTCTTACTCATGAAGCCTCTTTTCGTGATCTTATCAAATTCAACATGAAACGCAGTATTGCCTCTGTAGAGCTCATAGACAATATAAAGAGCAAGATTAAAAAGTAGCTGTTCCGCCAAATTCTTTCTTAAAAACAACTATTCCAATTCTGATAAAAGAAGAGGCTAGACCTTACTTGCTATGATCGAAAAACTAGAAGAAATTCACTCCAGATATTTAGATATAGAAGAAAAACTTTCTGATCCTACTGTAGCTTCTGATATGAAGCAGTTCACAAAATTGAATAAGGAATACTCAAGTCTTAGAGAAATAAACCAAGCATATCTTTCATACAGAGATATTCTTGACAATATGGAATCGTCCAAAGCCATGCTCAATGATTCTGATCAGGAAATGAGAGATATGGCAAAAGAAGAGTTGACATCTTTAGAAGCGTCAAAAAAGGATTTGGATGAAAAGCTCAAAGTGCTATTAATCCCAAAAGACCCTGATGATGCTAAAGATGTGATTATGGAGATTAGATCAGGCACAGGAGGCGACGAAGCCAGTATTTTTGCAGGTGACTTGTATAGAATGTATTCTAAATATTTTGAGACTAAAAAGTGGAAAGTAGAAGTCTTAGACATTAATGAGGGGTCCGTAGGAGGATACAACAAAATAGTTTTAGAAATCTTTGGGAATGAGGTGTTTGGAAATCTTAAATTTGAATCCGGGGCACACCGTGTTCAAAGAGTGCCAAAAACTGAATCTCAAGGGCGTGTTCACACTTCTGCTGCGACAGTAGCTATTCTTCCAAAGTTTGAAGAAGAAGACTTAGATGTCAAAAAAGACGAATTGAGAACTGATACTTTTAGGGCCTCTGGTGCTGGTGGGCAACATGTAAACAAAACTGAATCTGGAGTACGTTTCACACATTTACCAACCGGAATTGTAGCAGAAAGCACTGATTCCAGATCTCAACATAAGAACAGAGAGATTGCTCTTCAAAGATTATATTCAAAAATCAAAGAAGTGCAAAAAGCTGCTGCCCAAAAAGAACAAACAGAACAAAGAAAGTCACTTGTAGGAACAGGGGACAGATCAGATAAAGTAAGAACATATAACTACCCTCAAAACAGAGTAACAGATCACCGTATTAATTTAACACTATACAGTCTCGACAAAATAATCGAGGGAAATATTGAAGGAATAATAGAAGCATTACAGGTTGCTGAAAATGCAGAGAAAATGAAGGTGGGAGAATCAGTCTAATTTATTTTTCCCTCTTCTATTGTTTTTGAAAAATACTTACATATTTTTACACTCGATTTTTTCGGAGACGATATAATCAGGTCCTATAGCTCAGCTGGTTAGAGCACTTGACTCATAATCAAGGGGTCCGAGGTTCAAGTCCTCGTGGGACCACAAAACAAAAGACTCATTATCAATATTTGATGGTGAGTCTTTTTCTTTTAACTATTTCCCAAATGCTACTGACTTCTGAATGTTTTGAAGAACATCAAGTAATTCGCTAGAAAAGTCACCCCATGTGTTACTTAGGGTTAGCTGCATTTGTTTGCCACAAATGGGATCTTGGTAGAAAGCGAAAATATATTGATAAAGTTTTCCCCCATCTTCTGTAATAACCGATTGCTCAGTCCACAACCCTTCTTTTATTGATGCTTTGCTGACTACACCTTTGCGATTTATATCCTGTCCTTTCAGTTTAGATTGAATGTGGCTTTCAAAACTTTGACTCTTCAACTCTGCTACCGTTATTTCTAAAGAAGCATTTGCATATTCCTTGAGTGTAGTTTTAAGTCGATTTTCACTCCATTCGTATTCGACATTTTTAGGTAGCAGGAATGAAAGTTTTTTGTCTGAAGACTTGACTTCTTTGAGTCTGTGTCCATCAATCTTGTCCACTTTTTTAAACTCCGAACCAAACATGAACAACCCTCCTACAAAACCATCTGGGTAAATAGAAAATTGGATTTCCCTTGGCTGAGCAATGCTTCTCAATATTGCTCTTGATTCATTAGTAAATTCAAGTTCATATTGCCCTTTGAAAGTTTGTTCTTGTCGGGCTATCAATTCCATTATACCTTCTTCATTTAATATGACTTCGAGGTTCATATCTTTAAATAATGGACTCTCCTCTCCAAAAGGTTGATATTGTCCAATATATTTATGCCTTTTTACCTCAGGCAACCTATAATCTTCTTCAAAAACCTGATTGTCTCGTACAACTCCAAAATCAGTAGTCTTTTCGCCATTGATTATGTGTATCACATTGTTCACTGTGTTTTCCATTCCTGGATATTCCACTCTATCCAGTCGATTTACATCAGCATTAAACAACATAGCAAAAGCTTGATTTTTATCTCTATTTACCCCAATTATTGATCCTACATTCCCATTATTTCCGGTATGAATAAGGATGTTTCTATTTTCTATTTCCATTTCCATCCACCCTAAGGCATATCCTATATCTATTCCATTGCCGCCCAACATTGTTCCTAATCCCTGAAAAGACGTATTTGATTTAAACAACTCTTTAATACTAGTAGCCGACAACAATTGACGATTCTGATATTTCCCATTATTAAGCAATACTGTCATGTACTTTCCAAGGTCTGAAGTAGAAGAATAGATTTCAGATCCTGCAGCTATAAAGTTGGGGTCGGTTCTCGGTTTGGAAGCGGGGTAACATTGTGAAAGGCCCATTTCATGTCCGTCTATAATTTCAAATGAAGAGGCCATTTCAGACCCGACTGCCGATTTCTTCATTTCTAATGGCAGCAAGATGTTTTGGTGAATATACTCAGCATAGCTAATGTCTGTCACTTTACTGATTACGAGTCCAGCAATACTATATCCTTCGTCGCAGAATTCGTGAGATAACCCAGGTTTTCTTTTTATAAAAAAGCTTCTAAATGTGCGGACAAAGTTTTCAGATGAATTTGTAGCTTCTAATTCTGGAAGAGATTCATATTGAGGAGGAATACCAGAAGTGTTGCTAAGGCACATTCTGAGTGTGATCATGTCACTATACTCTTTATTCGCCGTTCTGAACCATGGTAAATATTCTGTTATTGGCGTATCTAAATCTAGAACTCCCTTTTCTACCAATTGCATGACGGCCAAAGCAGTAAACCCTCTACCGACAGCTCCAATATTCAAAATAGAATGAGGTGACATTGGTTGAGATTTGCCCAGCAATTCTTTACCATATCCCTTACTAAAAATCACCTCGTCACCCTCGACAATAACGATTGAAAACCCAGGAACGGGGATTGAAGAATGATAGTTTTGAAGATATTGGTCCACCTTGTCTAAATTAGAAGTCTGCCCAATAGTATTTCCTGAAATGAAGGCAATAGAAAAAACAAGAGAGAATTGAAAACAGATGCTATACAGTTTCATAATCATTCGCTTACTAATATTCTAGGTCTAATTTTCAATAACCTTTTTGAGGCTAACCATACACTGCTTATTGTGAGCAAAATCACTACGGGAATAACGAGAAGGGTATAATTAAGATTGAAAACATATGGAAATTCTACGAGTCCACTTGCCGTCGTTAATGTGTCTAATGCCTTAGGAATAATATAAAGAGACAATGGCATTGCGATGAGTATTGCTAGAATTGCGATAATCACAGACTTAACAATCAGTGCTTTTTGTAGCTGATATGGGGTCATTCCTATGGCTTTAAATATTCCCAAATTTCTTTGCCCTTCTCGAATACTTAATACGGTATCATTGAATACGGTTACAAAAAGCACTCCTAAAAACAAAAGAGAAACAAGGTTCACAACATCTTGAATTCCCTTAATGATTCCTTTGAGCACACCCAGCCTCTTTCGACTTTCAATGATAGTATATGCACTTCCATAATTGGTCAACAGTTCATCATAATAGGCAGGTATACTTTGGGTTTTTGCAAGTCGAATATGGTAGCTTCTTAATTTATACAATGGGTTAACCTCCGTAATAGCTTCGAGTCTAGCATAGAAGCCTCTACTGAGGTTTCCCAAGCTCTGATATAAACCAGTAATATTATAGGTAATTAATTGTCCTTCTAAAAAAAGCACAAGGGTATCTCCTATTTCTTTTCCCAATTCTTTGCTTGTGGTTACACCAATCGATATCTCATCTTCGAAGACAGGATGTCTTCCTTCTATACTAATCACACCTAGTTTCTCAAGTTCATCGTCAAATATTATTCCGATGATGGTCTCTGGTGCTTTATCTTCTTTTGCAGGAATGCTCGCAGCATAAAAGTCTGTTTTGACCAACGATTTGATCCGATCATCATCTTCCAAATCTTCTTTAAGAAAGTCCTCTTCAATTCTTCCTGGATCAGTATTTTGTCGAATCACTAAGTCGCTGTCCAGAAATCCCCATGCCGGCCTATTCTCTTCTAAAAGTGACAAAGAATGAGTAGCATTAACAAACAAAGTTTGAACAAAAACAACAAACAATAAGCCTACTAATAATAGGGCTGATCGCTTCTTATTGGACATTAAATATCTAAGGCCAAGAAAAACAACAAGGTTAGATTTCGGTCTTAAAGTGAATATACTGAATCGAGACCCTACAAATGACTTTTGAGGAGGGCCTCCATTTCGAATGGCTGTCACTGGTTGTATCTGAGTCGCTTTTCTAGAAGTCCATGCGGTGATTGCTGAAACCGCAAACAAAAAAGCGAAATAGGTTGCAATCGATGGAAGCAACAGCGACACTTCGAAATTAATAGCACCAATAGCGGCAATAAGAGATTTGAAGACCATCTGGGTCATAAAATACCCACCAATAAGGCCAAAAGGTACGGCAATGGATGTAATCAGAAGGAACTGTAGAACATAAATGCTAACGATATTGCGATTGGTAAATCCTTGCGCCTTTAGAATCCCAATCATCTTGTAATCTGTTTTTATCGCACTATTGACTACAGATGACGTAATTATTAGAGTAATAATAATCCCGAATATTGCAAACACAAATAAGATTCCACCTGTGATCTGATATACTATTTGAAATACTTGTTTAAACAAACTGTATAAGGTGCTAAAACCCTGGTATGAGTATTGTGTATTGAACCTCGCCCACACCTTTTCGGTTTGATTGGGATTTTGCAATCTTATTCCAAGTGTTACAAATGATAAATCTTTAGTTGGGAATATCATTGCTAATCCTCCTGGGCCGAGCCAAGCAGGAGCAGGGTCAGAAAGACCATTGGAATGGTGAGCATCAACCGCGATTGCAGATATGATCAAAGGAAAGGTGCCATTATCCGTTGGGACTAAAATAGTGTCCCCTAAAACAAAATCAGTATTATTTCTCCAGTGATTAGGAATCCATATCTCTCCTGGGTGCGGATATTCCTTCTCTTCTCCTATAATAATATCAAGATTGTCATGATTTTGAGTATTCCCGTGGTGTTCTCTAAATTGTACTTGATTAATGAGCTCTTCTCCCTTGAACAAAAGCTTTTTCCGCAACCCTTTTTCTAATCTTGGGACAGATACACTTTCTACTTCTTCTTGTGCTTCAAACCAATTTTTGATCTCTTGAGGATTATGGATATTCTTGTCGAATTCCATTACAATATGTGAGGCCTTTAGTTTCGCATAAAGGTTTTCGAAAGGTCTCTCCATTCCTAACCCAATACCAATTAAGGAAGAGAATAAAAGAGCTGCCAATGCTATACACAATGCAACCAAGAGGGTTTGAACCTTTCTCCTTTTTATATTAGCCCATAAAATCAGTAGTATGCTCTTCATTTCTATCTACCAATCTTTTCCTGCTAACCATTTCAAAAGTTGAACTTCTTTTTCTTCGAACTTCAAGTCTTTATCAAACCTCAGATCATCTTCTATATGTCCATCTCTTAGGAAGATAATTCTATTCGCCCTACAAGCAGATTTCACTTCATGTGTGACCATGACTATGCTCTGACCTTTATTGTTTAGTTCTGACAATATATCTAGCACAGCTTCCGAAGAAGAAGAGTTGAGATTTCCGGTTGGCTCATCTGCCATTACCAGATCTGGGTTGTTGATTATTGCTCTAGCCATTGAACATCTCTGCTGCTGACCTCCAGAAACTTCTGAAGGCAACCGATCTTTTAGGTCCTTGATCTTCATTTTTTGCATTAGATCCAATGCTCTGTCTTTAATCTGTTGCCTATCATTTTTAACTAGGTAGGCAGGAATTAAAATGTTTTCCAGAAAAGTAAGGTTGGGG
This sequence comes from Saprospiraceae bacterium UBA7328, assembly GCA_002471345.1. Classification (GTDB taxonomy): domain Bacteria; phylum Bacteroidota; class Bacteroidia; order Chitinophagales; family Saprospiraceae; genus UBA7328. Next base: position 28,458 of record DKPS01000232.1, read on the forward strand.
ACCAAGTTGAAGTCTTGAAAAACAAATCCTATATACTTCCGCCTAATCAATGTCATCATCTTTTCATCAAGAGTATGTACTGGTTTGTCTTCGAGCCATATCTCACCGCTACTCGGGACTTCTAGACCACTTAATAGATAAAGCAGAGTCGACTTTCCTGATCCAGAGCTTCCCATAATGACGGTGAAGTCTGATTTATAAAGTGTCAGGTTTATACCATTGATTACTGGCACTATTGTCTTTCCTGTATTGTAGCTTTTGTATAGCTCTTTTGATTGGAGAAGTGTCTCTTCCATTGTATTAATTGACGTTGTATTCTATTTCTTGAAAAGAATTAATCCATGGATTCTTTGGATAAAAATGAATTCTATTTCATGGATAAATCCTCAGAAGCATCATAATGATATTCAAAACTTAAAAACCCAATTAACATTTCATCAAAAGAAAAGTCTCCCCAATAAACAGTCTTTTCTGGAGCAGGGTTAAAGGTGTTCTGTGAAGAGTTATCAAACACTGCATCTACATAAAGGACCGTTCTTGCTGGGATTGTCAAAGGTTCTTCAAATAGGTACCCTCTTTGCCAATTGAAGCTATAATTAGGGACATTGAGTAATACTTCTTTTTTTCCATCAGGGTAAAGTGCTGTAAACTTCATCGCCTTTCCTCTGAAATGCATATGAGGAAACAATGCATATAGTGTCGCATCATTTTCAAATAGATACTTAGCCTTGTTCTCATACCTTTTATCTCCAGGTGGAATTTTGATATTGGTATTATATGCACCTACCATGAGATATTCATTAGCTGGTTTTTGATTGGTGTAATAGATTCCTACAGTTGATTTATCCTTTTGTGCTTTTCCATTCGTGGTATAGTGCATTTGGAAATGTAATCGAGAGCCTTTAGGAATAGCTCTGCCTGTATTCTCCGGAAATACTTCGGTAATTCCCCCTGGTGCCCAAGCTGCTAACAAACCATCTATCCATGGACTGCGGCGGTCTATTGGTTCTATGAATCCATCTGGATATATAACACTTACAAGTACGTGGTGCAAAACTTCTCTATTCCCAGGTAAAATCTGAAACCCTGTTGCCCAAATGTCCTCATCGATATTTATATCATGTTCTTGATACCTATAATCTATAATTCCATCAGCTGGCACACTTTCTTCATCTAGCTCAAAAACCAAATCTGGAACTCCCATATCCCACTCTGGAGCTATTGCTTGATATTTAGCAAGAGGGTCGCTATTTCCGTCTTTTTTCGCTCCTGCATCTATCCAGTGAACCAATGTCTGTAGCTCACTCGTGCTTAAGGAAAGATCATGACTAAATTCTCCATAATTTGGATCAGCATGATATGGTGGCATTCTCTTGGTTTGTAAAACTTGACGCATCATTGCTGACCACCCTAATACCGTTTCATGGTTTTTCATCTGCCATGGAGCTATTCCTCCTTCGACATGGCAAACCATACATTTTTCAATAAGAAGTGGAGCTATATCTTTTTCATAAGATATTGAACTGTATCCAGACGGGTCACTTACCAAGTTAATTGCAGTGCCTTTACCTTTTATATAGTTTTCTGCTAAGACCTCTCCTCTGAGCTGTGCATTGAGAGCATCAGCTAAATAATTTTGAGTCTTGCTGTTTACCGGTCCACGATAAAGAATATCCCAAGTTCCTGGTTCTAGAACTATCGCTTCTGCCGTGCGATGTAATTGAAGAGCTTCTGCCACCAATTGGGCCTTATCCTTGAGAATTGGAAAGTCGATATCATATTCTTTTGCTTCTACAGCAATGCTCTCTCTGGTGTCGTCAACATTTGAATTGATCATCAAAAACGTTATGTCTTTGTCTTCAAAATCCTTTCTCACCGATTTGATATCTTTTATTCCCTCTCTGACAAAAGGGCAATCATTTCCCTGAACATAAAGGACTATGGCTTTCGCGTCTGTATAATAATAAAGCGTATGAAAGTCTCCATTTTGGTCTATCAGGCCAAAATCGGAAACATCGGCCTCCATATCAATAATTGGTTCCGGTACACTTTTACATGAAAAGAGCAAACAAGAGTAAAAAGCAAGAGCCGCCAAAAAAAATTTAGAAGTGTTGAGCATAAAGTGAAGGTTTTGTCAGATGAACTGGCATTAAAAATGTTGAAATTAATTGTTCTTCAATATCAAAGCTCGCTATATATCGTATAAGATATCATATCTTATAGAGCATTCTAACCTGATTTTTATATAAGAATTTAATAACTCGAAATAGGAAATCCTGTGAATCCTCTTTTAGCCTGAAAGTATTATTGCTAAGGCACATAAATCCAGAATACAAATTTAGTGCATTTTTCAAGGCCTTAAATATTTGTGATGTCATAAAGCAACCCACAAAAGGAATAATATTGGGCTCTATTCTCGAAGCCTTTTCCTCTCGTGTATCCGAATCTTGGTTATAACGTACTCCCCATTCACACTTTCGCAGTAATAAAAGATGCGGTGATTCCCACTATTTGTGATCAGTTGGACTATGCCGTAGTAAGAGGTTTTGTCCTTAGAAAACCCTTTATGTAGAGTTTTTACTTTCTGTGGTGACACCTTTTTGAAGAACGTCTCCATTTTTTGTCGAGCAACAGAGGCTGATAAATTAGCACTGCCCTCGCTACTTCTCAATTCCACAAATGTGGAATACTTCAAATTCATAAAACTTATTGGGGCAGCAGATATCTGTCCTAAAATGGAAATACTAAACAGAATTCCTAATGTCAATAGAGATACACCACGATGATACTTATACATTCTTAATTCGGTTATTTAGTTAATAAGTGTAGCAGTGTTTCGGTATAGTCTGTTTTAGTACGGGTAACAAACATTATACCAATAGCCGATATTGCCCGTCTTGATATTTTAACATATGTGAGGTTATTATGCCTCTTCATTTTTGGCACCATTTAGGCTTTATGGTATCATATTGACTTTGGCCCTTGCTTTAGATAGATTTGTGTAACATAGAATTTCATTTTTTGCGTTAGCAATAAGTAGGATTTTTGAAAAACACACAAAAGGAGAAAATGGTCAATTCGAGCTATGATTTGTTGGTCCAGAAGTTAGACCAATTCATAAGAAAGTATTACCTGAATAAAGTTCTGAGAGGAGCTTTATTATGGGTTGCTCTAATTTTATTAGTCTTTGTCATTTTTAGCTTTTTTGAGTATCAATTCTATTTTTCTAAGGGTGTAAGAAAGGGTCTATTTGGTGCCTTTTTGTTGACATTTACAGCAGGCCTTGGGTTTTGGGTTCTAAAACCTTTATTGAAATACTTCAATCTCGGCAGTTTAATTACTCATGAACAAGCCGCTAAGATTTTAGGTGACCACTTTCCAGATGTCAATGATAGACTGCTTAACATCCTACAGCTTAAATCCCAATCCGCTTCAACTGAAGAGCTTTCTCTTATAGAAGCAAGTATTAATCAAAAATCCGAAGGAATAAGGCTGGTGCCTTTCAGAAAGGCTATAGACCTAAAGGAAAACAGAAAGTATTTTAAATATGCCCTTCCTCCATTTCTCCTTTTAGTAGGGTTTCTTTTTATTGATGCTACAATTATTACAGATAGTACTTATAGGATCATAAATAATAGCCAAGAGTTTGAGCGAGAAGCTCCTTTCAGATATAATGTCCTTAATGAAAATCTCACCGCTGTTGAGTATGATGATTTTACACTTAGAGTAACTACAGATGGGGAAATCGTGCCAGATGAGATCTTTCTAGATTATTCAGGTTATCAATATCGGCTTCAAAAAGTCGGCGGAAATGAATTCATACATACATTTAATAATCTTCAAGAGGACACAAAGTTTAATCTGTTCTCAGGCGATGTCATTTCCACAGAGCTTACAATAGATGTTTTAGAGAAACCAAGCCTCTTGGATTATATGCTGGGGCTTACCTATCCTAAATACACAGAAAAACAAAAAGAAACTATCGCCAATATTGGTGATGTTATCATACCTGAAGGCACACAAATAGATTGGACCTTTAATGCAAAGAACACGGATCAAATTTCCTTGAAATTTAATGACGGCACAAAAATAGATGCAAAAAGAAATTCGCAATCAGAATTTAGTCATAGAGCAAAATTTAGAAACAACACTCCTTATCTTCTTTCATTTAACAGTAAAATAGTTCCAAATGGAGACAGCTTGTCATTCTATATCAATGTGATAAAAGACAAGCACCCATCTATTTCAGTAGAACGTTTTCAGGATAGCATAGAAAATAACATTTTCTTTTTTGCCGGTAATGTGAGTGATGATTACGGCCTAAAGAATCTCAATTTCAACTATGAAATACTAACCAAATATGGCTCAATTAGGTCGTCTCAAGAAAAATCTGTAAAAAGTGATCTTTCGAATAATGATCGCTTTGACTACATCTTTGACATTAATGAAATCGCTTTAGAACCAGGAGAAGAGGTTAGATATTTCTTTGAAGTTTTTGATAATGATCAAGTCAATGGAAGCAAATCAAGTAAGTCTTCTATTATGAAACATCGGAAGGCTACTATTGAAGAATTCAAAGAAGAAGAGCAAGCAAATGAAGAAAAGATCAATAAAGATTTGGATGAGTCGATTCAGGACATAGAAGAGATGCAACGTAAACTTCAAAAACTAAGAGAAGATTTATTACAGAAAAAAGAAATGGACTGGCAGGATAAAAAGAAAATGGAAGAACTCTTAGAACAACAACAGGAGCTCCAGAAAAAACTTGAAGATGCCAAGCAAAAGAATGAGGAAAACCTCAAAAATCAAGAAGAATATCTTAAACTACCAGAAGAGGTCAGAGAAAAACAAGAGAGGCTGCAAGAGCTTTTTGAGGAAATGACCAGTGATAAGAGCAAAGAGCTAATGGAGAAGATCCAGGAGCTAATGGAAGAAATGAATAAAGAACAATCTCTTCAATTACTCGATGAGATGCAACTTGAGCAAGAAAACATGGAAAAGCATGCAGAGCGGCTCAAAGAACTTTATAAGCAGCTAGAGGTAGAGAAGGAAATGAACGAATCTATTGAAGAATTAAATAAAATTGCAGAAGAGCTAGAAGAGCTATCAGAAGAGACCAAAGAAGAAAGCGCGAATAAAGAAGAGCTAGATGAAAAGCATGAAGAAATCAATAAAGATTTTGAAGAGCTAAAAGAGAAAATGGAAGAGCTAAAAGAAAAAAATGATGACTTAGAATATCCCAAACCAATGGAAGATGATGCTCCTGAGCAAATGGAAGAAATTAATGACGAGTTAAAAGAGTCTCAGGAACAATTACAAAAGGATCAAAAGAAACCTTCATCACAAAAACAAAAGTCAGCAGCTGGAAAAATGAAGAAGATGGCGGAGGCTATGCAAGGAGATATGGAAGGCGGAGAAATGGAGCAAATGCAAGAAGACCTAGAAACACTAAGACAGCTTCTTGAAAATATAATTACCCTTTCTTTTGATCAAGAAAACATTGTCAATGATCTTAACAGGAGTAGAGTTAACACTCCAAAGTATACATCTCTCACACAAGAACAACTTAAAATAAAAGATGACTTCCAAATAGTAGAAGATAGTCTTCAAGAATTGAGTAAAAGGCAGGAAAAGATTGAATCTTTTATTACCGAAAAAGTGAATGAGGTTAATTCTAACCTTGACAAATCTATGGTGAAGCTAGAAGCTCGAGAAAAAGCAGAGGCTCATCAGCACCAGAGGTTTTCGATGAAAAACCTTAATGACCTTGCCCTAATGCTTAGCGAGTCAATGGAACAAATGCAACAACAAATGTCCGGCATGATGCCAGGATCACAAATGTGCAAGAAGCCTGGACAAGGACAAGGCAAGAGCGGAAGAAAGCCAAGTGATAAAATATCTCAAGGTCAAAAAGGGCTGTCTAAAAACCTAAAAGAACTTCAAGAGAAAATGAAAAATGGCCAAAATGGCTCAGCTAAGGAGTTTGCAGAAGCCGCTGCTCAACAGGCTGCATTACGTAAAGCTTTACAAGAAATGATGAAGCAAAGGCAGGAAGAAGGCAAAGGGGCTTCTGGAGAACTTCAGGATATTATAAACAATATGGACAAACAGGAGGTTGATCTAGTCAATAAAAGATTAGACAATGAGATGATGAAGAGGCAACAAGATATTTTGTCAAGACTTTTGGATGCTGAGAATGCAGAAAGACAAAGAGAGTTTGAAAACAAAAGAAAATCCAATGACGGTGCAGATAAAAAAAGAAAATTACCACCATCCTTAGAAGAATATCTCAAAAAGAGAAATGCTGAGACTGACTTCTTTAAAAATACCTCACCAGAGTTAAATTCTTATTATCAACATTTGGTTGATGAATACTTCCGCGCTCTAAAAGCATCGTAAGTATAGGTAAACGAATAAAAGCATGACCGAACTGTCACTAGCACTTTCTTCTTGTATTACCAATGTAGTACAGGTAGAGCAATATGCAGAATCTCTCCAGAAGCACTATAGAATTAGCCTGGACAAATTTCCTGACATTTTAATTAGCTTAACTGAAGCTGTAAACAATGCAATCATTCATGGCAACAATCAAGATCTAGAAAAACAAGTATTAATTCAATCTCAGAAAACTCAAAAGGGACTGGTCATTATGGTGTCAGATGAAGGAACAGGGTTTAACCCCAAAAACCTCCCAGACCCTACTTGCCAAGAAAATATCTGTGAGTGCAGCGGCAGAGGTGTGTTTTTAATGAAAGAGCTCTGTGACAAGATTTCCTTTGATAACAATGGAAGTACTGTAAAGCTCTTTTTCGCCATTTGATATTAGTTGATGGACATTACATCAGGTGTGTTTTTCTTTTGTGAAGAAATAGTTTATCATCACCCCACAGAATCATCCATAATAAATCTCATTAAAACGATTCTAAGAGACCATGGTTCAGAATTAGGAAATATCTCAGTGATATTCTGTTCAGATAATTATCTTTTGAAGATGAACAAAGAATATTTGGATCATGATTATTATACAGACATTATCACGTTTCCAATGCACGAAGATCCAATGTCTGGAGATCTTTTTATTAGTATAGATAGAGTAAAAGAAAATGCCCATCAAAATAATCTCTCCTTTGAATCCGAGCTCAACCGGGTAATTGTCCACGGGGTGTTACACCTTGTTGGTTATGGCGACAAATCTGAACCTGAAATTATTGAGATGAGAACAAAAGAGGATTATTATCTGAAAAGGCTCTAAAGCGATCTTCTTTGAGCTTTGATACTTTAAAGTTTTCCCGTCCAGGCAAAGACGCCTTTCAAGAATTTGTTTTTTGTTTTCTGTATCCTATAATAAGGCGTCAGCTCCCCTCCAAATGATCTAAAAAACTTTTCAATATTAGGAATCATGCTTCCTTCAAAATTGAAATATTCAGTTTCTTCTAATGAGGTTCGAACACAATGCCACATCAAATGAGAAAGAGATCCTGAATTTTTGTGCCTGGGATTATTACCAATTGCAAGGCAATAGGTGGATAGGTGATCTTTGACTAACAGTATTCCTGCATGGGTTTGATCATTTTCATCTTTACTGAATAGTATTTTGCCCGCATTATTCTCTTTCAGAGCATTATAGATATTGACAATATAATTTCTATCATACAATACTTCGCCTCCATTACGAGTAAAGCTCTTACAATTAAGGTTATAGAATTGATCTATATCTTCGGACATTACAATTTGAAATTTGTTTTGTGCAGTAGATATAATGTTTCGTTGTTTGGAATCTAGTGCCGCCCACAAATCACCTTCCTCTTTACTATTGACGATATATGTATATCTCACGTGAGTTTCATATCCCGCCCAATAGGATGGTAATACATTGTTTATTGATGGGTGGAAATGCATTTTTATTAATGACACATCCGGCAATTGTGATAATAAGTTACTAATCACTTTTTTTTCAAAAGAATATTTTGAAACAAGCTTTTGTGTGTTCAAAGGATAAATAAGCCAAGGTCCTAGATAAGGTGCTAACAGAGGCATTGTGATGTGAGGTATGCCATACTTTTTTGATTTGTAGTAAGGCATAACTCCCTCTATTCTCCCTCCCTTATCTTTACTTATACATACGTCCCAGCCATTCTCTCCACAAATGGCTTCTAGATACCAAGGTTTGAAAAAGACTGGCAGTCCTTCCCATTCTTCAAATTGTGATTTGTAAACCTCCTTGTGATCTATCATAATGTTGATTGACCCTGTTCTTTAGGCGAATTGAGCAAAAGGCCTTGGATGATACCAAAAGCAAATTGAATTTTTGCCCGCCATATATAAAACCAAATCTTAACCTTTTCTACTAATGAAAATTCGAATTTTCTATACTTTATTGCTGATCTCATTGTCGTGAAACGCATTGGCATTAGATAAGAAAAAACATTAAGGAAGGACTTTTGCCCAGTAAGTGCAGAACCTTTTCCATACTTTCCAATATCAGAAATCAATGAGCCAAACTCTTTCTTGGGATAATTCACAACTGCCCTCTCAGCGGAACCTATAGTTAACCCTTCATAAATTGCTCTTTTGGTAAAGAGGATATCATTACCACTTGTAGAGGTAGTTTTAAATTTTCCTAAAACGTCAAAAACATGTCTTTTTACAAAAAGATTTCCGGCTGTCACACCGTGTTTTTTTTGAACATTCTTTCTGCTATTAAGATACATAAGAGGAAACACCTTGGATGATAACTTCATATCTGACTCTACATTATACCTCCCTGCCACAATGTCAAAATCAACAGATTTACGAAATCCATGTTTCAACCAATTTTTAGTAGGCACGCATTTAGCATCCAAAAATGCAACAACTTCTCCTTGAGAATATTGAATGCCGTGATTGCGACAAGCATAAGGGTTTTGAATATCCTTTACATAAAGTACTTTAATTGAATTAGAGTTAACGACTTCCTCAATATTTCCCTCAGAGCCATTATCCACAACTATGATTTCGAAATTGATACCATCACTTTCCTGTTCTGTCAAAGCATTTATACATTTTCTAAGATGATCAGTTTGATTTAAATGTGGAATAATAACAGAACAATGCATCATATTTACATAAGCATATGCTCAGTAAATATCCGAAAATATTAGTCATCTCTGCATGGTACCCCAACAGCTTACATGAAGCAGAAGGGGATTTTATAAAGCACCAAGCTAGGCTTATGTATGAGCAGGGGCTAGACATCAAAGTTTTTCATGCAAGCATGAGTGTCCGGTTTTTATTAAAAGGAACTTTTACTAAAAAAGTTTTCAAAAAGGAAATTGGCCTGAATGAATATGTCATGGAGATGCCTTTTTGGCCCAGAAATAATGCCTGGGGAATCAAGAAATGGGCTAATCGATACAAGAATGAAGTCATTAAACATTGTAATCATTATGGGTGGCCTGATATGATTCATGCTCATACTTATTTGGGGGGATATGTAGCGAGCCTTATTAGAGAAGAAAAAGAAACACCCTTTATCATGACTCTTCATGAATCACATATTGTTAGTAATAAGGTGCCTGGTTATCATAAAGATTTATTAGAAAGGTCGTCGTCAAGTGCAAAAGCTGTGATTGCGGTAGGAGACAAACTAGCAAAAGCTCTAAAAAAACATATCAAAATAAACCCAATAGTCTTTCCAAATTATATAGACTTCAACAAATTCAATCTTGCAAAAGAAAAATTCGAGAATTTCACATTTGTATTTATTGGAGAACTTATTCCAAGAAAGAGAGTCAATATACTAATTGCCGCTTTTGAACAATTGTGGCAAAAAAACGAAAACATACAACTAAACATAATTGGTGATGGACCACTTCTTCCTTCTTTGAAAAAACAAGCACGGAGTCTTGGTTCTTCTAGTATGGTTCGCTTTACAGGAAGGCTTAATCAAGAGGACGTTGCTTCACATTTAGGAAAGTGCCATTGCTTGGTATTACCAAGCGATACAGAGACGTTTGGAATAGTCCTGGCCGAAGCTCTGGCAAGTGGTGTTCCATTTATAAGTACTCGGTCCGGGGTGACAGAAAAATGGTTTAAAAATCAAGCCTGCCTTTTTATTGGACAAACGACACAAGACCTTCTTCATGCTTTGTATAATATGATGCAGAACCAAGCCTCTTTAGACCCAAAAGAAATACGTCGTTTTGCCAAAGCCCAATTCAGTAGCGAAGTTGTTATAGAACGCTATAAAGAATTGTACTTAACCCTTATCGGAAAAAGCTAGGCCACAGAGATGGTCTTTTTAGAAACTCTACCCCTTGATACAGTCTTTGTTCAATAAGGCGGTGGTCGCCATTTGGTGAGTTATATAGAGACTTATAATATGAATAAGAAGAGATGATTTTCTTCTTAATTTTTTTAGGCAGATTCGTGTTTTCAAGGTTGTTTTTCCATTTTTTATAAAGATGATATTTTCCTTTAATGGAGAGTGGTTTATTAAATGCAGTATTGCCACTGTGTACTCTTCGAACTACTGTGGGTTCTGAATGAATTCCTAATAAGGATTGAGTCCTAGCCAATTGCCATAAAAAATCGGTGTCTTCTCCAACTCCTAAGGACTCGTCAAACCAAAAGTGGCCAATAATACTTGAAGCTCTAAATGTGCACCCAATTATGCTAAAGTGCTCATCGCTTAAAAGAAGATGACTAAATAAATCTTCCGGTAGTATACCTTTTTTAATTCCCGTTCTTTCTTGATAAATCTCTTGACTGACGTCTTCTCTTAAATCACTTGCTACTGCTTCATATACTCCATCAGCCTCGAAGTGTGAATTCATAAAAGAAAAAGGCTTGACAAACCTGTTTTTCCAAAAGTAATCATCAGCATCCAAAAATGAAAAGAAGGCTTCTTTTACAATTTTCATTCCTGCATTTCTCGCGGCAGACCTTCCTTTATTTTTTTTGTGGCTGTGTACATAAATATGATTGTACTTTTTTGCAATCTTTTGACATATTTTTAATGAATCATCTTCACTACCATCATCAACCAATATGATTTGTTTTACTTCATTTTGTAGCAAACAAGAATCTATAGCCTCTGAGATATATTTTTGCGCATTATAAATTGGTATAATTACCGCTACAGACATTTAGCACTTTAATTTGAACATCTCTTCAAAAATACTGACAATAATTATATGCACATACAATAGAAATAATATCCTACGCCTTTGTCTTAATTCTATTTCCGCCCAATCTATCAATCCTATTAATTTTAATGTTGTTATTGTTAATAACTACGATTGCCCTAAAGTCTCCGCAGAAATTAGAACCCTGATCATTGGCAGTCCGAATATATCCCTCGTCGAAGAAAAAAGGGCCGGCCTGAGCATTGCTCGCAACAGCGGAGCTTATTCTTCTAAAACAAAGTGGGTGGCTTATCTTGATGACGACTGCATCGTGCCAGAGGATTTTGTAGAAAAAGCTCTTGATATAATCAAATGGGACAAGTATGATTGTTTTGGAGGGCACATTAATTCATGGTGGCATTATTCAAAACCCAGATGGATGAAGCCAACATTTGGCACAAAGCCCAAATTGTCAGATCAAGAGGTGGTACTTAAGGAAGATTATAATTGGGGAGGAAATATTTTCTTTAAAAAAGAGATGTTATTGGCTATCGGAGGGTTTGATGAAGACATTGGCATGAAAAAAAACAAAATAGGATATTCTGCAGAGAATAGGGTTCAAATCAAAATGAAAGAGATCGGCCACAGAATCGGTTATATACCATCTTTGTCTGTCAATCACCTCGTTGCTCCTCACAAATACAAACTTTTATGGCATATCAAAGCTGCATATGCAGAAGGTAGAGATGGCAAGACGGTTTTTCCAGAACAATACACATCCTCCAAATTGTTAAAAGATTTTTTGAGATTGCCTTTAACTGAAGCGCTTTCTATTTATAAATGGGCGACTCTATCCAATTACTATTGGGAAAATTTATTTCTGGATGTCTTTAAACCAATATTTCTTCTTTTGGGAAAACTCCGAGCACGGTTAAAATGAGGTCCAAGTTTGTCCCCATTTTATAGTGATTTGCGGGAGCCCACATCAAAACTAGGTGTTTACCCTATGCTCTTCAACTCTTCACCTTCAGGTGATACCACGAATTTTCATAAGTTTTCGTAAAACCCTAGACTATTCTGAAAGATTTAGTAATTATTTAGTGACACCAACAACTAAATATTACACTATGAAAAACACAATCTTAATAACAGCGCTCCTACTTTTAGCCCAAGTAAACACAGCTTTCTCAATCGATTCCCATATAGGTGACAACCTCAAGAAAACGATAATATTAATAAATGGTGCTCCTTTTCTTGTGGAGATAAATGAAGAAGGCAAAGTGGTATACAACTACTTACCTGTTCACGATTACTTTGTCTCGAATGAAAGCCATGATAATCTTGTGGAAAAAGCTGAAGAAAAATATGAAGAAGAGCTGGCTCTACTGAGCAATTCTAGATTGATAATATTTGATGAAACATCATCTCTTCTTAATGAATCAGCAGTAGATAACATTCGAGAATTGGCCAAGTTATATAATCGTGGTGTGTTACAGAACATAAATATTACTGCCGGGCATGTAGAAAAAGAAAATGACGAAATTACTGCTGATGATAGAATTAATGCAATTTCTCAACTTCTGAGCGACTTTGGTGTGAAAGAAGGAGATATCAGTGCTGATGTAAAAATATACCGATCTGAGCTTCCTAATCAATTTGTTAAAATCGACCTTCTCAGATAATACCTGATTACTCCCTAAGTTTAATCAATCAATTAAAAGAGAGTCCCTTCAAAGGGCTCTCTTTTTTTATTTCATGAACACTAAACCCTAAATGCTATAATCAATTTTGACTAAACTTAAAAACCCGCTTCTTTGGCTTGGCACCAATAATTCAGTAGAGCTGATTTGAAGCGCATCTTTGATTCGGAGTTTTAAGTTTTGATACTCCGTATTCAGAAGACTATTTCTTTTAACACGTCCTGTGCTATCAAAAATATATTCGCTTACCGTGTTGCTTGTCTTAATTTCATCATTAAAAATAAGTCTCAACCGAGAAGGAGTCTTAAAGGTGAAAAATGACGAGTATATTCCCTGGTCATCTTGAGACTTTTGACGTTTATAAATAACTTTTGTCCACTCTGGTTTTGAATCGGGCGAAATTGAATATAAAAGCATGTCTTCATTTAAGTGGTTGGTCCATGCTCTAGATCTAAATGGATCTGAAGTCTGATAAGATGGGGCCACATAATTTGGTCTTCTGTAAAAGTCATAGCTCATTTCCATGATGAGTAATGCTCCCCCATCAGCTCTCCATATTATATCTGCAATGACAAAATTGTCTATTGTTGTTTTGTCTTTGGCGTCTTTACCATATAGATCGTTAATGGTGTTATCTGTAAAAGAATAAAACTGAATATCTGTATCACTTACTCTTTCCAAGGTTGTGTTTAAAACAAAAAACCCATCAGCTTTGTAATGATCTTTTTCGCTATAAAGACCAAAAAGCCCCATTCGTTCTTGTTCATCATTATAAGAAAGAAACACATCTGAGGTTACAATACCTTGAAGTGGCACCAGAAACTTATCTAACTCTGCTGAGCTTTCTGGTTTAACCCTCAGGATTTGCATATGATGCTTTTCTTTTTTCCCTTTTTGGTTAAAATGTTGAAGGACCATCCAGAACTCGCCGGAGTTAGATAATATGACTTGGTTTAAGTCATCTTCTAGAAAGCCCGCTGCAATATTATACGTTTCATCTACTATTGTTTCCTTTCTATGAATATCATAGACAACAAGTCTAAATTCTTGGTTATTGTAAACTTTATAAATAGAAACTTTACTTCCGTCTTCTGAAAATTCAGTTTGGAAGGGTGAAAAATACTGGAAAGCCTCATTGATTGCTATTGATGCAGAATCAATTAATTCTACAGATTTGTTGTAGCTGTTGATTTTCAAGTACTCTGTAGACTTCTCTTTATATGAATATATAATATGAAAAGAAGAGTCTGTGTGACTGCTGAGGTCTAAGACGTTAACTCTCTTTTTTTCAAAATATGGCGTCCTGGTTGAAAGTCTTACCATATTTTGATCAAAGGCCACAATGTCCTTTTCATAACCTTTGTCTTGATAAAGCAAAATGACATCATCAATTTTGCCTAAAAGGTGAAAAGCAACATGAGATCTTATATTTAGCTCCTCTGATTGGATAACTTGCTGAGCTGGAAGAAAAAAATAGAAAAAGCTCATTAAACAGATGGTCAATATTGCTCTCATAAACGACAATTTAATCATATAATTCAGTGTAGTCAATAAACGTATGAACGAGGTCAACTATTTAATTGAATGTATTCCCAATATAAGTGAAGGAAGAGACGAATCGAAAATAAATGAAATAATCGCACACATAAGTACACCTAAAGTGCAAATTCTCAATGTAGACATAGGATATGATGCTAATAGGACTGTAATTACTATTATAGGAGGTGTTGTAGATGTTTTTGCAACAATCAGAAGATTGTATCACAAAACAGCTACCATTATTGATATGGCCATTCATGATGGGCAACACCCAAGATTAGGTGCTGTAGACATTTGTCCTTTTGTCCCTCTTGATCCAAATAATGTTGAAGATTTAAAGGCGAGAGTTGAAGTTTTATCCCGTGAATTAAGTTTGGAACTAAGCATTCCGGTCTTTCTCTATGCTCTGTCCTCAATTGGTATTATTAAAACCCTACCTCATCTTCGAGCAGGAGAATACGAAACGCTAATAAATAGTCCTGGGCAAATGGCATATAATGCAGATTTTGGAGGATCGCATTTAAATAGATCTTTTGGGGGTACCGTCTTCGGTGTAAGAGACTTTATGATAGCATATAACATCAATATCAATACAAATGACCTTTCAGTGGCAAAAAAGATTGCAAAAAAAATGCGGAACCTAAGGCAAAAAAAAGGGCTATATCAAGATAAAGATATTAGGCCGCTTCAAATAATGGGTTGGTATATGGAGGCATATGGTTGTTGTCAAATATCTACTAACATTCATAACCCCAGAACACTTTCAATTGCCGATGTCTATTTCTTCGTGGCAGAGATATCAAATCACTTTGAGGTTGAAACATCATCATCAGAACTTATCGGTATGATTCCCGGTTTCGCAGCAAGCATAGCAAATAAAAGCTTAGTTCAAAAAAATATAAAGAAACCATTAGTACAGGCACTTGGTCTTGATTTCAATGGTCCTTTTCAACTTACTGAAAGAATAATTCCTTTTTCTTCTATCTTATAGAAAACTTATAAATCGTTTTTGAACGATATTCTTCTCCCGGATCTAATCTCGTAGATGGGAATTTTTCTTGATTGGGAGAGTCTGGAAAATGTTGGGTTTCTAAACAAAATCCATATCTCTTATTATAACTTTTTCCACCTTTTCCTATTAATGTGCCATCTAGAAAGTTTCCTGTATAAAACTGAACACCAGGCTCTGTAGACAAGACTTCCATTTGTCTTCCTGATGAAGGCTCATACACAATTGCCACAGATTTCAATTTAGAAGAAGAGTCTCTCAAAACAAAATTATGGTCATAACCTCCTCCATGTTGCAATTGAATGTTTTCTGAGTCTATTCTTTCTCCGATAGTCTTTGGAGTAGAAAAGTCAAAAGGCGTGTTTTTCACATTTTCCACTGCCCCAGTAGGGATTAATGTTTCGTCTACTGGAGTAAATTGGTCAGACTCTATCCTTAACACATGTTCTAAAACATTCCCATTACCTGCACCTTTTAAATTGAAATAAGAATGATTAGTCAAGTTAATTACGGTTGGTTTGTCAGTCGTAGCCCTATAGTCAATTAATAATTCATTATCATTCGTCAGAGCATACTCTACTGTCACATTAAGTTTTCCTGGATATCCTTCTTCTCCGTCTTTGCTGATCGATGAGAGCTCTATTCCTCCACCCTCTTCTATTGTATGTTCTTTAACTTGCCAGACTTTTTTGTCAAAACCCTGAAAACCGCCATGTAATGAATTTGGGTCATTGTTAATTGGCAATTGAAAAGACTCTTCATTTATTTCAAAAGCGCCTTTGTCAATTCGATTTCCATAGCGACCTATAATTGCCCCAAAATATGGATGGTCATCTAAATATCCTTTAAGGCTATCAAACCCTAATACAACATCACCTAAAGAACCGTCTCTGTCTGGGACTTGAATTTTAGTGACTATACCACCATAATTGGTAATGGAAACTTTCATTCCATTTCTATTCTCAAGGATATATAGAAAAACTTCTTCTCCTTTTACATTACCAAAACTTTCTTTTGTGATTCTTGCTTGCATTACGCGGTCTTTAGATTCATTGCTTGGGTTACATGCAATAATTAAAAACAAAAGAGCTGAAAACAACATTGATCTGTACATTGAAAACAATTTATGGTTTTAGACTTTTTATTTTAGACTTTTTCAGCATGTTAACTCCTATGTGTCCTTCATATACTGTTATTACTTGAGCTACATCATATTCTTTTTTCACGAGCTTTCGACCATTCCTTCCCATAACCACTTTAGCTTCAACATCCAAAGAAATGAATGCCATCATCTGATCAACAAGGTGGAATAAATCCTCTTTCTTGCAAAGAAATCCGTTATAACCATCTATAACGACATCCTCACAGCCCCTGTTTTTTGAAGCAATAATGGGCGTCTCCATTGCTGCTGCTTCAAGAAGTATTCGCGAGATTCCTTCGCCATATGTTGAGGACAAAACGACACAGTTGGTTTTAGCAATATATGGCCTTATATCTTCAGTATCTCCATGATACTTTACAATTTCTCTATTCTGATAATCTAAAAGCTCACCCTGACTAATGCTATCATTATCTTTTGAATCTATGAACCCTACAATGTCAAACCTGACATGTGGGTAGTGATTTTTAACAATCTCTGCTGCTTTGATAAACAACAATATTCCTTTCTCTTTTAACAACCTTCCTGCAAACAGAAATGAACTTGACCGAAAGTCCTTTTTCTTCGTTTTAAAATATTTATTCAAATTCACCCCTTCACTAGGAATTATCTTAGACGTTTTGCTTCCAGAAATTTTGTTTTGGAAAAAATACTTTTGATCTTCTTTGTTCAAAAACCAAAGGTGACTAGTTGTCTTCACTGCAACTTTATACATTCCATGAATTAGTGATTTTCTTCTTCCCTTGTTCATATTAAGCAATCTACCTAACCCGGTAACAATCGCTGTACTTCGAAGTCCAAGGAGTTTTGCTGCAACTGATCCATAGATATTAGACTTAATGGTATAATGGAAAATGTGGTCAAACTTGTTTTGATGATACGCCTTCAACAGAAAATAAAAGTACCTCAACTCCTCCAATGGGTTGTTGCTATAGGGTTTAACAGAAGACTCAATAAAAATAAATCCTTCAGCTATTAGTTTTTCCGAGTGTTTATCTCGTGGGGCAATGACATATATAGTATGACCTAAACTTTTGAAATGTTGAGCCACCTCCAACCTGAAGTTGTAAATACTCCATGAGGTATTGGCAACAAATGATATTTTAAGCTTACTTTTTGTCATTTACTTTAGGTCCTCAAATGGCAGATTGTTTCTGACCTTTTTAATTTCTTGTTCATCAGAACGCGGATATATAAGTAACACATTATCTTCATCCACAATGATGTAATTTTCCAAACCCTTTATCACCACTAATTTATCAGAAGAAGAAGTTCTTATCAAGTTGCCTTTTACTCCCTCAAGATTACTTTTCTGGGTTTGAATAACATTGTCATTCTTGTCTTTGGGCAAATAGTTATAAAGAGAGTTCCATGTGCCCAAGTCGGACCATCCTATATCTGAAGGTATAGTTTTTACATTATTGGACTTTTCCAAAATTGCAAAGTCCACCGATATGTTTCTCGTATTAGGATATACTTGATCGATATATTTTTGTTCTTCTGTTGTTCCAAATCGATTCAAATCTTGTGATAATACCAACAATATATCCTCTGCGTTTTTTCTAAAAGAATTAATAATAGTCTTTACACTCCAAACAAATATTCCTGCATTCCATAGATAATTTCCTGAGTCCAAATACTTCTGAGCGGTTGCTTCGTTTGGCTTCTCTTTAAATTCAATAACATCTAATACTTTTTCATCTGAAACTTTAAAGTTGATATATCCATAGCCAGTATCAGGACGAGTGGGCTGTATTCCCAATGTTACTATAGCCTCATTATGAGCAGCAAAATCAAAAGCCATTAACATTTTAATCGTGAATACGTCCTCTTTCAATATCATATGATCAGACGGAATTACAGCAAAATTGCTGTTGGGGTTTTTCGCATTGAGGTGAAGCGCAGTATAAAGCACACATGGCGCTGTATTGTTCATTGATGGTTCTAAGAGTATCTGATTGGGAATAAGCTCTGGCAATTGATCCAAAATCAAATCTTTGTACTTCTTGTTGGAGGCTATGACTACATTTTCTTTAGGTACAATTTGTGAGGCTCTTTCAAATGTCATTTGCAAAAGTGACTTGCCAATGCCTAAAATATCCAAAAATTGCTTTGGTCTGGAAGCTCTACTTGCTGGCCAAAAACGAGTGCCGACGCCTCCTGCCATTATAGCTATATAGTTATTGCTCATGCTGATAAAATTTTTGATAATTGTTTCACTCCGTTTTGATATATATCCTTTATTGATTTTTCTGCTAGTATTGCTTCTTCTTTCTTAGATGCGATATTTTCATTTTGCAAAGAAGCGTAAAATTGATCAATAGCAATAGAACAAGAATTGTCATCTGGAATGTGCCATAAAGCCTTTTGAAAATGCTGATATGTATCTCCTTCTGAACTTCCATGAAATAAAACCGGAGTGTGGTGGCAAATAGAACTGACAGCTTTAGAAGGAACACATACATGTGTCCATTCTTTTTTAAGTGACACTATTTGAATGCTTACATGATGTATTTCTGTTTCTTGAATCCAGTCTACAATACTCACATTAGGTAATTGAGATACTTTCTTATGTAACCACTCTACTTTAGTCCCAAAAGCGCTCAAGACAAATTGATGTTTCTTCGGATTTGACTTAAATATCAACTCTAACAAAAATTTTGCTGAGTGTGCTTCTCCTAAATTTCCACAATAGGCCAAGATGATTCTGTTTTTTCTTTTCCATGTTGGAATGACCTTTCCCTTCTTTTCAATTCCGTGTACACCACATGGTATTACAATTTGCTTGTTCTTTTGAAATCTATATTTATTAGATAAAAATTGAAGCTGACTTTTGCCTAGTGCAATGATTCCTGCAGTAGTATTTAATGCTAAACGTTTTTCATATCCCTTGACCAGCCAGTTTTGCTTTGAAACTAGACCCTTTGCAACAAACGCCTCGGGATACAGATCCATGACCCAGATAAGATATTTTTTATTTTTCAAGAACCTCGGAGCCAAAAAATTCATTAGTGGTGGGTCTGAACACAGAATGAACATATCTGCATTTATAGAAGCACTTTTTTTCAGTAATGCTTTACTATCATGATAGGCTGAGAACAATCTTTTTATATAAATGTTTCGTTGTGTTCTTGCCTTGACTCTAATGACATTTTGAGAGGGGATATCTGTATTAACTATTGTATTGTATGCTTGGTTTGTCGTAACGACAGTAACCTTATACTCGTTCTTTTCTAACTGTTCAGCTAATTGAAAAACAGCCCTCCCAGAAGCACCATTATCCGGTGGATATATAGCATTCACGATTACGATATGAAGAAGGCCTTTCCTCAACTTATGAATGGTTTGAATATTTCAAATAGTTGTTTCTTATGGGCGCTTGGATTAAATTTTTCTTTGTACCTCTTTTGTAAACAATCCCCATGTACAGACATTTCTCGATTCTTAGAAACTTCTAGAATTACTTTTTTGAGTGCTTCCTTATTATTTGCTGGAATATAGTAGCCGTTGTCTTCACCTAATAATTCTTTAACAAAACCTACATCCGTTGCGATAACAGGGAGGCCCTGGCTCATAGCTTCTAATATAACCAGTGGTTGACCCTCACTTCGAGATGGCAAAATAAGGCATTTCGCTTTCTGCATAACCTTGTATTTCGCAGCGCCAACCACTGGGCCATTTATAGAAATAAAAGGTGATGCATATTTGAAGAGTCGCTCTTTATATTCATTATTGGGAAAGTCTCCATAACATTCCAGTCTCACACCTTCTTCTTTCAAGGCAGTAAACACTTCTAATAAGTCAAAAATCCCTTTGCTCTCCAAATAATTAGAAACATACAGAAACCCTGCCCGGTCAATTTTACTGTTAAAGTTTGGGGCGTCAATTGTATTTGTCAGAGAATAAAAGGCTTTAGTCTTAAAGGTTTCATTTAATTTTGCTCCTTCCATTGGCGATAGAACAATCACTTTTTCTACTCTTTTGATAATTCTATTTGCCAGAAGTTTATAAACCCATGAGCTTTGTATTCTTTCTAAAAAATCACCGCGATGAACATGAAATACAACTACAAGGCTTTTGTTCTGAATTAAAATCAGAAGCACAAATTGCTTGAATAGGCCCCAAAAAGAAGTTGGCAAGTTGATGTAACAAACTTCTGGATTTTTATCATTTATAAACCTCCTAGTGTTGTTCCAAAAAGATAAAACAGTGATAATCTTTTTAATAGGACCTGTTTTTAAAAAGCTGTTTTCTGGTGTGTTTATGATCTTAAAGTTATCAGAAAGAATGGATAAGTTTCGATTAAATGAAGTAGTAATTCCATCTATCCGTCGATCCGGCAAATCACCAATATAACAAAGGGTTTTAATGGTACCAGTTTCTAGTTTTCTCATAACCTGCACTTATCAATGCTTCTCCTGCATAGAAATTAAAAACTTCTGCGGCATCTCTGCTAAAATAATTTTTCCAGTCCCCTACGTTTCCTCTTCTCAAAAAAGCATTTTCGTCTAATTGGCCCTTTTCTCTGCCTGTTTGAGCCTTAAAGCTATATCTTTCGATTACCTCCTTCATTGGCAATGAAGGAGTTTTAATCTCTAGTTTGTGAAGCAGCGAAGTCATTGTTCGTGAAGTATGCAAATTCAATTCCTCATAACGCACCTGTATCACATTTTTCATTTCCAAATAATGGAGTACAAAGTCATTCCAATTTTTCCTTGTCCCTCCACTTTTATAATTATTGAAGAAAATATCAATGAATTGAGGCAGGTTCGACTTAACATCATTTAAATCCTCTTTATTCATTTTCTTTACCCAAATATTCTGAAAAATATTTTTATCGTTAATCAAAAAATAAAAATAAGCAGAGACCATTACATCTCTTCCGTCTCTTGTCAAGTGAATTACTCTTTTATTTTTGGACCTTATTTGGTGATGTCCATGCAGTATACATGGCTGCCTAGAGACCGAAGTGTTTCGGGGAAAAGGTAGTGATAATAACCTTGCAAGCATTTGAGCCAACCAGGTGCCTCCTGATTTTGGAAATTCTGCCAGATATAAATTTTGCTGATTTCCCAGAGTTGTCTGCCAAAGTATGTATCGATAGACTGCGTCTCTTTTTAGTTCAAAATATGTGCGAGGCTCCATCATGACAAAATGATTTTGTATAAATGAACTGCTACACTTTTAAAAAGAGCCGGTAGTTTTTTCAACAATACTTTTTGCCTCTGTATATTCCTAAATAGGACCAAATGGTTGTAATAGAATATTGCCCACGTAACTTTATCTTTTACTCTATATTCAATCAAGGGGTGGCTCAAGTTTGCAAAAGTAAATTTATCCATCCATCTCAGCCACAAGTCTTTATCTTCGGCCCACGGCAGATTAGGGTCATATTCGTCCCTCTTAAAACAGGATCTTCTGATCATCACTGTTGGGTGAATTATGGTTGTTTGGCTAAATGCAAAAGCTTTAATTTCATTATGAATTAATGGTACATTGCTAATCCAGGTTCTCTTTCCTTTTATCATCTGGGCATTACTGCCCAGAATATCTGTCTCAGGATTTTCATCCAAATATTCGACTTGTAATCTGAGCCTGTCTGAAAAAGCCATGTCATCTGCATCCATTCTAGCTATATATAGTCCTTCCGCATTTTTTATTCCTTTATTAAGCGATGCAGCAAGCCCTATATTTTGGGGATTAATAAAAAACTTAATTCTCTTGTCTTTAGCATGATAAGATTCTAAAATTCTTCTTGTCCCATCTGTGCTTCCATCATCGATAATTATAAATTCATAATCTGTAAAACTTTGTGATAAGATAGACTCAACAGCTCGAGAAGCATGACCTATTTCATTATAACACGACATAACGACGGACACCTTAGGCATACTTCCTTTTTGAAATAGAGGCAATAATTCCAGAGGTTACACCAAAAAAGATCCAATAGGACACTGTGAACATAGTGTCTTCACTGATACCGAAAGCCGTCATAAAAATGAAAAAGTAAAACATACATTTTTCAAATGGTCTCATTTTAAATCTGTGAGCAAGTCCCAAAAAAATCAATCTCATTTGAATGAATATGTGAATAATTCCTGCCCAAAGACCAAGACTGCCAAAAACATGAACGAGGTCAGACTCTGGAGAGTTTGGAACATAATTAAGAGCGGCATCTATAGTGAAAAATGTTGCGAATAGAACACTATTGTTAATCTCTGTGTATTCTGGATATCCTCCAAGTCCAACTCCAAATGGAAACTTCTGTATTATGTCCCAACCATTCATATAGGCATAAAATCTAGTGTCATAAAGCATTTCCATTATAATATCATCCCATAAAAAATATGCTGCAAAAGCCATGATAATAATGAGGACAAGCAAACGAACTGGTGACTTAAGGTTTAGAAAAAATAAAACACCAACTATACCAATGATAAAACTTCTGATTCCAAAAGCAGTAAAAAAGGCCAGTGCAACCACGGCTATTTTAATCCATATCTTGTCTAAAACAAAAAGGGCATACAATACAATAAAGCCAACAACATATCCATAATATTGCTTCATTAGACCAATACTGTTCGCACTATTAATAAATGAATCATTAAATTCTGATATGATGTAGCTTACAGAATATTCGCTATACATAATGCTAAAAACTACACCTAAAAAAAGAATAGTAACAGAAATGAAAAACATGAACCCCCCACTTTTCAATGTTTTCTCATAGTTCAAACCAGACTGACCGGATAACAAAATATGAATGACACATGCAATCAGGATAAATGCCAATTGATATATTACCCAGGAGGCTTTAACATAAGGTGCAAAAAACAAATTTGCTAGATAGATAAGCATGAGTACTCCAAAAGGCCACAACTCTTGCCACTTTGCACGGATTGTCGGTAATTTGATCAGAGCAACAAAAATTAAAAAGAAGACTGAAATATAATTAACAAAATTTATGGCATTCCCTTCTCTATTGTCAATGATAACTTCATGGCCTACAATCATGGATGCATAAAAATTAAATGGAAGGAGTCGTAACAATGCCAATACCAAAAAGCCAGAAATGATATTGATTGATAATTTAGGATTTTTATGTAAGAGCAAAGTATTCATCAACGTCGATGTTAGCTTCCATCATTTTCAGTTTGCAAATATTTAGAACTTTTGGTGTCAATTCTGTTTTCCACTGTCCTGTTGTTCCTTTGTGAAAGGTAGCACTTTTGGTATTGTATACTTTAGACTGGATTCGGTCTACTTCTTTAAGGTCATAGTTTAAATATTTAAACACCTTAATGATTGAATTTCTTTGTTGTTCTTCACTACCCCCGCCATTAATTCCAATAATTTCCTCAAAAGATAAACTACATACAGAATTTGATTGTGCCCACCCAATTGAATATTGATATTTCTTGAAAAACGGCGCCATTATCATGGCGTTTTGATTCCCAGAATATCCATTAATAAGGAGCAAAAAGCGCTCTTCATCGTTTGTACAATTTACAAGCATTTTATGGTTAGGGTGATTCTTCTTATTTATTATATAATTCTTTAAGGAGGTTAAAACGTCAAGAGGGTGTCGATGGATAAAGAGCATTTTATGTCCACTTTGTTCGATAACCGCTTCTAATTTTTTTGAATAAGGAAGGTGTGCTTGACTATAGAGTCCCTCCATCAATTCGTTTTCAATGTGAGTTTTAAGCCATATTCTCTTGATTTTCATTTTAGGGTTTTCGATATCGATAGGAACCCCTTTGTCTTGAATTTTTTCTCTTCTAAAATATATTTTCAGGTTCCTGATGAAATTTTTTGGCCCGTAGACGAGAAGACTCCGGCTTAAGTGTGTATTGGCCTGATTATATCCCATTTGCGAGAGAAGCTCTGTTAGAAGGTGGGTACCCGACTTAGGAAAAGAATTTGCGATGATACCTTTTGGGCTCAAGATGGGGTTTTTTTGATCCTGCTATATGCCAAATGAAACTGCCGAAGGAAGCTTTTATTATCAATTATAAAATACATTCCTATAGCCCCAGCTAAAGAAATTATACCTACAATAATCGCTTCAACGATCTCTAAACTGTCTTCAAAATGAAAGTAGTTTCTTAAATAAAGGCCAAGGAGAATGAACACGGTACTAATTGAAAGCATATTAAACATAGATCTTAATGAGGCCCTCTTCTCACCAGTAAATGAAAAAAGAGAGTAAATCAAAATTACCAACCAAAAACCAAATGTGAAAAAAGAAAACAATTTTACGAATTGAAGAGGTCCTAAGTTATAAACAAAAAATGCTGCCGCCAACGATGTGTAGAGAATTACAAAAAAGAACAGGTTAAGTCTATATAATCTTTTGGACTTGAATTCATTGATGTGAAAAATATTAACCAATCCCCTCATAGTAAGACCTGCTCCATAAAAGGCAAAAAATCTTGAATACAATGCTGCTGTCTCCCATTGGTCTCCCATCAAAATAAGGGTGAACAAGTCTCCATACACCGCAAAATAAAGTATAGGCAAAGCAGTCATAAAAAAGAAAATCTGAGTTAAATCAAAATAATACTTTCTGCTATTTTCTAGTCCTATTGCTGTGAGATAAGACAATGCTGGTGTA
This sequence comes from Saprospiraceae bacterium UBA7328, assembly GCA_002471345.1. Lineage (GTDB taxonomy): Bacteria > Bacteroidota > Bacteroidia > Chitinophagales > Saprospiraceae > UBA7328. Next base: position 53,587 of record DKPS01000232.1, read on the forward strand.
GTAAGAGAGTTTCGTATTAAGTCTGCTTTAGCTGTTGCATCTGCAGCTTTGCCATAGTGACCAAGTTCTGCAAAACCTTCTGTACTCGACCCTTTACTACCAAAGAACTCTTCAAATAAAAACTTGTCTGTAGCACTTGTAATCCCAGTTATTATTCTACTGAAAGCAATACCCGCTCCAAAGACAAGACTATTCCTATATTTCATTATGGTCTTCTTATCGACCCAATGATATTGGGGTTTTACACGATAACATTGCAATCCTAACTTGATAGTAACATCAATAATAAATCTAAACAAGAGTGCCCAGACAGCCCATCCTAATAAGGCCAAGGCAATCCCAACAACAAGAGCGATTGCCGAAGCAAAAGAGTCAATAAAGGCAATCTCCTTAAATCGCTTTTGTTTTATAAGCTGTGAAGACGGTTGGTTGCCTAAAGAAATAATAAGCACGAGAGATGAATATGTGATGATATACCAAAGCAACATTGGATTCTGCTTGTGCCAAGCAAGAAGCGGAGCAATGGCTATAACTGTGAGTGTAAGCAATATACCAATAGTAACATTTAATGTGAAGAAAACTGAATTGGTCTCTTTGTCTACCTTTTCAATTTTGAGGTATGCTGGTAATAGTCCAAACTCTAGAAAAGGAAGGACAATCGCATGAATAGCCAATATATAAATATAGACTCCGTGGTCGCCTGGGGAAATAAGGCGTCCAAATGCATACAAACCAATGAGGCCTACAAGGACTTTAAACAATCCTCCACCTAAAGAAAACAATCCACTTCTTACTGCACTCATATCAGGTTTTAAAATATCCTAATTTTCCAAAAACTGATGCTGCTTCAGAATATGAAGCTGCTATCTTTTGAATCTCTGAAACGACCTTCACACACATTTCATCATTCAGTGTGTCTTTCCAAAATATACTAATATCCTCATCTAAGAAAGAAGGCCATTCTGTGTTGTTTGTATGAAATGTTCTCAACGTAGACATAGATGGATAAAAAATATAAGACGGGTGAATTTGGGTTTTACTATATCCCAAATAAGCATTCATTGATTGAGCAGTTTCATATGGCTTATGGTATAATTGTTCATAAGACCAAAAAGGGATTCCTAATGTTTGTAAATCATATAAAGCCTTAATATTAGTTATGCTCCACATAGCTGCATACTTTATACTCATTTCAGACTGATCGTATTGTTTTAAGTCCACTTCTTTTAATGGATTCCTCTCTTTGAAAACACTCCAATGGGTCTCCCAATCAAAGTCTAAAAAGAATCGTGGTCGTTTCATCAAAGAGGCTACAACAGACAAAGGGTGTCGAATTATGTAAATCAGTTTCTTTGCACTGATAGAAGCAAGTGCCGGCAGAGCATGATTCCATCTTATACATTTAAACCCAATAATTTCAGAATTTCTCCAAATTGAATCTATTAACTCCTTCGGCTGATCTTCATCGCTTAAAAGATGGTTTCTTATTAACCAAGCATCTCTTTTCGATTTACTAGATATGGCTTTTAAATGAGCCTGAAGGTCCATGGCCGTCAGGTCAGGGTTATACAAAGCCTCTTTGCTTTCTGCATAGACATTTGGGTGGTCTGGTTCAAACAGAATCAATCCTCCTATGGTCTTAGAAACAATATCAGAGACCCAAGTGGTCCCAGACCTACCAAATCCAGCAATAATGATGGGTTGCAAACTTTATTATAAAATTAATCAGAAACAAAGATACTCCGTGGCAATTTGATAACTAATGATGCATTCCAAAATTTGACCACACTTTATAATGAGTACTTTTCTGGAGATATAGGGTGTAAAAGAGTGAATATGATGAAATGTTATGGTACAGGCATTTATTACCTTTGGGCCTATAAAGAAAATGATTGATGAGCGTTGTTCGAATAAGTCACCCTACGAGTATTGTTAAAGGAAAAATCAGACTAGATGGGTCAAAAAGTATTAGTAATCGAGCTTTAATAATAAAAGCACTTTGTAAAGAAGACTTCCCTATCCACCATATTTCTTCTTCAGATGACACTTCTACTATGAAAGATTTACTGAACAATGGAAAAGATATCTTTGATGTACATCATGCAGGTACAACGTTTCGGTTTTTGACCTCTTTCTTAGCTGTTTCTCCAAGAAGACAATTGCTTACTGGATCGAGTAGAATGAAAGAAAGGCCAATTGGCCCTTTGGTAGATGCACTTCGTGATCTTGGAGCTGATATAAGTTATTCTGAAAAAGAGGGGTATCCACCATTAAACATTGGACCTTTTGATAAAAAAAACTATATCTCCAAGATAAAGGTAAAAGCAGATATTAGCAGTCAATACATAACCTCTCTTTTGTTAATAGCCCCTTCTCTTCCAAACGGACTTGAACTTTCGCTAGAAGGAGAGCTGGTCTCAGAGCCATATCTCAACATGACATTAACAACTCTGAGTGAGTTTGGAATCGAATACAAAAAGGGAAATGGTACAATCTCAATCCTCCCACAAGAATACTCAGCGAAGGAATATACTGTAGAAGCAGATTGGTCAGCATGCTCATATTATTATTCTATTGCCGCTTTGAGCAAGGAGTGTAATATCCAACTTGAAGGCCTGTTTAGCGAAAGTATACAAGGAGACGCTAAAATCAAAGACATTGCTGAGCTCTATGGTGTAAAAAGTGAATTTGATAAAGATGGCGTATTACACATTACTAAAAATGGTATCCATAACGACGAAGTTTATTATGATTTTATTAATCAACCGGATTTGGCACAGACCGTCGCTGTAATGAGTGCAGGAAAAGGAATCCCTGCAGATTTCACAGGTCTAAAAACCTTAAGAATCAAAGAAACAGATCGCATATCAGCAATTCAAAAAGAGTTGCAAAAAGTATCATCTGATATGCCTTTTGGTAGAAATGAAAATGAGCAAGAACATTATGTAATTAGGGATAAGGCCGAGTTTAGTTCTGTTCCTCGGTTTTCTACATATAAAGATCATCGCATGGCAATGGCATTTGCTCCATTATCATTACTTCATGAAATAGAAATGGAAAACCCTGATGTCGTCAGTAAATCTTATCCTGCATTTTGGGAAGATTTGAAAACGTTAGGATTCAAAATTGAAAATATTCACGAATAGAAAAGTCATAAATACCCTTTCGTGAGAACCTGACTCTTGATACCAGAAGAAAAATTCTCATTTTTGTATGCTATTGCTTTTTATGCCACTACTTCAGTTTACAAATAAGGGAATCTATTGCGAGCAGGCAGATCTATATATTGATCCTTGGAAAAAAGTACCTAAAGCCTTAATTACTCATGCCCATAGTGATCATGCCAGATCTGGTCACAAATCATATCTTTGTACTCATGAAACACTCCCGATTCTAAAACTTAGACTAGGAAAACACATTCCTGCCTCAGGAATTGCATATGGAGAAACAATAATTGTAAATGGCGTAAAATTTTCATTTCATCCTGCTGGTCATATTATTGGTTCCGCCCAAATTAGAGCTGAATACAAAGGAGAAATTTGGGTTGCTTCAGGAGACTATAAAGTTGAGGACGATGGTATCAGTGCTGCATATGAACCTATCCTTTGTCACCATTTCATTACTGAGTGTACATTTGGGTTGCCAATCTATAAATGGGACAAACAACAAAAGGTTTTTGATCAAATAAATAGTTGGTGGTCATCAAATGCTTCTGAAAAAACCACCTCAATAATAAAGGCATACTCTTTAGGTAAAGCGCAGAGGTTAATCCATAATGTAGATCAAAATATTGGCAAAATATTCACACACCCCGCTGTAGAAAAAGTTAATAACGCCTTCAGAGAAATCAACATCCCTATAGCAAAAACAATTCCTCTTTCTCCTAAAGTCACTTCAAAAGACTTAGAAGGCGCTCTGGTTATTTCGCCTTCTTCCTCCTCAGAATTACTCAATAATGCTAAATCAATAAGTGTTGCATCGGCATCGGGTTGGATGATGTCCAGAAAAAGACGACGAAATGGAAATATTGATAGAGGGTTTGTTCTTTCTGATCATGTTGATTGGATAGGGTTACATGAGGCGATAAAAGCGTCAGGGGCATCACATATATATCCTACACATGGTAATACCGTCACTTTCTCTAGATACCTAAAAGAACAAGGATATCAAACTGAAATCGTAAAAACCGAATACGCTGGGGAGATAGACATAGATTAAAGAAAAGTGTGATGGAAAATTTTACAACACTTTTTTTTGAGTTAGACAGCACTGTAAGTGTAGATTCCAAAATTCTTTCAATAAACAATTATCTCAATAGGTCCACCCATAAAGATTCAATATGGGCAATTGCGCTGTTATTAGGAAAAGTACCAAAAAGAACGGCTACAACATTTGAACTTAGGACATGGAGATGTGATGTTTCAGATACTCCAGATTGGCTTTTTGAAGAATCTCTAAAAATCACTGGAGATATATCAGAAACTATCGCAATACTTTTACCACAACCTCAGAAAACGTTGAAGATATCTTTATCTGAAGTAGTTTCTCAAATACTTTCTTTAAAGAACTCTAATGAACAAGAAAAAAAAGCAATTGTCTTTGATATATGGGATACATTGAATCGTGATTCACGATATTTATTTAACAAAATACTCACGGGTAGTTTAAAAGAAATTTCATCAAACAAAATAATTATCAAAGCTCTGGCCAAGCACCTAAATGACCCTGAGACCATCATAAGTCATCGTCTTATGACCCCATGGAGTCCAGAAACAGTCACTTTTGAAAAGCTTCTAAAAACACCGGACAGTTCTGAAGCTCTTTCTAAACCTATTCCATTCTATTTGGCTCGTAGTTTAACTGTTAATATTGATGATCTTGGAAATACAAATGACTGGGCTGTTGAATATAAATGGGATGGGCTACGAGGTCAACTCATTAAAAGGCAAGGAAAAGTTTTTCTATGGACTCGCAATGAAGAGTTGGTCACTGACCGATTTCCAGAATTCAACTTGATAAAAAAATCAGAGAAAGACAATTTCGTTTTAGACGGAGAAATTTTAGGCTGGAAAGAGGACAAGAGCCTTCCTCTTTCTGCATTACAAAAAAGGTTTAAAAGAAAAACTTTAAACAAAAAGCTTCTATCGGATATACCCGTTGCTTTTATTGCTTATGACCTACTCGAGCATAATGGAAAAGACATAAGGCATCTATCTTATGTAGAAAGAAGAAAGAAGTTGGGCATTCTAATAGCATCTTTTTCACCCAACTCTACCATACTTTTCTCTGATGAAATTAAATTTTCTTCGTGGACTGGGCTTGAAAACATCCGTAGTAATGCTCGTGCTATTGGAGCCGAAGGGCTCATGATAAAAAAAATTAATAGTGCATACGGAATTGGTCGTGAAAATAGTGATTGGTGGAAGTGGAAATCAGATCCCTTCAATGTAGATGCCGTGTTATTATATGCTACTCGAGATAATAGTTTCCGCTCTAAAAATTTTTCCTCTTTTACTTTCGCTGTAAAACATAATGACAGGTTCGTTTCAATTACTAAAGCTAGTATTGGGCTTTCTGAGGAAGAGCTTATTGACATTTCTGCCTTTGTCAAAAAGAATACTATTGAATCTTTCGGGCCAGTAAAGTCTCTGAAGCCGGAACTAGTATTTGAACTATCCTTTGAGGGTATTTCTAAATCGACTAGACATAAATCTGGTGTAATCATAAGACTTCCAAAAATCGAACGGTGGCGTAAAGACAAACATCCTCATGAAGTGAATACTTTAAGCGACCTTATAACAATGTTAGAACACTATGGATAAAAAGAGTGCCTTTCGAAAGAAAGTTTTAAAAGAAGGCACACATTGGTTTAAACAAAAACAATGGAAGCCATTTCCTTATCAATTAGCGGCCTGGAATCATATTCTTGATGGCAAATCTGGAATAATAAATGCGCCTACAGGAAGTGGAAAAACGTATTCGTGTGGAGTAGGTTTGTTACTCAAGGAGATTAATCTATTATGGGAAGGCGGACAACCTCGTACTGGTCTTAAAATTATATGGATTAGCCCTATTAGAGCTTTGACTAAAGAAATTCAATACTCTCTTGAAAATGCCTGTGAGGGATTGGGTTTAGATTGGTCTGTGCAAATTAGATCCGGAGATACTTCCGCTAAAGTCAGAAAACAACAGCTTTCTCACCCTCCTGATGTTTTGATAACCACTCCAGAATCCATTCATGTGCTACTTGCCACAGCTCATTATTCTTCTTTTTTTAAAAACTTATCAGCTGTAGTGGCCGATGAGTGGCATGAATTAATGGGATCAAAGAGGGGTGTGCAAACCGAGTTAGCCATATCTCGATTTAAAGGGCTAAATGAAAACCTTATGGTTTGGGGAATCTCGGCTACAATTGGCAACCTTGAAGAGGCCGCCAAAGTTTTAATGGGCCCAACTGCGGCAAAAGAAGCAATTTTAGTCAAGTCGGGAATAAAAAAGACTATAGCATTAGAAACCATACTTCCTGATGAAATTGATAATTATCCATGGGCCGGGCATTTGGGACTAGAAATGTTGGACAAAGTGATTTCCATCATTTTAAAAAACAAATCCACACTAATATTCACAAACACTAGAAGTCAATGTGAAATATGGTATCAAAGAATTTTAGATAAATGCATAGATTTGGCAGGCACTTTAGCAATGCATCATGGATCAATAAGTAAGGAAATCAGAGATTGGGTAGAAAATGCCATCCACAATGAAAAACTCAAAGCTGTGGTATGCACTTCAAGTCTAGATTTGGGAGTAGATTTCAGACCAGTCGAAACTATAATTCAGATAGGCAGCCCTAAAGGAGTGTCGCGGTTTGTTCAAAGGGCTGGCCGAAGTGGCCATCAACCTAATGCAGTTAGCAAGATATATTTTCTGCCTACTCATTCTCTAGAAATTGTGGAAGGGGCCGCACTAAGAGAGGCTATTGTGAGGGGGGTTCATGAAGAAAGAATGCCCTATATCAGGTCTTTTGATGTACTTATTCAATACCTCACCACTCTTGCCGTTTCGGAAGGTTTTATATCAAGAATAATAAAAAAGGAAATACTTACTACTCATTGTTTTTCTTCAATGACCGATGAAGAGTGGAATTGGATAATAAGGTTTCTACAATATGGTGGATCCTCTCTTAAAGCATATGACGAATATCAAAAACTCGATTATGTTGATGGTATTTTCAAGGTTACAAACAAAAGAATAGCCCAACGCCACCGGCTGAACATTGGCACGATTGTAAGCAGTGTGTCTTTGTCTATTCATTTCACAAATGGCAAAAGACTTGGCACTATAGAAGAGTGGTTTATCTCTTCATTGATGCCTGGAGATCACTTCTGGTTTGCGGGACAACCTTTGGAGCTAATAAGAGTAAAAGAGATGAGGGTCCAGGTAAGAAAGGGAAGTGTAAAAAAAGCTCGGGTTCCTACATGGGGCGGAGGAAGAATGCCTCTTTCTTCAATGCTTACCGACCTTATTAAGAAAAAACTCTACGACTATACCAAAGGAATTATCAATGAGGTAGAAATGCTCAAACTAGAAGGTCTGCTCTTAAAACAAGCAGAACGTTCTATTCTTCCAAAGGAAAATGAGTTCCTCATTGAATATTTTGAAACCAAATATGGGTTTCATTTAGTAATGTACCCTTTCGAAGGCATGGCGGTGCATGAAGGTATGGCGGCTCTTATTGCACAGAGACTTTCTCAAAAACTACCTATTAGCCTATCTATAGCTACTAATGACTATGGTTTTGAATTATTGGCTCCTTCCAAAATAGAAATTGAAAAGTACATCACTGATGACCTTTTTGCTACAGAAAACCTTTTTGAGGATATTCAAATGAGCATTAATGCCGTGGAATTGGGAAGAAGAAAGTTTAGAGATATCGCCAAAATAAGTGGATTGGTTTTTCAGGGGTTTCCTGGAAACATGAAGAAAGAAAGGCATTTACAATCCTCCTCTTCACTTCTTTTTAATGTATTTCAAGATTTTGAACCTGATAACCTTCTCTTTCTTCAAACCCACGAAGAAGTAAGGACCTTCCAGTTAGAAGAAAGGCGACTAAGGCTTGCTTTAGATAAAATCAATCATCAGAAAAAGGTTCTAAGTAGACCTTCTGGCTTTACCCCTTTTGCCTTTCCTATTATTGTGGATACACTGAGAAGAGAGAAGGTTTCGTCTGAAAAATTAGAAGATCAGGTGATGGGGCTATTAGCAGGGATGGGCGATAAATGATTGCGCATTCGTCATTTTTTGTAACTTAACACACCTAAAACATATATTCATGTCTACTCTAAATAGAAGAAATTGGTTAGGCCTGGTTGGTGCAGGAAGTGTTGCTTCGATTATAGACCCATCCCTTCCAAATGTGTCGCTTGGTTCTAAGGAAGTGATTTCTACTTATGACTATGCCAAGCTAAATAGTAATGAAAACCCATTAGGTCCATCACCCAAAGTAAGACAAGCCATTATTGATGCTTTTGATTATGGTTGTAGATATCCAAGTGCACAGATAAGAACGTTGGCTCAAAAAATAGCAGCGAAAGAAGGGGTTACTTCTGACCATATTGTTATAACAGGGGGTTCTACTGAAGGATTAAAGGCAGCTGGCCTCACTTTCGGTCTTAATGGTGGTGAAATAATCACCTCTGATCCTGTTTATAGAAGTTTGAATTCATATGCTGAACAAGTTGGTGCATATATCAATATGGTCCCACTAGACGAAAACATGCAACAAGACCTCGGCGAGATGTCAAAAAGAATAACCAATCGGACTTCGTTGGTCTTTCTATGTAATCCTCATAATCCTTCTGGTGCTTTGGTACCTAAGAATGATTTAAGAGAATTCTGTGATCAAGTTTCTAATAAGACAATTCTATTTTCTGATGAAGCCTATTATGATTATATCACAGAAGAAGACTATCCTTCTATGGTTAATATGGTGAAAGAAGGCAAAAATGTCGTAGTGTCTCGTACATTTTCTAAAGTCTACGGATTAGCCGGTTTGAGAATAGGGTACTTGATTGCTCGTCCCGATTTAGCTGAAAGGATGAGAGCAAATGTAATGGCACGAACTAATATTTTGGCTGTGTTTGCTGCATTGGCATGCTATGATGATCAAAAGTTTTATGATAATAGTATAAAGCTCAACGATGATGGTAAAAAACTAATCTACGCAACACTCAATGATCTAAATCTAAAATACATACCGTCTCATACTAATTTTGTCTTCTTTCACACAGGTCGACCAATTCAACAGCTGAATACCGATATGCGAAAGAAAGGAGTTGCTGTGGGAAGGCCTTTTCCTCCTTTGCTAGATTGGTGCCGAATAAGTACCGGTCATTTGAACGATGTGAAAAAATTCAATATGGCTCTCAAAGAAGTGATGGCATAAATATACCCACTCTTTTTAGCTGGATATAGACATAGCTATAAACCCAAAGTCTACATTAATATCGCTCTCTTTTTTTAATAGGTGAGAACAAATGTCAAGTGTGGCCCCTGTTGTCACAACATCGTCTATAAGAATTACATTATTGACACTTTTGGGTAGAGGTTTCTTGTTAATAAATGCCTTCATGACATTGGCATGCCTAGTAGACCGGTCCATTTTGGTTTGAGAGTCTGTATCCATCTTTTTTTCTAGAGCATCTTTGATCAATGGTATACCTGTGCTCTCGCTTATTCCTTTGGCTATTATTTCCGCTTGATTGTATCCCCTTCTTCTCATTTTTTTGTAATGCAAGGGAACTGGTATAAGGGCATTGTATTTTTCTAGAGGTATTCTTTTACCTAAATACCGCCCCAATTCTAAGGCTATATGACTTTTTCCGCCGTATTTGATCTGGTGTAGAATGTTTTGAACCCCGCCTTTTTTAGAATACAAATAAAGACCGTAGAAGGAAATATTTTCTCCATAAATCAAAGGAAACCTATGTTCTAATAAGGCCCGACTTTCTCCTATATCAGAAAATCTTGGTATTTCTTTCCAACAAGAATGGCATAGTAAGTTGTCGTGCACAGGCTCGTGGTTACTGCATGCTATACACAGTTTGGGATATAAGAGACCAGCTATGAGTTTAAGGTGCTTGAGCATTATTAGAGGCTTCAAATCATAATATACGTTTAATAAATCATGATCAAATTCATTTCGTTATTCGATACTTGACTGATATTATTTTCTGTTCGTATAGCTTATAATCAAGTAATAATAAGTTCCCAGAAAATCAACTGTTTTATGTTTAAAAGTTCTTTATTTCTCTAGCTGACCCATACCTTTTCTTGTAAAACTTTTGTTATGCCAATAACTACTCTTAACACTTCTCCTCTTCGTCAATTCTACTCATGTTAACGATAATATTGTTGAGGGTGAAACTAATTCGAGTGGAAGGAACCTTCACAAAATATGGTTTAATGTTTTTAAATTTGTCTATTATAAAGACTTAAATATATGAATAAGTTAATCACAACCCTCTTGATTGTTATTGGAACAGTATCTGTAGTAGATGCCCAGTTCTTTAAAAAAGTGTTAGATCGAGCTGCAGATAAGATAGGTAATCAAGTAGAAGACAAAATTGTTGAGGGTATCTCTACAGAGCTGGCTAATAGAGCTGTTCGGCCTCTAGATAAAATGTACGATGAGATGTTTAGGCAAAAATATAAAGAGCAGTATGGTAAAGAATGGGATGATGAAGATTATAAAAATGAAGAAGAGAGAGCTTCTGCCATGACTGATATGTGGGGCTCAATGTTCGGTACAGTAGATCTGCCAGAATCTTATGAGTTTAATAAAGTAATAGAAGTAGAAGTGTACGATTATGGCTCTAAAAAAGCTAACAAGATGAAAATGATGGTAAATCAAGGAGAACCAATATTTGGCATGGAACAAGAGGAGAATGGAACACAAATAATAGTATATGATTTTGAGAAGGACATTGTGACAATCTTTAATGAATCTAAGAAAACTGCTATGGCGGTTCCCAATGTTATGAAGCTCGCTAAATCATTTTCTCCACAATTTGAACAAGAAGTCAAAAATCAAATGGACGGCGCAAAAATTAGTGAAATCAAAAGCAAAAAGATTTTGGATTGTCAATCCAAAGGATATAACATAAAGACGGATAAAGAAGAGTCAGATTTCTACATTTGTTTGGATTCCAATGTGAGTTGGGGAGAATCTTATGGCAAAATGATGAAACAGTTGTCTCCTAACTTTTATGAGAATAATGAGCTTTTTGCTGAGTTTTCTAGTGGAATGTTAATGCGTGCCAAAACAAAGCGCACAAAAGATAAAAAAGTGTCGACATGGGAAACTAAGAAAATCTCTTCTCAGAACTACTCAATTCAAACTGCTGATTACGAACTAAGCAATAATTACAATTAGTTCCATTAATAGTATTGAAGGTCTACAACTGAGCTCTATAGTCATGTTGATCAATAAGGGATTCTATGCCCTTGAGAATAAGTAACAACTCTAATTTCTTGCATGTTATCCTACTAAAGGTCAACTGTACTCAGAAACTGGACGTATTCCTTAATAATAATTCATGATGTTTGGAAACCTAGCTTTAAGGATCTGCCAAGTTCAGTTTTGAATATTTTTTAAATGCCCCCTCCTTTGGAATAAAAATACAGACAATAAAATGAGCTATCATCAATACATATGACTGCTTTATATGGGTTATACGCTCTCCAAATTCAGAAAACATTGGTATTTCTTTCCAACAAATGTAGATTGTCAATTACAGGCTGACGAATTTTGTACGCTATCTACAGATCTAAATATAAGAGACTAGCTAAAAAGGTTTAAAGTGGATAGGCATTTTTACTTATTGCGTTGTCTCACACATTTAGAAATGTCATAAGAGACTCATATCTTTCCTTAATTATAGTTTGGTTTTCTTCTGCACTCATATGAGCAATAATCTGGTATTCATGTCTTTCCAAAGAGGCTACAGTCTTATTTAGAGAGGTCGTTTGAATTGTCAAACTCACCCATATCTTTTCCTTCGAGCCTTTTGCTGTACCAATAAATACGCCCAACACCTTTCCCCCTTCCTCTTCTACAATTCTGCTTATTGTCGCCAATGAGTAATCTCTAATTCCTTGTTCTATTATTATAATGCTATCACTTTCAGATACAGCGTATTGTTCACATAAATAGTCCAAAACAGACTCCTTTCTTAAAGCTCCTAGGTAAGTCATGTTCTTATCCACAACTGGCAGCATTGATAAGTCATTGACATGCATTTTATGTAGAGATTTTAGAAAATGTTCCTCTTCATATGCAAAATACCCCTCTCGTTCTGTGGTTATTTCAGAAATTCTATTTTTTAAGGAGCTCATGATATCGATTTCTCTTAGCATATGGATATATCTACCATTTTCTAAAACTACGATTTCGGTTATATCCTCATTTTGGAGAATATTAGCCACATTTTCTACTTTCTCCTCTGAAGAGGCTCCTTCTATTTTTTCTATTAATATTTCTGCTATCATCTCAAAATATATCTATGCTTTACGCAGAATTTTTTCTCTCTCAATTCTAAAATCTGCTTCTGTTACTATTCCTCTCTTTCTCATCTCCACTAATTTTCCCAACTTTTCTAATAAGAACTCATCTGCATCTTCGGTGCTCTCCTTTTTAGAAGGATTGGATCTTTCTACCTTTTCTTTAAAACCATTTGTTTTAAATTTTTCAAATTCTGGTTGAATTCTCATATATGCTAAATCATCATGGTTTTGAATCTTTTTAAAATCAGAAAATCCACTCTGTACTGCTTTGCTAACGTGGTCAAAAGCCTTTTCCTTATTTTCCAATAATGAATAAGCACATGCTAAATGGAAATGAAGGCTTTCATCATTAGGTTGAATTTTGAGACCCTTTTCAAAATCCACGATTGCTTCTTCAATATCAAACTCCTTATATTTTTTGAGACCGCTTTTCTTAAATGGATTGGATCTAAGTACACTTCGTTTTCTTTTAGGGATTCGGCTCTTTTGTCCTCTTTCGGGATATTCATAGTACTCCCTATTTACAGTGCGCTTTTTCCTTCTTCTACCAAGGGAAGGCGGTAATTGAGCTTTTTTTCCACCGTTAAACTTTCTATCAAATTCAGCCTGACCCATTGTTAAGTAACGCATCCCATCAATTATACCCAAAATTGAAGAAATGGGAAAAAACTCTTGTGTCATCATAAACAACATCACATAAAATATGCCTGCACCTGGTTCTCTCAAGTAAAACTTGTGTACACCAAAAGAACCCAACAAAAAGGCCATCACTGCAGCTACATATTTATTTTTCATTTCATTTCTATTTTTCAGTAAACACTTTACAAGTCAATATGGCAATATCATCTGGATACTGTTGGTCCTGTTTAAATTTATCAATTTCTTTTAATAGTATTTGATTGAATTCTTCAGCAGGTTTTATTCCATTTGTATTCACAAAGCGTTCTATCTTTTCATCATTGTAATAATCACCAAAATCATTTCTTAAATCAGCCAATCCATCGGTAAAGCACATGATGAGGGATTCTTTTCCAAGATCTATGGTGGCCTCCTTTATTTCTGGTAATTTTTCAAAGGCCCCAATTACAGTACACCCTTCTTCTAGTCTCTGAATCTTTCCATCAGTATAAAAAACTGGAGGATAATGGCCTGCATTGACATATTTAAGTTTTTTGGCCTTAATATCAACCTCACAAACAAAAAAAGTAATGAACTTATCACTTTGGGTAACTCTATAAACAGTCTGATTTAAAGCGAAGACAAAAGTCTCAAGGTCTCTATATTGATAGATCAGCGATTGAATCATTGCCTGAAAATTAGCCATCAGTAATGCTGCAGGCACACCTTTACCAGAAATATCGGCAATACAAAGAGCATATCTGTCTTCATCAAACCTTATAACATCCAAATAATCCCCACCAATATTAAGGTGCGGTTTATAAATCATTGATAGATCAATAAAATCGGTTTTGGGTAAGGTATTAGGAATGAGCATCTTTTGAACCTCACCAGCCAACTCTATTTCTTTTTTAAATTTTTCTTGCTCTATTTGTTCTTTAAAAAGTCTTTTGTTCTCAATAGCTACAGCAATGATATTTGTTATTGTCGTTATAAACTGTATTTTATTATATAAGTCATTCTTGTCCTTTATACCTCCAATAATGGCATAAGCAATAGGAGCTTCTTTGTGAAAAACCGGAATAATTATGTCGAACATCTGAAGCAAGCTGGGGTCTTCACCCTTGATCGTGTGAAGGCGATTGTATTTAAGAAGCTCTTCTATTATTTCATCTGACTTTTGGTTGGGTCTCAAATTAATGTGAGATGCACAAATCCAATTTTTTCCATTGGGAATAAAAAGTCCCATTTTATCGATGCCCATTTCCCATGAAAGAAATGAACGATACATATTGAATAAACCATCAGCAGATACATTTTCATTGATGGCTTGAGTTATTGTAAGCAGACTTTTGATTTGTAGCTCCTTAAGGCTTAAATCTTTTTCTAACTTTTCTAATAGAAGAATTTCTCTACTCATGATTACTTTACCGATCTTCTAATATCGTAATAGTCTCTTAAACCATTACCCAGAAGATTAAAAGATAAGACCAAAAGTGAAATTATCAAGGCAGGTGCCATGGATAAAACGACATAACCACTTGTAGCATAGCCATAATTTTCCTTTAACATGTTGCCTAATGATGGTACAGGAGGTTGAACTCCTAACCCCAAATAGCTTAATCCTGCTTCTACCAAAATGGCCGTGGCAAAATTTATGGATGCAATTACCAAAATAGTCCCGTAGAGATTAGGCAAAATATGTTTCCACATGATACGCCATGAAGACATTCCCATTGTCTGAGCTGCTAGAATAAACTCTTTAGAGCGAAGCTCCATAACTTGCCCTCTTAATATTCTAGCTAAATCTACCCACAATGTTAATCCAATGGCCAAGTATATAGCCATCAATCCTCTATCCATCACCAACAAAATGGCAAATGCTAATAATAGGGTAGGAATTGACCAATTCACATTAATAATCGTCATAACTACTCTGTCTGTCCATCCACCAAAGTATCCTGATACTATTCCAAAAAATGCCCCAATGATAACCGAAAGGACTACTGCAAATAGTCCAACAAATAAAGAAACTCTCAAGCCGACTATTAGTCTGCTCAGCATATCGCGTCCATACTTATCAGTCCCTAGCCAAAAACTTCTTTTTACTACAGTATTTTCATCTTTATTCTCTATTCTTCGTTGAATCTGACCATAATAGAGAATAGAATTGCTCCTGCCCACTTTTACACTGTCAATTGGATAATATTTGAATGGATCACTTTTTCCCTTGATAATATGTGTGATTAAACTTTCATTTTTATCCTCAAGTATTTTTTCCTTATAAATTTTTTGGCTAGTACCAGGTTTAAGAAGAGCTATCTCCGGAATCTGCAGATTTGCACTAGGAGATTGATCGGACACAAGAACATAACAGAATATTGCCAATAGCGTAGCCGCTATAATTATGACTAAACTAAATTTTGTGACTATAGATAATTTTCTCAATGTTTTATAATTATCTACTTGTTTATCATTGTAGAAATTACATCCCCTGCCTCGTATTTACCTCCATTATAATCATATCCTAATATAGCGGCTATGGTTTTAGCAATCTGGCTTTGAAACAAAAGATCATCTGAATTAACTTCTCCAATAGCGGGAATATTCGGGCCTAAAGCTGCTGCCCAAATCTCATTTGACCCAAGTGTTGTGGTTCCATGCCCTTTCCACTCTGTCATAGGTGATGTTCCTCTTCCATGATCCGTTGTTATCACTAAAGATGTATTTCCCGCATAATATGGGTCGGCTTCGATAAATTTCCATAATGCTTTTATCCATTGATCAGTTTGGTGTGTTGATTTTAGATAGTTATCATATCTACCATCATGAGCAAAATCATCGGTCTCACCATAAGATATATAAATCACTCTGGGGTGATGCTTTTTCATATATTCTATCATATAGTTATGGGTGAAAGCATCTAGTCTTACTGCAGACCAAGGGCTAGGAATTTGATCTTGAAGGTCATTTAGTAGTTGTTCTGTAAATGTGAGATATGTGTCCTTTGCTTTGCTAAATCCAGCATTAACCGGAATGCCACTACGCTTATCATTGATGATATATGGAAAGACATCCCATGAAGCAAAAGCAGCAACTCTTCCTGCAAATTCTGGTTTTTTATGAAGCCATTCTAAGATGGTTGTATTTTGATTATACTTCTTTTCGTTGCTATCTATTTCTGGATCACTGTACCCTGTAAGAATTTCATTGTATCCAGGATAGGAAAACCTAAAACGATTGGTGCACGTCATTTTATTTCCTTTCCACCGGTTACCATACAACTGACCTTCGTTAGCAATTTTAGTCCAAAACCAAGGCATCAATTTTTCTCTAGCCACATTTCTATTTTTTCCACTAAATCGAGTCAAAACTTCCTCTTTGTCTTTTGTCAATATTTCATTCATCATCATACTATCCACTGCACCACCATAAACCTCTTGCCATCTCAAACCATCTAGTGTAATAAGTACTACATTTTCTACTACCTGTTGTCCATTGAACAAAAACGGAATAACGAGTAAAAAAGGAACCAATAGTTTTCTCATTTGGTTTTAACTTAATTTTTCATTTTTATGATGCCTTACCTTATCTCTTTTTGTCTTCTTACTCATATTCTTTTCCAAAATGGAATTTAGATTATATCCCATTTGGTTAGCTAAACAAGTAAGGACAAAAAAAACATCTCCAATTTCATCTCCTATCTTCTGATCAACAGAATTTTTATCCTCAGTATTTTTAAAAGACTGTTCACCATATTTCCTAGCAATAAGTTTACAAAACTCACCTACCTCTTCGGCAAGAAGTAGTGAATTTGTCTTTTCGTCAAAATACCTAACACCATAAGTTGAGATCCAATCATCAACCTCCTTCTGCCATTCTGTTAATGTCATTACTCTTTTTCTTTAGTATCTAAAGATATAGTCACTGGTCCATCATTAATCAGATGAACCTTCATATCAGCTCCAAATATCCCTTCTTCAGGGTTGATATCATGTTTTCGAAACTCATCTACAAAAGATTCATATAGTGGTATCGCTGTAATAGGTTTTGCAGAACGTAGGTATGATGGTCTATTTCCTTTTTTAGTGCTCGCATATAAGGTAAACTGACTCACTATCAGCACTTCTCCATCTATATCTTTCAGGCTCAAATTCATCTTTCCCTCGGCATCTCCAAAAATTCTCATATTGATGATTTTTTTTGTTAGCCACTCAATGTCATTTTGATCATCTTCTTCAGTTACTCCCATAAGAATAAGTAAGCCTTTGTTGATTTTTCCTACTTCTTTATGATCTACTATTACACTTGCTTCATTGACTCTTTGTAATACGGCTCTCATAATATTATTAACATTAAAATTTTAATATATACATAATCTCATCATATTGTACAATGTACATAATGCAATTGTAGGTATCAAAATGTGAATTAATAGGGGATTAATTAGTAGTAGTCTTTAGTTTTCTCACAAACGTGAATCCAATGTGATTCAATTCACATTTATAAGTCATGTTTAAACTGTTTATATTAAAATTAGGAACTTAACAAGTTTTAGTTAATTAATTGATTATCAAATATTTATAGTTAAATATTGTTAACAAAAAGGTCAAAATATTGTTTATTATATAGTTATCAACATTTATACATGCTTAATAAATAATAACCTTTTATATAAAGACTAATTATAAATATTATTAAGAGTGAAGAAATCCAGTTTTGATAAATTATCATTCAACTACTTTTGATTTGATTTTCAAATATTGATTGAAAAATGAAATATTCTAGAATTGTAAAATATTGGTTGTTCTTTGGATTGTTCTTGGTTTTCATGCAGATCGTCATTGGCGGGATTACAAGACTTACTGGAAGTGGACTTTCGATTACAGAATGGGATATAGTTTTTGGTGTGTTTCCACCTTTTAGTGAAACCCAGTGGCTTGAAGAATTTGGTAAATATCAAATGACACCTCAATATCAAAAGATCAATGAAGGAATGTCTCTTTCAGATTTTAAATTCATTTATTTCTGGGAATATTTTCATAGACTATGGGCGAGGATGATGGGCTTTGCTTTTATCATACCATTTGTAATATTCTGGTTTCTGGGAATGGTGGACAAAGCGATATCGAGGAAATTGGGCATTGTGATATTTTTTGCTGGATTGGCTGCTTTGTTTGGATGGATTATGGTAGCCAGTGGATTAATAGAAAGACCTTGGGTAAATGCTTATAAGTTATCAATTCATTTATCCATTGGCATAGCTGTTTTCCTTTCTCTTTTATGGGTTATCCTAGAATGTTTTTATAAAGAGAGATGGACTAAATTGTCGCTGAATTCTGGGAGATGGCGATCCTTCCTTTTAGCTTTTTTTATTTTGTTATGCATTCAGATAATTTTAGGAGGTATTGTATCAGGAATGAGAGCGGCTTTGGCTTTTCCAACTTGGCCAGATATGAATGGGTCTTTTATTCCTGAAGTTTTGTTGGATAATAGGAATTGGGCATGGAATAATTTGGCGTCATATGAGTCCAGTAGTTTTGCACCAGCTTTGTTTCAGTTTTTACATCGTAATACTGCTTATCTTATCACTATTATATCATTGGTCTTTTTTTATAGATTTTTGAAGATAGATGGGCATGATGTGTTCAATTATATAATATTTATTTTTTTTGGTTTGCTTGGGTTTCAAATTGTTTTAGGTGTATTGACATTAGTAAATGCGCTGGGAAGTATTCCAGTTATTCTTGGTGTTTTACATCAAGATGTTGGAGTTCTTTTGTTGGCTAGTTTTTTTACTTTATTATATGCTTTTAGGACAGGTACAAAGGCAAATTAGGACAATGAGTAGTATCATTCCTTTCATGCTCTTTTGCAATGATTAGTTTTAAATTATGATGCATGAATATGAAAGAGTATACTTGTGAAAATTGTGAAGTGAAGTGAAAGTTAAAAAGGAACAAAGATTTAATTATTTTGAATCTAACCCTGATGGTAGTGAACAGATTGTGCTGTTACATGGTCTCTTTGGAGCGTTGAGCAATTTTGCTGATCTGGCTAAAGGTTTTGGTGAAGATTATAATGTTGTGATTCCTATTCTTCCTTTGTATACGCTGGAAATAAAAGAAACCAGCATTGATGGTTTTTTAAATTACTTGGAAGAGTTTATAGAGTATAAGGACTTTAGTAGTTTTCATCTTCTTGGAAATTCTCTGGGAGGACATATAGCTCAATTGTATGCTCTCAAGCACCAAGAGAAAGTAAAGACAATGACCTTAACTGGTAGTTCTGGTCTTTTTGAATCTGGTATGGGAGATGGATATCCAAAAAGAGGGGATTATGATTATATAAAGAGAAAGACTGAAGAAACTTTCTATGATCCAAAGATCGCAACCAAGGAATTAGTAGATGAAGTGTTTGATATAGTTAACGATAGAGAGAAAGCACTTAGAATTATTTATACTGCTAAATCAGCCCTCCGCCATAACTTGGAAGATCAATTGCATAATATTTATGTACCAACTTTACTTGTATGGGGTAATCAAGATACCATAACACCAAAGTTTGTTGGAGAAAAATTTAACGAGCTTATAAAAGACTCCGAATTGGTACAATTAGACAAATGTGGCCACGCACCAATGATGGAAGTTCCCAATGAATTTAATGCTGCATTAGCTGATTTTCTATTGAGAAACACTTCTAGCTAATATTTCTAAAATAAACCATACATGTTCCACGTGGAACTAAATTGTGCAGCAGGTAAACAGTCAGATCACCTTAATTTTTTTTGATTTGATTTTGAGAATGGAGTTATTAAGAATTACAATAGATTGATACATCAATACTCAGCTTCTTTCGAGTATTTTCATTCTATAATCAAGATGAATAGCAATGTTCTACGTGGAACATTGCGGCGAACCCATACTGATTACAGATCCAATATTAAAAGAATCTTTCATATTATAATTAATATACCTTTGCCGACTTTTTCAAAGGATCTATAAGATGAAAGAATTATTACTACGAAATTTTACATTCAATCCAAAGGATGATATTCTATCAGGCCTCACTGTAGCCTTAGCCCTTGTACCTGAAGCAATCGCGTTTGCTTTTGTGGCAGGCCTTACTCCAATTGTAGGGTTGTATGGTGCATTTATGATGGGTATCATCACAGCTATGTTTGGCGGTAGGCCTGGAATGATTTCTGGAGCTACAGGGGCCACTGCAGTCGTTATGGTTGCTTTAATAAAAGGAGGCCAGGAGTGGGGAGCAATGCAAGGGTTAGAAGGAGATACTGGCTTGTTGTTTTTATTAGTAACTCTTCTCATGGTAGGGGTTCTACAGATTGTTGCAGGAGTTTTTAAGTTGGGAAAATTTGTCAGGTTAATACCTCATCCAGTAATGATGGGCTTTGTTAATGGACTTGCCATTGTCATTTTTATTTCTCAAAAAGGTATGTTTAAAAAGCCTGTTCTTGAAAATGGATCAAAAACCCCGTTACCCCAAGGAGAAGGCAATGGGTTTATAACAGAATGGTTAAGCGGATCTGAGTTATGGACTATGTTGGCACTAGTAGTTCTTACAATGGTTATTATGTATTTCCTTCCTAAACTAACAAAGAAAATTCCCTCTGCACTAGTTGCAATTTTGGTTGTTGCAATCATAGTCATATTTGGAGGTGTGAATACAGCTACTGTTAATTCTTTTATTACTGATGGACTACCAGATGGACAAATAGGTAGTGTAAGTGGAGGGCTTCCGACTTTTAGATTAGATGTTTTTAATCCATTGTTATGGACTAAATCTAATCTTCTATTTATGTTGCCTTTTGCAATTGTCTTAGCAGCAGTAGGGCTTATAGAATCTTTAATGACGTTAAACCTTGTAGATGAACTAACAGATACTAGAGGAAGTGGAAATAGGGAATGTATAGCTCAAGGAAGTGCGAATATGATAAATGGACTCTTTGGTGGTATGGGAGGCTGTGCTATGATAGGTCAATCTATAATCAATGTAAACTCTGGAGGAAGAGGTCGGCTGTCTGGAATAATAGCCGCATTGGCATTGTTACTATTTATTCTGTTTGGTGGCCCTATGATAGGAAAGATTCCAATTGCTGCACTGGTCGGTGTAATGTTCATGGTTGTAATAGGAACTTTTGCTTGGAGTAGTTTTAGAATATTGCATAAAATTCCTAAAGCAGATGCAGCAGTATTAGTAGCTGTTTCAGCTATTACGGTTTATAAAGATTTAGCAGTGGCTGTTATAGCTGGGGTGATTTTATCTGCTTTGGTTTTTGCTTGGAAAAACGCAACTATGATTAGGGCGCGGAAATCTTTAAAGGTGGATGGAACTAAAATCTATCAAATATGGGGACCACTATTCTTTGGTTCTGTCCAAGCCTTTAATTCAAAATTTGAACCAACAATAGATCCTGATGCTATAGAAATAGATTTTATAGAATCTAAAGTATCTGACCATTCAGGTATAGAGGCGGTAAGAGGTATTGCTAATAAATATTTAGATCTTGGCAAAAGTGTGAAGTTGACACACTTAAGTCCTGATTGTAAGGCATTGCTTTTAAAAGCTAACCATAAATTTTCTACAATAATAGAGACGTCTATTGAAGACCCTCGATACTACGTTGTTACAGATAATATGGACGAAGAAGTGTAAATAAAAAAGGGAAGCTTACAACTAAGCTTCCCTCTTTCTATAATTTATTAGACCTTCAATTAAGGCTTATTCACTTTCTTTAGAGCCTCTGCCCTTTTAGCCCTTTGCATAGGGTTTTCTACTGTTCTATCTCTTCTATTTTTAAATAAATCAAATCTAGAAGAGGACTCTTCTCTAGGGTAAACATTATTACTTGTATCAGTATCTGCAAGTTCTAAGTATGGATCTAACTCTACTTTGACCACCTTTTTAGTTCGAGGAAAAACTTTAGAAATGGAACCTTCAGACTTTCTCCATATCTCTGCAGGAAGTCTTACATCTTCAGTTGTTCCATCTTCATAGGTGAATTGAAAAACGACGGGCATAATTAACCCTCCTTTATTTTCAAAAGTTAATTGGTAATAGTTTTTATTGTTTTCCAATATTGTTTTTTCCCTATCACTAAGAGATGCCATGATTCTTTCAGCGTCTTGTTCATCTATAGCATCTACAGCATATGGATCATATTCTGTGTAAAAATCTCTGATACTAGGATCTATTTCATCTTGTGTTTGTTTGATTTCTTCGGCGTTCCTCTGATTTGCTATATACCTATTCTCTTGATTATTTGCAGCACGGTCCGCTTCTTTTGCTGACATAGGATCTGTAGGTGTGATGTTATGAGCTTTCATATTACTTATAGCCAAATCTACATGGTCATTAGTAAAAAACCATCCCCTCCAAAACCAATCTAAATCTACACTTGAAGCATCTTCCAAAGTTCTGAAAAGGTCAGCAGGATAAGGTTGTTTAAATTTCCATCTGTTCGAATATTCTTTAAATGCATAGTCAAATAACTCTCTTCCCATTACTGTTTCTCTAAGAATATTTAGGGCAGTAGCAGGTTTGCCGTAGGCGTTATTTCCGAACTGATGAATAGATTCAGAGTTTGTCATAATAGGGGAGATCTTTGCTTTATCACCTCCCATATAATTGGTGATCTTATATGCTGGTCCTCGTCGAGATGGGTAGTTACGTTCCCATTGTTGCTCGGCTAAATACTGTACAAAAGAATTTAGTCCTTCATCCATCCAAGTCCATTGTCGCTCATCAGAATTTACAATCATAGGAAACCAATTGTGTCCTACCTCATGAATGATCACTCCAATATGACCATACTTCATTCTTTCTGTATATGTATTATCCGCATCACATCTTCCATAATTAAAACAAATCATAGGATATTCCATACCCATGGATCCATCTATAGACCATGCTACAGGATATGGATAGTCGAAAGTGTAATGTGAATACCATTTAAGAGTATGTGCTACAGCTTTAGTTGAATATTTACTCCAGAGACAGTCTCCTTCCTTTACCCACATAGACTGAGCCATTACTGTTCGTCCATCAGACATTTTTACTCCTAGTGCATCCCAGATAAATCTACGACTACTTGCAAAGGCAAAATCCCTTACGTTTTTGGCTTTAAAGGTCCATTTTTTTGTTTTTTCTGCTTTTCCTTTCATTCTATCATCTGCTTCCTCTTTAGTTGCAATAGTTACAGGATGCAAACCACCTTTTTTGGCGGCATTTAGACGAGATTTTTGATCCGATGACAAAACACTGTTTGAATTCTGTAAATCTCCAGTAGAAGCCACGAGATGATCTGAAGGCACAGTTATATTCACTTCATAATCTCCAAATACCAAAGTAAACTCACCTCTTCCTAAAAATTGTTTGTTTTGCCATCCCTCGATATCATTGTAAGAACACATTCTTGGAAAGAATTGAGCTATTACATAGACGTTGTTACCATCTTCTGCAAAGTGTTCATATCCCGACCTACCACCGATTTCTCTAGTATTGTTGATGTTGTACCACCACTTTATTTTAAAAGTAAACTTTTCCCCTGTGCTAAGGCTAGAGGGCATATCAACTCTCATCATTGTATTGTTGATAACATGCTTAAGCGGTCTTCCATTAGCATCGGTCACTTTTTCTATTTTAAATCCACCGTCAAACTCAGTTTCCATTCCTCCTAGAGATCTGATATTTGGATTGTCACCAATGCGATTAGTCGTGACTTTATAAGTATCAGATTCTTGAGCACGAACATTCTGATCTAACTGAAGCCATAAATATGTCAAAGCATCTGGAGAATTGTTGGTATATGTAATAGTTTCTTCACCATAGATTCTTTGTGTTTCATCGTCTAGGGTGATATTCATAACATAATCAGCTTTCTGCTGAAAGTATGCATGACCAGGAGCTCCTGAAGCATTCCTATAGCTGTTAGGGGTAGGAAGCAGGTCGGTTATTTGTTTAAAAGGATCGTTATTCATGTTCTCTTGAGCAAAAAGAGAGACATTTATGAACATCAATAAAAGAAGTATTTTTTTCATTTAGATAGTTTTTTAATAGGTCTAATGTAAGACTTTCTGAAATTAGATATTACCACTAACGGAAAGCCTTAAATATTAGTTTAAAGAATGGATGTTAGTTATTAGAATCAAGGAATAATTACCTTCATTAAACATCCATATGAAGATTCTTGTCGCAACATTAAATTGGGGTTTAGGACATACAACTAGATCTGTTCCATTAATTGATTCATTTCTAAATGAAGGTTGTGAAGTGATACTCGCTTCAGACGGGAGGGCTGGAGAGTTATTAAAATCAGAGTTTCCAAAACTTCAATACTTTG
Source organism: Saprospiraceae bacterium UBA7328 (assembly GCA_002471345.1). Lineage (GTDB taxonomy): Bacteria > Bacteroidota > Bacteroidia > Chitinophagales > Saprospiraceae > UBA7328. Next base: position 78,131 of record DKPS01000232.1, read on the forward strand.
ACTTACCGTCCTATGGGGTTAATTATAATGGCTCAAATTTTACAAGAACAATATTAAGGCAAGCATTAAGAATAAATCGAGCTATAAAAGAAGAAAAAAGAGTGATTGAAACTCTTGTTAAGGAGAATACTTTAAATGTTATTCTGTCAGACAACCGTTTTGGATGTTATAATACAACTGCAAGGTCTATTTTTTTGTCACACCAGGTAAATATTATTACGCCTTCTACATGGTCCAATAAAATTGCAAACCATCTCAATCAAAAGTATATAGCGAATTTTGATGAAGTATGGATTCCTGATTTTGAAAAAAGTCCAGGAATGGCGAATGAACTCAGTCACAACCATTCTTTCGACTCTAAATATCTTGGCATCTTATCGCGAATGAAATGGTACCCATCTTCACTACTTTATGACATCTGTATTGTTTTGTCTGGGCCAGAGCCAAAGAGAACAGACCTTGAAGAAGAGTTGATTCGACAGGCCCTTCAAATGGAGGATAAAAGAATCATTATTATTCAAGGCAAAACTGATGAGCCAGTAACAATAAGAAGTATCAAAACCAATTTGAAGATTGTTTCATCAATGACCACACAGAGACTAAATAATGTTCTATTACAGTCTGACTTAGTTGTATCCAGGTCTGGTTATAGTACAATTATGGATTTGTATCAACTTAAGAAGAGAGCTCTTTTAATTCCTACAAAGGGGCAAACTGAACAAGAATATATAGCTAATAGCTTGAAAAAAAGGGCAAAATGTGAGATTCAATATGAAGGAGAAATAAACCTGAGAAAGGCCTTCAATGAAAGGCACAAATATTTAGGGTTTATAGATATTAATGAGAATAGAGATTTGACCCTTTTTGTTAGACAATGGATGGATAACGCAAACCATCAGAGCCCAAATCTCTCCTCCAATAGTCTGGTTTAAAATCATTATAACCTCCTAAATTTGAGATAAAATGTTGAAAACCAATGTGTTGTGAACAAGATCTAGTTTTGGCGATTTGAACAAAATTAAATACATCAGATTTGGATTTGTTACAATTATACCCGATATCCTGATGTTTGGATGATTGTTTGTAAGTAGCTAGTATTTCTTCATGACTTGAGTGATCTTGAAAGTAATCAGGTATCCTTTCATGAATGTTTATTACATCATAATTGACGTCAAGGTCAACCAAATAGGCTTCTGAGTTAATAAGAATAATTTGAGACTCTAAAGCAAATAGAGAAGAAAAACCGAATATGATTAGTGCTAAGGAAAAAACAAATTTTTTCATCAAATCTTTTTTAAGACGACATATGAAGTGGGGGATATTTATTTAGACCCTAAAAATGGATTAAACCCCTATGATGTCAACAAATAAAAAATTAACTCACCTACACCAATCATAATGAAACCCAAATTATGAGACCTTCTTTTATTTATCCATAAGATAAGATTTGAAAGAGCTGAAATTAGAATCCATTTTGACTGAATCTTTTTCTTTCGACTCTAACCTTTTGAGTCGGTCTGGAACGTCCACAGACATTCCGACACTTGTCATTACATCTAAAAACTTTGCTGGGTGTGCTGTTTCAAAATTTATTACAGTGGCATTTGTGTGATTTTTGAGATACTGTTCACAGGCTTCAAAACCGACAGCACCATGAGGGTCAGCAGTATAGTTGTATTTGTTTTTCACTGATTTCATAGATTTTCGTGTGGTGTCATCATCATAAAAGAAAGGCACTATCACACTTCTCATTTGCTTGCTATCATGATCAAACAAATCTAGCATTCGCTGAAAATTGGATGGGTTACCTACATCCATAGCGTTTGATATTGTAGAGAAAGAGGCTATGGGGTTATAGTCACCAGTTTCTAAATATTTGGGCACTACATTATTGATATTTGTTGCTGCTATCAATTTGGCATAATTAAGACCCATTTTTTTGGCTAAAAGCCCGGCTGTCAGATTACCAAAATTTCCAGAAGGAATACAAAATACAATCTGATCTCGAATACTAGCTTCTATTTGTTTATAAGCTTGGAAGTAATAAAAAGTTTGTGGTATAAGTCTTGCAATATTTATTGAATTCGCGGATGACAGGTTTAGCCTAGTATTCAACTCTTTATCTAAGAATGCCTTTTTAACCAAACCCTGACAATCATCAAATGTCCCATTGATTTCTAAAGCCTTAATATTCTTCCCTAAGGTGGTGAGTTGTTTTTCCTGTAGATAACTGACTTTACCAGAAGGATAAAGTATAGTAACATTGATATTTGGAACATTAAAAAAACCAGATGCAACAGCACCACCAGTATCTCCACTTGTGGCGACCAAAATGTCCAAGGTTTTATTTTCCCCAGCTACCAATTTACTCATAAGCGCCGCCATAAATCGCGCTCCAAAGTCCTTAAAGGCCAAAGATGGGCCATGCCAAAGCTCTAAAGATTTTAATTGTTTAGAAAGATGAATAACGGGGGCATCAAAATTTATAGATGATGAGATAACAGAATCAATTTCTCTATTGCTCAGGTCTTCTTCTAAGAACTGGTGGCAAATATTGTAAGACAGCTCTTGAAATGAAAACTCTTCAATATTATCCAATAAGTATTTATCGAGGGCCTTTATTGTCACAGGCATATAAAGTCCATTATCAGCTGGAAGGCTGTGAAGAACTGCAGTTTTTAAATCTACACGTAGAGACTTATTCTTAGTGCTGTAATATTTCATTGTCAGGGTTTATCAATTAATATTTATAAGTACCAGTAGTGTTGATGGTAGAAATATAAAAGTCGCTTTCTATGCCTTTATCAGCTAAATGAGATTTCAACTTTTCAAGAATGTTTTCCCCGATCAAGCTGTTTAAACAGAAACCAAACATGCTTGGCCCCGCGCCGCTAATCGTATAATTCATTGCACCGTTTGTAAGGGCAATGTTCTGAAGTTCATAGAAATGAGGGACGAGCTTTGCTCTTTGAGGTTCTATAATATGATCTTGTAATGATCTTTGTATAAGTTCGAGGTTGCTGGTATAAAAACCTGAAATCAATGCTCCGAGATTGCCGTTTTGCCTGATATGTTTTTTTAGCTCAACTTGATCAGCCAATACCGCTCGAGCATCTCTTGTCATAATTTCTACATGAGGATAAATAACAAAGGCATGCAATCCTGGAGGAACAGGTATTTTGATAAAATCAAAAGTGTCGTTGTCTCTGATAAGTACAATACCCCCCAAAAGAGAAGGAATTACATTGTCTCCATGGATAGCTCCATCAGCGACACTTTCTCCCAATACCGCAAACCGTGCAAGTTCTTTAGAAAACAATGGACGCCTTAGATATTCATTAATAGCATAAACACCCCCAGCAGCACTTGCTGCACTTGACCCCAATCCGCTTCCGAAAGGCATCTTTTTATGGATTTCCATTTCTATGGGTTCGTCTTCTAGGCCTAGGTGTTCTAGTAATTTCTGAGCTCCATAACCAGCAGTATTTTTTTCTACTTCTAAGGGAAGCTTCTTCTTGCAGCCTGTAATTTTAGTTATAACAAGGCCTTTTTTCTTTCCTTGACGTACAATTATTTCATCACCAGGTTTATCAATAGCAAAGCCCAGAATGTCATAACCTACTCCCACATTAGCTACGGTAGCAGGAGCAAAAACTTTGAGACCTGATTTCATGAAATTTTTTTAAGCTTCAAAGGTCTGAAATAAAATGGATTCTTAAGGATGGCTAACAACTATTAGCGAACATAAAAAAGAAAACCCTTTATCGATTCCGATAAAGGGTTTTTTGAGGTCGGAAGCGGATTCGAACCGCTGTACAAGGTTTTGCAGACCTCTACCTAGCCACTCGGTCAAGACGCCATTTTAATTGGACAGCAAATATAAAAATTATATACGTTTTTACACCAATCAGTTTTTGTTTTTTCGCCGTTCAGTTAGTTTTATCGTTACCATTTCAACATCACCACCA